>CAMYKD010000046.1 GCA_947258885.1 uncultured Kiloniellales bacterium | reverse complement strand
ACGCTTGAACGACTTGCTTGTCCTGCGTGGCTGGTCCCAGGCGGAGCTCGCGCGCCGCGCGGGCGTCTCCAAGGAAAACGTCAAGAAGTACTGCCAGGGCGCGGTGGGTCAGCCGCGCGGCGATACGATTCCGCGCCTCGCCGATGCGCTCGACGTCCATTTCGTCTGGCTGCGCGACGGCGTCGGGCCGCAGTGGCGGCGCATTCCCGTGGTCGGCTACGTCGGCGCCGGCGAGCAGTTCCACGCCGTCGACGACCTGTCGCAGGGCGCAGGACTGGACAGCGTGGACTTCGATCTCGGCGGCGTCGACCCGATCGCCGTCGAGGTGCGCGGCGAATCCATGCTGCCGGTCTATCGCCCCGGCGACCGCCTGCTCTGCTCGCGACTCGCCGGCAGCGACGAAAGCGGCTTTCTCGGCAAGGACTGCGTGGTCAAGCTGACCAGCGGTGCGGGTTACGTGAAACGCGTAGTGCGCAGCGGCACACCGGGCCACTACACCCTGCTGTCCTACGCCGCGGAGCCGATCACCGATGTCGCCCTGGAATGGGCGGCGCCGATCCTCTGGATCAAGCGGGCCGTCTGACCGGCCGGCACTATCATAGATGGGCCTTGAATTTGCCCGAAAAGGGAATTATATTCCCTCGCATGTCTTGACGCACGGAATCGGGGAGCGCCCTGCGCATGACCCTGCGCGACCATCAGCCGGATATCCTGTTTCAGGGCGACACGCTTCGCCGGGGCCATCACCGCGCGCACGGCGAGGTGGCGTTCCTCAGCCGCAACATCGCCGTCGAGCTGGTGGCCATGGCGGCTGCGGGAGATCCCGCGCGCAGGGGTGCGGGCCGGGCTTGGATCCTCGACGCGCAGGCCCGCCGCCGCAAGGCCTTGGCCGACGCGGCCGCCTATCGGCGCTTGATCGCCGAGCGCGCAGAGATGGCAAGGGTCGTTCCATCGCTGGAGCGGGACGGACAGCGCCGATGGAGTATCTGATATCCCGGGCTCTCCGGGCGCAGTTTGCCGGGGGCCGCCGAGGCCCCGGCGAGGCGTCTAGCGCTTGCACCCGGGGATGCCAGGCTCTAAACGATCCGTTAAGCTTCCGGGCTTATTCCTCGACCCTGGAGGCCCGTGGTGCCGAGCGCGACCTAGTGAAGAGTCCCTGGGATGAACTACGAACGCTTCTTCGCCGATCAGATCGACCAGCTCAAGGCCGACGGCCGCTATCGGATCTTTGCCGATCTGGCGCGCCACGCCGGCGCGTTCCCGCAAGCGACCCGCCATTCCGCGGACGCCGCGGGAGGCCAGGCGACCGGCGAGGTGACCGTCTGGTGCTCCAACGACTACCTGGGCATGGGCCAGCACGAGGCGGTGCTTTCGGCCATGCGCGAAGCCTTGGACAGTTGCGGCGCCGGCGCCGGCGGGACGCGCAATATCTCCGGCACCAACCACTACCACGTCCTTCTGGAGCGGGAGCTGGCCGACCTGCACGGCAAGCAGGCGGCGCTGCTCTTCACCTCCGGCTACGTTTCGAACTGGGCGGCGCTCGGCACCCTGGCCGCGCGGCTGCCGGACTGCGTGGTGCTGTCCGACGAGCACAACCACGCCTCGATGATCGAGGGCATACGTCACAGCCGCGCGGAAAAGCGGATCTTCAAGCACAACGACCCCGAGGATCTCGAGCGCCGGCTCAAGGACATCTCGCCCAAGCGCCCCAAAATCGTCGCTTTCGAATCGGTCTATTCGATGGACGGCGACATCGCGCCGATCGCCGAGCTCTGCGATGTGGCCGACGCCCATGGCGCCATGACCTATCTCGACGAGGTGCATGCCGTCGGCCTCTATGGCCCGCGCGGCGGCGGCATCGCCGATCGCGAGGGCCTGATGGACCGCCTGACAGTGATCGAGGGGACGCTGGGCAAGGCCTTCGGCGTCATGGGCGGCTATATCGCCGCCTCGGCGGCCCTGGTCGATTTCGTGCGCAGCTTCGCCTCGGGCTTCATCTTCACGACCGCCCTGCCGCCGGCCGTGGCGGCCGGGGCCCTGGCCAGCATCCGCCACCTCAAGACGAGCCAGGTCGAACGCACGCGCCATCAGGAACGGGCCGGCACGCTGAAGCAACGCCTGACGGCGGCCGGCCTGCCGGTCATGCCGTCGGAGTGTCACATCGTTCCGGTCATGGTGGGCGATGCCAAGCTGTGCCGGCAGGTCACCGACGAGCTGCTGGAGCGCCACGGCATCTACGTACAGCCGATCAACTATCCCACCGTGCCCAAGGGCACGGAGCGGCTCCGGCTGACCCCCTCGCCGCTCCACGGCGACGAGGAGATGGAGGCCCTGGTCACGGCCCTCGTCGAGGTGTGGAACCGGCTGAACCTGAGCTTCGCCGCCTGATCCAGCGCGCAGCCGGCGGGACTCAGGCGGTCGGCAGCTGGTAGTCCTTGAAGCGCTCGCGCAGCCGGGCCTTGGAGACCTTGCCGGTGGCCGTGTGGGGCAGCTCCTCGACGAAGACCACGTCGTCCGGCAGCCACCACTTGGCCACCTTGTCCGCCAGGAACCCGAGGATGTCGTCCTTGCCGGGGGTCGTGCCGGGCTTGGGCACGATGACTAGGAGCGGCCGCTCGAGCCATTTGGGGTGCGGCCGGGCGATCGCGGCGGCCTCGGCCACGTCGGGCTGGGCCATGACCGCGTTCTCCAGCTCGATCGAGGAGATCCACTCGCCGCCGGACTTGATCAGGTCCTTGGTGCGGTCGGTGATCTGCATGTAGCCCTGGGGATCGATGGTCGAGACGTCCCCGGTGCGGAACCAGCCCTCCTCGTCAAAGGCCGCCTCGCTGGCCGCCTCGTCCCCGTAGTAGCCGCGGATCACGTAGGGCCCGCGCACCAGGAGCTCTCCGGAGGCTTCGCCGTCGTGGGGCAGCCGCCGGCCCGCGTCGTCGACGATCTTCAGCTCGACGCCGAAGGGCGGCCGCCCCGCCTTGGCCTTGAGGGCGTAGCGCTCCTCCGCCGACATCGCCTCCATGTCCGGGGTCGGGCTGCAGACGGCGGCCACGGGGCTGGTCTCGGTCATGCCCCAGCCCTGTATGAACTCGACCCCGTAGTCTTCCTGCATGGCGCGGATCAGGGCCATCGGCGGCGCGGCCCCGCCGCAGACCATGCGCGTCAGACCGTCGAGCCGCTTGCCCGTTCGGCCGAGGTAGTCGAGCAGCCCCAACCAGATGGTCGGCACCCCGGCGGTCGTCGTGACGCCCTCGTCCTCGATCAACCCGTGGAGGCTTTCGCCGTCGTAGCCCGGGCCCGGAAACACCAGCTTGGCGCCGACCATGGGGCAGCTGTAGGGCGCCCCCCAGGCGCAGACGTGGAACATCGGCACCACGACGAGGAAGCTGTCCCCTCTGCTCGCCCAGTTTCCGTCGGTGCCGGCAAGGCAGCAGAGCGCGTGCAGCAGCGTGGAGCGGTGGCTGTAGAGCGCCCCCTTGGGATGGCCCGTCGTCCCCGAGGTATAGCAGAGCATGGCGGCCGTGTTCTCGTCGAACTCGGGCCATTCGAAGGACTCGGGCTGGTCTTCCAGCAGCTCCTCGTAACAGAGCGCCTTCTCCGGGCCGGCCTCCGGCATGTGGGCGCGGTCGGTCATGACGACCGTGGCCTCGACGGTCTTCAGGGTCGGCGCCAGGGCCTCGACGAGCGGCACGAAGGTGAGGTCGGCGAAGACGAAGCGGTCCCCGGCGTGGTTGACGATGTAGGCGAGTTGATCGGGGAACAAACGGGGATTGATCGTATGGCACACCGCGCCGATCCCCGAGACCGCATAATAGAGCTCCAGGTGGCGGTAGCCGTTCCAGGCCAGCGTCGCGACCCGGTCGCCGGGCTTCACGCCGAGGGCGACGAGCGCGTTGGCCAGCTTCTGCATGCGCCGGTAGGAGTCCCGGTAGGTATAACGGTGGATCGGCCCCTCGACGGTCCGGCTGACGATCTCGCGGTCGCCGTGATAGGCCGCCGCGTGCGCCATGACCGGCGCGATCAGCAACGGCCGGTCCATCATCATTCCGAGCATCGCCCCCCCATTTGTCTGTCTTCTTGCTGGGCCATCCGGCCCTTGTCTTGCAGTCTAGCAGGAAATCGCGCCGGGAACCATTTGACGGGGCGGATTACGCTCCGGCGACGGACAACTGCAACAGGCGCACCAATCTCTTTCATAGAACTACTCTTATTCGAAGAGAATTTAAGGTTGCATCGATCGGAAGGTTGCAGTAGCATGAATCCTGACCGTAGAGGGAGCGGTGAACAAGGTTTGGGATGTTCCCGAAGCGGCTAGGTGTACTCTCCAACGGATCCTAAGATAGGCTGGCGGCCAGGTATTTGGCCTGCGCGTGGTTCAGAGAATCGCGCGCGTTGCCGAATGTTGGTATTGTTCCCGGGACTGCACGCGCCCGAGACGAAACCGTGTTTCGAGGCCGATCATGGAGATGGTAATTCAGCTTAGGTCCGACGTCGCCAAGGCCATGCAGGGCGCGGCCGACCTCGGCGAAGCTGCGGGTGAACTCTGGAAAGCGACGCGGGACCTGGAGCAGGAACTCGACCGGCTGGGCATTTCCCTCGAGCCGGTCCATCCAGGTACGCAGGATGCGGAACTCGCCAGGTATTTCACCCTTTCCGAGACGCCCAAGCTCGACCCTGAGCGAATCCTCGCCACACTTCGCGGTCTCGATGCCGTTACCGCGGCCTACGTGAAGCCCCAGGCCCAGCCGGCCTGAGGAGAGTGCGCCTTCCAGGCCGTCGGATGGGCCGACGGCCAATTCAAGGGAGGTCGTACGATGGCAAGGAAGATACCGGGCAAGCCCCGTGGCCAACGCGGCAACGGGCAGAACCCAACTACGGATCTCGAGCTCAAGCGCGAGCTCATCATGGTGGCCAAGTCCGAGGTCGGGATGCGCGCCCGGCGCGAGGGCTTGGCCTCGGCGGTCGAGGCCGACCTCGGCGATCTCGATACGCTCCTGAAGGCCGCGGGCGCGGTCTGTCACCCGCTGTTCGGCGACAGCGAAGAGCGCGTTCTCGAAACCATGACGGCCATGCCGGCGGCGGAGGGACCGGAAACGGCGCTGCCCGATCTGTCGCTCTACTACCTGGTGGAGGCGCCGGACGAGCAGCTGGACGATCTCTGCGCCAAGATCTGCGAAAAGGCCGGGGTCGAGACGGCCTACGTCAAGCCCCCCGCCTATCCGGCGGCAGAGGCGGCCCTTCAGCAGCCGCCGGCCTTCGAAGAAGGAGGAGCGATCAACGAAATGCTCGCGACCGGTACCGAAGGCCTGCCAGCGACCCCCAACTACACGCCGCTTCAGGGTTATCTCGGTCCGGCAACCTCCGGGATCGACGCCCACTACGCCTGGACCCTCTCGGGTGGCCGGGGTTACAACGTGCGCATCTGCGACGTCGAGGGCGGCTGGAACTTCGCGCATGAGGACCTGCGCGTGAACCAGGGCGGCGTCGTAGGCACCAACTCGACCAGCTCCAGCTGGCGCAACCACGGCACCGCCGTGGTCGGCGAGATCGGCGGCGACCGCAACGCCATCGGCATCACCGGGATCTGCCCAGATGCCTATGTGCGCGGCGTCTCCATCTTCCCGAACGGCACCTCTTGGGCCCTGCGCACCGCGGCCAACCTGCTGCGGCCGGGCGACATCATCCTGATCGAGCTCCAGCGTGGGGGCCCGAAGGGGTGGATCCCGATCGAGTGGTGGCCGGACGACTATGCGGCCATCCGCTATGCGGTAAACAAGGGCGTTGTGGTCGTGTCGGCGGCCGGCAACGGCAACCAGAACCTCGACGACCCGGTCTACAACACGCCGCTTTCGGGCTTCCCCTCCGACTGGAGGAACCCATTCAACCGCAGACTGCGGGATTCGGGCTCCGTCCTGGTCGGCGCCGGGGCGCCGCCTCCGGGCACGAACGGCCGCAATCACGGGCCGGACCGCTCCCGCCTGGGGTTCTCCAACTACGGTTCTGCCGTCGACGTGCAGGGCTGGGGCCGCGAAGTGGTCACCACGGGCTACGGTGACTTGCAGGGCGGGAGCAACTCCAACCTGCACTACACGGAAATGTTCAGTGGCACCTCGAGCGCGTCGCCGATCGTGGTCGGTGCTCTCGGCTGCACGCAGGGCGTCCTGCGGGCACGCCGGCGGCCTCCGCTCAGTCCGGCACGCGCACGGGATCTGCTGCGGGCGAGCGGATCGCCGCAGCAGGATGCGCCCACCAGGCCGCGCACGCAGCGCATCGGCCGGCGTCCGAACCTGCGCCAGCTGATCCGCCAGGCGCTCTACGTCAGGGAGTGGATCGGCGTTCAGTTCGTCGGCACGGTTCCGGGCAACTCGAGCCGACGCTGGTACACCCACAACTGGCCGGCTCATTGGCACATGCAGTGGAACGTCGTGCCGACCAAGCCGCGCCGGGGCGGACCGCAGATCGACTGGAACGTCCAGGTCGAACGGACATCGGACCGGCGGATCACCTACTGGATCACGGTCAAGAACCTGACGCCCGACGAGGCCAGAATCGAGGGCCGCTACGCGGTGCTCGGCTGGTAACGACAGGAGACGGAGCCATGCGAATCATCATAGAATCCGGTCCGGAGGAGGCCCTCTCCGTTGCCCGGGAGGGACAACCGGTCACGCTGGAGGCGCCTGCCGAAGCGACCGACGGCGGGTCGGCACCACAGGAGCTCCTGGAGGCCCTGGGCGCCGAACCGACCGAGGAGTTTCCCGAAGACGAAGAATCGGGACCCAGGGAACCGGAAGACGCCGGTGAGGCCCCGGCCTGGATGATCGAACTCATCGAGGGCGGCAAGCCGCAGGGGCCTGACGGATCCTCCGAACACTAAGAGACGTTTCGATGTCCTTCCATGGGGGTGGCGCTTGCCAAGCGCCGCCCCCGTCGAAGACGGCCGGTGCCGGAAAAGGCCCGCGCCAAGCAGACGCTCTAGAGGCTTACTATGCCTTGCCGCCGGCTATGAGTCGCAGGTAGTCGGGTCTCTTGACGGCCCGGCGCTCGGGCGGCATGTAGGCATCGGCGTTGATCTCTTCGGCGGCCAAGGCCAACAGCGAATAACGGCAGCCTTGCAGATCCTTGTACTCCCCTCGATGCTCGTGATTGTCGTCCGACATCTCCAGCAGCCTGTGCTCGACCAGCTCGATGAGCGTTTCGATGATTTGGGAAGAGAGTACCGCCATAACCTAACCTCGGGCGCGAATTGCGTGGTGGCACTATCCTCCAAAGCAGGTGTTAACATCCCCTTAACCACACTGGACTCTCCAGGGGACACCGCCCATGAACGTCTATCACATCTGGTGCAACCTCAAAGACGGCGTGCGTGTCCGCGGCGAGGAGAAGTTCCGACCGGCCGGCTTCCCGGGGGCGCTCGTCAGTGGAGCGTGAGGTCGCAGTTGCTGTAGCGCCACTCGGTCGGCTGGATGACGCCGACATAGGCGACACGGACGGTATGCAGCTTGCCGTCCAGCTCGGACTGCCAGAACTTGAGGAAATCGTTGAGCCTGGGGAAGTCGGGGACGCGGTCGAGCTCCTGCCAGAGAAAGGTCTGCAGCAAATGGTGATGATCCGGCATGTGGTAGAGGATCTCCGCCGTGGTCAGCCGGAAGTCGTTCAACATCAGCTTCATGTCACCCATACTTCGCGCTCCATGCGGTGGGCGGGTTATGCGGCCCGGCCGCTGCGTTCCGGCCGTGCTCTGCCATTCAGCATGGCGCGAAGTGGATTCGATTTCGTTAACGCCTTGGTTAACCCCTTGTTAGGGTTGGCAGCAGGTGACCGACACCACAGGCCTTTGCTAAGATCGCACGGCTGCCCAACAGAGGAGCACACCTGACATGACCGCCTGCATCGTCGGCTGGAGCCACACGCCTTTCGGCAAGCACGAAAACGAAGACGTCGAATCGCTCATCCTCAGGGTCGCGACCCAGGCCGTCGCGGACGCCGGGCTGGCGCCCGACGATATCGACGAGATCCTGCTCGGCACCTACAACGAGGGCTTCTCGCCCCAGGGCTTCCCCTCTTCGCTGGTGCTCCAGGCCGACCCGCGCTTTCGCTTCACGCCGGCGACCCGGGTCGAGAACGCCTGCGCCACCGGCTCGGCCGCGATCCACCAGGGCCTGAAGTCGATCGAGGCCGGGCGCGCGCGCTTCGTCCTGGTGGTCGGGGTCGAGAAGATGACCGGCGTGCCGGGCCCGGAGATCGGCGGGGTCCTGCTCAAGGCCGCCTACCTGAAGGAGGAGGCCGACATCGAGGGCGGCTTCGCCGGGGTCTTCGCCCGGATCGCCCAGCAGTACTTCCAGAAGCACGGCGACCAGTCCGACGCGCTGGCGGCGATCGCCGCCAAGAACCACCGAAACGGCGTCGCCAATCCCCATGCCCAGCTGCGCAAGGACCTGGGCTACGAGTTCTGCCGCCAGGTCTCCGACAAGAACCCGCTGGTCGCCGGCCCGCTCAAGCGGACCGACTGCTCGCTGGTCTCCGACGGCGCGGCGGCGGTCGTGCTGAGCGACGTGGCGACCGCGCTCGGCCGGCCCAAGGCGGTCGTGTTCCGCGGCGCCGCGCAGGCCAACGACTTCCTGCCCATGAGCAAGCGCGACATCACGCTGTTCGAGGGCTGCGAGGTCGCCTGGGGCCGGGCCTTGGATGCCGCGGGCGTCACCTTGGACGACCTCTCGCTGGTCGAGACCCACGACTGCTTCACCGTGGCCGAGCTGCTCGAGTACGAGGCCATGGGGCTGACGCCGCGCGGCCAGGGCGCCAAGGCGATCCTCGAGGGCTGGACCGAGAAGGACGGCCGGCTGCCGGTCAATCCCTCGGGCGGCCTCAAGTCCAAGGGCCATCCGATCGGCGCGACCGGCGTCTCCATGCACGTCATGGCCGCCCAGCAGGTCCGGGGCGAAGCCGGGGACATGCAGGTGCCGGGCGCCGCGCTGGCCGGCATCTTCAACATGGGCGGCGCGGCCGTGGCCAATTACGTTTCAATTCTGGAGCCGCTGCGCTAATAGCTGCCTCCGGGACCGGATGGAGGAAGGAAGGGCATGTTCAAAGCTCTGCTGCTGGAAGAAAGCGACGGCAAGGTGGCCGCCTCGCTTCAGGACCTCGACGACTCGCGCCTGCCCGAGGGCGACGTGACGGTCGCGGTCGAGTACTCGACCCTCAACTACAAGGACGGCATGGTCCTGAACGGCCTGGGCCGTCTGGTGCGCAGCTATCCGCACGTGCCCGGCATCGATTTCGCCGGCACGGTCGCCGAGAGCAGCCACCTCGGCTTCGCGCCCGGCGACAAGGTGGTGCTGACCGGCTGGCGGGTCGGCGAGGCGCACTGGGGCGGCTATGCCCAGAAGGCCAGGGTCAAGGGCGATTGGCTGGTGCGCCTGCCCGAGGCGCTCAGCACCAAGCGGGCCATGGCCATCGGCACCGCGGGCTTCACCGCCATGCTGGCGGTCATGGCGCTGGAGGCGCACGGCGTATCGCCCGACAAGGGCGAGGTCCTGGTCACCGGAGCGGCCGGCGGCGTCGGCTCCGTGGCCGTCGCCACCCTGGCAAATCTGGGATACCGGGTCGCGGCCTCGACCGGCCGGGCCGAAACCCACGACTACCTGCGCGCGCTGGGCGCCCAGACCATCGTCGAGCGCGCCGAACTGAGCGAGGCCCCGACCCGGCCGCTCGACAAGGAGCGCTGGGCCGGCTGCGTCGACTCGGTCGGCGGCACGACGCTCGCCCATGTCCTGACCCAGATCGCCCATCGCGGCTCGATCGCCTCCGTCGGGCTGGCCGGCGGCAACACGCTGGAGACCACGGTGATCCCCTTCCTGCTGCGCGGGGTCAACCTGCTGGGCATCGATTCGGTCATGTCGCCGCCGGACGAGCGCAACACCGCCTGGCAGCGCCTGGGCAGGGACCTGCCGCTGGACAAGCTCGACGGCTTCACGAGCGAGGCGACCCTGGGCGACCTGCCGGGCCTGGCGGGCGACATCCTCAAGGGCCAGGTGCGCGGCCGCATCGTCGTCGACGTGAACGGGTAGCGCCGGATACGACAACTTCCGAGCCGGCCGGCATGCTTCGGGCCGTCCGCCCACGGCGGCCTCCTCACCAAGAGGAAGATATTGATTCACAATATGAATCCTCATCTTGGGGAGGCCCGAAGGGCCGTCTCGAAGGATGGCCACGGCTTACGGTTTTCGAGGTTTGGCATAGGGTCCGGCATTCGGGTCCATGGCATCAGTTGTTTTGCGCGACTCCGGACAGTGCGCTACCTTGCCGGCGGACAATTGGCCGGACGGTGGGCAGGATGCCCGTGATCGGGAAATCAATCTTGAAGGTCGGGATCGCTGCCCTGGTGCCGGCGCTTGCCGCCGTGCTGTGGCCGGCGACGGCCGAGGCGCAGCCGGTCGACTACGAGTATGGCATCGGCTGGCACGAGAGGGCCGCCGAGGGGGGCTCCGCCGAGGCGGAGTACCGGCTCGGCCGGTTCCACGAGACGGGGGTCGAGACGGCGCCGGACCCGGCCGCGGCCCGTCTCTGGTACCGCCGTGCCGCCGAGCAGGGGCATGCGCTCGCGCAGCTCAGGTTGGCGGTGCTTCTGCACCGGGGAATGGGCGGGCCGGCGGACCTTGCCGGGGCGGTCCGTTGGTACGATGCCGCCGCGGTCCGGGGCCTGCCGGTGGCCCAGTACAACCTGGCCATCCTGCTGGAGCGGGGCGAGGGCGTCGAGGCGGACCCCGTCACGGCGGCCCGCCTCTACGATTCCGCCGCGCGGGCCGGTGTCGCGGCCGCGGCCTCGCAGCTCGCCGTCATGCTGATCGAAGGCCGCGGAATCGCCGCGGACAAGGTGGCGGCGCTGGCCTGGCTCATCCTGGCCGCCGACGAGGGCGAGCCCGGCGCGGCAAAGCTGCGCGACAAGCTTTCGGCCGAACTCGGAACGGCGGCCCGGCAAGATGCCGAGGCCCGCGCGGCCGCGCTCCGCCCCGCGGACTGAAACCACGAGAAAAATAGGAAAAATAGGGTCAGACCCTATTTTTGGTTTCTGTGCCCTCTCGGCGCGGAAAATAGGGTCTGACCCTATTTTTGGTTGGCTCTTGCGGCGGTCAGGAAGTCCGAGCTGCCCCGCGCGAGCAGGCGGGTCAGGTGGGTGTAGATGTAGCGGGCGCCCTTGTCCTGGATATCGCGGACCGATTCGCTGCCGCCCGGAAGGCCGGGGATCTTTCCGGCGGCGAGGATCTTGGCGAACGTCGCGTCGATGGCGTCGCGGACCGGCGCGGCCTTCGGGTCGCCGGGATGGCCCATGGACTGGGACAGGTCCGAGGGCCCGATGAAGAACACATCGATTCCGTCCACCCGGAGGATCTCATCGGCGTTTCGCACGGCCTCCTCGTCCTCGATCTGGACACAGACGAGGGTCTCGCGGTTGGCGGCCGCTACGTAGTCCGCCATGGCGCCCGCGAAGCCGTAGCCCGAGGGCCGGGTCCCGGCCGCGAGGCCGCGCCGGCCCTGCGGGTGATACTTGACGGCCTCGACCGCCCGGCGGGCATCCCCGGCCGTGCAGACGTGGGGCACTTGCACGCCCAGGACGCCCCGGTCCATGACCTGGAGTATGTGCTCGGCGCTCCCGGTGGCCGGGCGCGCGATCGGCGTGATGCCGCTGGCCTCGGCGGCCATGGCCATCAGCTCGACGGTTTCGAGCGAGATCGTGCCGTGCTCGCAGTCGATCAGAACCCAGTCGAAGCCGAGTCCGCCCAGCATCTCGACGACTTGCGGCGAGGGGATCATGACCGAGACGCCGAACGCCGCTTCGCCGGCGAGCAGCTTGGTCTTCATTCCGTTCGGTTTCATTCGACCTCCTTGCGGGCCGACCCGGCGTCCGGCGGGGCGGGCGACGGCTCCCGAAGCCTGCGCTCCATGACCTCGATCACCTCGCTCATCGTCTCCGGCTTTTCGGGGAAGGCCTCCTTGAGGCCCAACGCCAGCGAGCGTTCGAACAGCGCCTCGGTGCCGGCGGTCATGATCGGCTCCAGGCCGATCTCGCGCAGCACCCCGGCCACCTGGACCATTTCATGGTAACGCCGCTCGTGGGCCAGGGCATGGGTCCGCACCCAGTTGGCGGCGACCTGCTCGAAGGGATTGCGCTCCAGCAGGTCGGTGACGTCCCGCCACAGGTCCTCCTCGAGGCCCGCCCGCTTCCCGGCGACCAGGAGCTCCAGCACGAGCGCTTCCAGGCCCTTCGAGAAGACGCTGCGCAGCATCTTGAAGATCGCGGCCTTGCCGACCTCGGGGCTGTAGAATTCCGCGTTGAGGCCGAGGCCGGCGAGGGTCCGGGCGGTCTCGCGGCCGTCCGGCCCGCCGATCAGGATGCGGGTCGCCGCGCCGGTGACCCCCACGGCGCCGAGAATGGCCCCCTCGACGAAGCCGACCCCTGCGGCCCGTACGATGCCTTCGACCGCGCGCTTGACCGAGGGGGCCGTGGCGTTGAGGTCGACATAGACCTGTCCGGGCGCGAGGTGCGCCGCGCAGTCCCGGGCCGCGGCTTCGGCCCGATCGGTCGTCACCGTGGAAAGCACGTAGCGGGCACCCACGACCGCCTCGGCGAGGGGGTGGAACGCGATGCCTTCGGCCCGCTGGCGGCGTTCCAGCGAAACGAGCCCATGCGCTTGGTCGAGCAGCAGGTCGTAGGCCGCGACCTCGGCGCCCTTTGCGCGCAGCGCCGCCGAGAAGACGGCGGCGACCTCCCCGAAACCGATGAAAGCTATGCGGACGGGTGACACAGGATGTGGCCGCTCCCGAGGCTCATTGCGGATCCGGATCCTCGGCATCGGGCCGAGAGTCGCCGGCAGGCCATTCTAGACCCTTCCCCGCGGCTCGATCCATCTCCGCGGCCGCAAGGAGGTCCCCCTACTCTTGCAGCCCGGTCTCTCGATCCAGGCGCGCGGCCACCAGGACCTCGGAGCTGATGCCGAAGGCCGTGCGGACGCTGCGGTGCTCGATCCGCCAGCGGTCGGGGTCGAGATAGCCGCAGAGCGCGATCGGCCTGCACCCGCCCAGCAGCGCCGGGCGCACCGCGAAGAGCGCTTCCCATATACCGCTGACCAGGGACGCGACGGGGCCCGCACCGCGAGTCAGGCCGGCGAGGCACAAGCGCCCGCCCGGCGACAGGATCCGGTGGGCCTCGGCGAGCAGGCCCCGGATGTCCTCGTCGCTCAGCAGATCCAGTACATAGGTGGAGACGAAGCGGTCGAACGCGCCGTCGGCGGCCTCCAGGGTGGTCGATCCCGAGGATGGATCGACCCGGGCCCGGTCCCGCCAGGGCGCGAGGCGCGCGCGGGCGAGCCGCACCATGGTGCCGCTGATGTCGACCGCCGTGTAGGAGCACTGGCGCGGCAGGTGTTCGGCCAGCAGTCGCGCCGCGAAGTCGCCGGTTCCGCAGCCGAACTCGAACACCGCGGCGGCCGTCTCGAAGTCCGCCTGGGCGATCAGGTCGCGCCGCGCCGGGTTCTCGTAGAAGCCCTGCCGGTCCTGTTTCGCGCCGAAGCGGTCGTAAAAGGCCTTAGCCTGTTCCGGTGTCAGGGTCGGCGCCACCGTCTTCCCCTCCTGGCCTCAATCCTCTCCGCGGCCGAGCCCCATGATGGCGGCGCCCATGGCAAGCGAGCCGAAGGTAACGAACAGTCCGAAGAAGAGCAGGCCCAGAGCCAGCCAGCCACCCTCTTCGGCCAAGGCCAGGCTGCGGATGCCCGCCAAGTCGCTCCACAGAATCAGACCGCCGAACAGGGCGCTGCCGATCGCGCCGACGACGAGGTGGCGGAGCAGAAATCCGACCGCATCGCGCTCGAAGGGCTTGAGCCTGACCATACCGTCTATTTCTCGTCGGGGTCTTCGGGCTTTGCGCCCAGCTTCCGCACCAACTCCCTGACCTCGCCGGCGGCGGCCGTCAAGCGCCCCGCGTCGATCGCCCGCAGCACCAGGCGCACGCCGAACACGCCCATCCTGTAGAACGGATAGCTGCCGATCTCGACCTCCGGGTAGCGCTCCTGGACCGCGGTCAGGCCGGGGGCCAGGTAGCTCTCCGGCAGGGCGGCGGCCACCGCCTTGGTCAACAGCGGCTCTCCGCCCGTCAGGCGGTGTTTCAGGCTTTCGAACATGGCCTGCATGATCGACGGAATGCCGGCCATGACAAAGACGTTGCCGATCTGGAAGCCCGGCGCCTTGCTGACCGGGTTCTCGATCAGCGTGGCGCCCTCGGGCGTGTCGGCCATGCGCAGGCGCGCTTGGTTCAACTCGCCGGGCGGATAGTGCGCTTCCAGGATCGCCCGGGCCTCCGGGTGCTGGATCAGCGGAACGCCGAAGGCCCTAGCCACGCATTCGGCCGTGATGTCGTCGTGCGTCGGACCGATGCCGCCGGTGGTGAAGACGTAGTCGAAGCGCCGCCGAACCTCGTTCAGCGTGACGATGATGACCTCGTCCTGGTCGGGGACCACGCGGGCCTCCATCAGGCGAATGCCGAGGGCGTTGAGCCGCTCCCCCAGAAAGGCGAGGTTGGCGTCCCGGGTCCGCCCCGAGAGGATCTCGTTGCCGATGATCAGAACGCAGGCCGTGACGATCTTCTCGGACATTGCTAGTAGCTGTAGCCCCTGGACTGCATGCAGCGCTCGAAACGGGTGGTGCGCTGCTTCGAATAGTAGTGGCTGTCGACCCGCCGGGTCAGGTCCCCGAGCCGACTCTGGTATGAGCCCACCTGGTCCCGCGCCGCGGCGATGTCGTCGTCGATGCGGATGTCGTTGTCCACCTGGCTCCAGGCAGCGTGGTAGCAGGACTCGATATCGGCCGCCTTCTGCGCGCGGGACACGCCCGGCTTGTGCCACCCGGCGGCAAGCGGCAGGTCCCCGGACCCGGGACCGCCGCCGCTGCCCTGGCCGTCCCCCGTGCCGCGCGGGGCCGGCGCCTCGTCGCCGACGGTCGAAAGGTCGGGGGGCGGCGTCGGCGTGCGAGAGGGTCCGGATGCGGAGGCACAGCCGATCAGCAGGAGGGCCGTCGCCAGCCAAGACAGCAGGAGGGTAGGTCTCATCGTCCCGATTCCAAGACCGCGCAGCGCCGCGGCGGGAGGTAACCTGAACCGCGCGCGCCCGAGTTGCAAGGTCGGTCGGTTGAAAGCGGCGGCGCTCGCGCCTAACTTCTCGCCATGAGATTTCCCGACCCACTGATCCGTGGCCGCTTGGTCCGACGCTACAAGCGGTTTCTGTCCGATGTCGCGCTGCCCTCCGGCCAGCAGGTTGTGGCCCACTGCGCCAATCCGGGCTCCATGCTGGGCCTTGCCGAGCCCGGCATGGAGGTGTGGCTGTCGCCGGCCCGCAACCCCAAGCGGAAACTGAAGTATACCTGGGAGCTCGTGGACGCCGGGAACGGTCTGGTCGGCATCAACACGGGCCACCCCAACGCCATCGTCGCCGAGGCCTTGGCCGCCGCAAAAGTGCCCGAACTGGCGGGATACGGCGGTCTGCGGCGCGAAGTGCGCTACGGCGGCAACAGCCGGATCGATATCCTGCTCGAGCAGGACGGCAGGCCGCCCTGCTATGTCGAGATCAAGAGCGTGACCCTGAAGCGGGGCGCCGAGGCCGCGGAGTTCCCCGACGCGGTCACCCAGCGCGGCGCGAAACACCTGGCGGAGCTCTCCGAAATGGCCCGATCCGGGGCCCGGGCGGTCATGTTCTTCCTGGTCCAGCGCGGCGACTGCGAGCGGCTCGAGATTGCCGGCGACATCGATCCCGGGTATCAGGAGGCCTTGCAGTCCGCGTTGGGTCGCGGCGTCGAGGCGATGTGCTACACTTGCAAGGTGGCCCCGGAGGCCATCGAACTGGACCGAACCCTGGAACTGGCGCTGTGACACGCGCCGGGACGCACGTGGGCGAACGACGACATGAGTAGGATGAAGGTGATGAGAGAAGGCGAGACCGCCCCGGCACCACGCGGCGAGGACCGGCAGATCACGATCCACAGGCCCGAGGATTTTGCGGCCATGCAACGCGCCGGACGCCTCGCGGCCGAAACGCTCGACTTCATCACCCCCCATGTAAAGCCGGGGGTCACGACCGGCGAGCTCGACCGCCTGTGCCACGAGTTCATCGCCGCGCGCGGGGCGGTCTCGGCGCCGCTCAACTACCGCGGCTTCCCGAAGTCCATCTGCACCTCGGTCAATCACGTGGTCTGCCACGGCATCCCCAGCGACGACAAGCGGCTGATCGAGGGCGACGTCCTCAACATCGACGTGACCCCGATCCTCGACGGCTGGCACGGCGACACCAGCCGCATGTTCTTCGTCGGCGAGCCGAGCGTGAAGGCGCGCCGCCTGACCGAGGTGACCTACGAGGCGATGATGCGCGGCATCGAAGTGGTCAAGCCCGGCGCGACCCTGGGCGACATCGGCCACGCCATCCAGAGCTTCGCCGAGAAGAACCGCTGTTCGGTGGTCCGCGACTTCTGCGGCCACGGTCTGGGGCGCGTGTTCCATTCGGCGCCCAGCGTGCTGCACTACGGCCGGTCGGGAACCGGCATGGTGCTGCGCGAGGGCATGTTCTTCACGATCGAGCCGATGATCAACGCGGGCAAGCCCGAGGTGAAGGTGCTGCACGACGGCTGGACCGCGGTGACCCGCGACCGCACGCTCTCGGCCCAGTTCGAGCATTCGCTCGGCGTCACCGCGACGGGCTCGGAGATCTTCACCCTGTCGCCCAACGACTGGCACAAGCCGCCCTACGGCGCGTAGCGCGGGCCGCCGCCTCTGCACCTGTGGCGGGCGGGACGGCGCCGTGCCATACTTCGCCGAACCGGAGATCGGCGCACGCCGCGCTGGCGCTGCGGGAGGGATCGGGCGTGAGCGAGGACAAGCCGCATTACCATGGCCACCGCGAGCGCCTGCGCCGCCGCCTGCTGGACAAGGGCGCGAGCGCGCTCGCCGACTACGAGGTGATCGAGTTCCTGCTGTTCGGGGCCAGGCCCCAGGGCGACATGAAGCCGCTCGCCAAGGATCTGATCCGGCGCTTCGGCAGCCTGGGCGGCGTGCTCGCGGCGGACGCCAAGGACCTGGGCGCCGTCGACGGCGTCAAGGACGCCTCGGTCGCGGCGCTCAAGATCGTCGCCGAGGCGGCCAAGCGCATGGCCCGCGAGGAGCTGGCGGAGAAGCCGGTGATCTCCTCCTGGGACCAGCTGCTGGCCTACTGCCGGATCGCACTCGGCCGCGAGGCCGTGGAGCGCTTCCACCTGCTGTTCCTCGACCGCAAGAACCGGCTGATCGCCGACGAGGCGCAGCAGCGCGGCACCGTCGACCACACGCCGGTCTACCCGCGCGAAGTCGTGAAACGGGCGCTCGAGCTGGGCGCCTCGGCGCTGATCCTGGTGCACAACCACCCCTCGGGCGACCCGACGCCGTCCTCCGCCGACATCGCCATGACCCGAGAGGTGCGCGAGGCCGCCGAGAAGCTCGGCATCAGCGTTCACGACCACGTCGTGATCGCCAAAAGCGGCCACGCCAGCTTCCGCGCCCTCGGGCTGCTGTGAGCTGGGCGCGGGGATCATAAAACGGGGACACGGTACTAATTTCCCCTTCATGCCGGGCGGCCGTCCGGTGCGCGTCTTCGCGCCGGCCTCGACCTCGGTCCGGCCGAGACCTCCGACCCGCGCCGGTAGCGGGGCGGTGTCCAGCAGCGGCGAGAAATTAGTACTGTGTCCCCGAATTGACTTGGAGCCCGAAAATCCGCTCGGCGTTGGCGTGGCGCACCGCTTCGCGCTGATCGGCGGGCAGGGCGTCGACGCGCGCCAGGCAGCCTGCCATGTCGCCGATGTCGTGGGGATAGTCCGAGCCGTACATCACCTTGTCCGCGCCGCCCACCGCGATGCAGAGCTCGAGCGTCTCCTGCTGGTAGGTGACGGCGTCGTAGTAGATGCGGCGCAGGTAGTCCGACGGCGGGGTCGAGATCACGTCCTTGCTCGGGATCGTCATCTCGAAGGAGCGGTCCATGCGGCCGGCCAGATACGGCAGCGTCGCTCCGGCGTGGGACGCGATGATCTTCAGGTTCGGATAGCGGTCGAGGAAGCCGTCGTAGATCATGCGCGAGACCGCCAGGGTGGTGTCGAACATGAAGCCGACCGTGGAGGCCAGGCTATACCTGCGCATGTCCATCTCGGGCGTGCCCGGCGGCTCGGTCGGATGCACCAGCACCGGCAGGGCCCGGCGGTCGATCTCGTCCCAGATCGGCGCGAAGGCCGTCTCGGTCAGCGGCCGCCCGGCCACGTTGGCCAGCACCATGACGCCGACGGCGCCCGCCTTGCAGGCGCGCTCCAGCTCGCCCAGCGCCAGGTCCGGGTACTCCCAGGGCAGCGAGGCCATCCAGCGGATGCGCCCGGGATGCGCGGCCTGGCTCTCGGCCATGCTGTCGTTCATGACCCGCGCGGCCTTCAGGCTGACCTCGGCGCCGCCCCAGTAGACGTTGGGACAGGTCAGCGACACGATCGCCAGGTCGACGCCGGCGGCGTCCATGTCCCGGACCCTGAGCCCGTAGTCGAAATGGCCGGGCATCGGCGTCATGAAGAGCGCGCCGTCCCGGTAGATGCCCTCCAGGTCCTCGGTCACGGGGCCGACCTCGTAGCGCGGCGCGCCCGCCTCGCGCAGCAGCGCGAGCCACTGCCGGTCCAGCATGTGGGTGTGGACGTCGATCACCGTCATCTCATCGAGCCTTTCGCCGAGCGTGCCGCTAATCCACGGCGCTGTAGTTCACCAGGTCCCTGGGTCTCACCTGGACCTGCAGCTTGCCGAGGCCCGACCAGACGTCGAGCGCCCGCTGTATCGTCTTGCTGAGGTCGCCCGGAGCCACGTCCGTCCCGAAGAAGGCCGCGTTCATCGCCGCGTCGTAGTAGACCACGCCCCTGAGGGCCTGGGCGAAGGCCGCGGGCTTCTTGAGCCAGCCGCCCAGTCCCTTGGCCATGATCGCGTTGGCCTCCCTGGGATTGGACCTGACGAACTCGACCGCCCGGCTCCATCCCCTGTAGAGGGCCTTCATCTCGGCCTCCCGGTCCCTGATGACCTTGACCGGGGCCAGGACGACATTGGTGATCAGCCCCGGTCTCTCGGAGCTGTCGGTCAGGAGCCGGCCATGCGCGGCCCGCCGGCCGCGCGTCAGCCAGGGCTCCCAGGTGACCGCCGCGTCGACCGCGCCGGAGACGAAGGCGCTGCCGGCATCCCCGGCGCTCATATGGACCGCTTCGATGTCGGACTGCTCGAGGCCGGCCTCCTCCAGCAGCACGTTGAGGAAGAACTGCGAGACCGAGCCCTCGGCGAAGGCGACCCTCTTGCCCCTGAGGTCGGCGACGCTCTTGATCGCCTTGCCGGCGACCACGCCGTCGCCGCCCCGGGAGCCGTCGATCGCGAAGAGGTACTGGTACCTAATGCCGCGCGGCCTGAGGTAGAGCGGCAGGGTGTCGACGGTCGTCGCCATGGCATCGATCCGGCCGGCGGCCAGCGCCGCGAAACGGACCTTGACGTCCTCGACCTTGACCAGGTCGAGGTCGAGCCCCTCTTCCTTGAAGTAGCCCTTCTTTCGGGCCAGGAAGAACGGGCCGTAGCCGACCCAGGTCGAAATGCCGAGCCTGAAGGGCTCGGCGCCGGCCGGCCCCGGCGTGAGGACCGCCGCCAGCAAAACCAGGGCACCGACGGTCGCGGCGATCGCGTTCATCTTGACCACCCGGCGCCTCCTCATGCTCAACCCCGCCGCGCGGCGATCGTGTCACACAGAATACACAGGATCTCGAACATCATGGTGGCGCCGACCATCGCCGTGTTGCCGCTGGGGTCGAAGGGCGGGGCGACCTCCACCACGTCGCCGCCGACCAGGTCCAGCCCCTGGAGCCCGCGCAGCATGGTCTGGGCTTCGAAGGTGGTGAAGCCGCCGATCTCCGGCGTGCCGGTGCCCGGCGCATAAACCGGGTCCAGCCCGTCGACGTCGAAGCTGACGTAAGTCGGCCCGTCGCCGACCACGCGGCGCGCCTCGGCGATCGCGGCCTCGACCCCCATTTGATAGAACTCGTCGATGGTGATCACGCGGATGCCCTGCTGCTCGCCCCAATCGTTGTCGCCCTCGCCGTAGAGCGCGCCGCGAATGCCGATCTGCACGGTGCGCTTGGGATCGAGCAGGCCCTCCTCGACCGCGCGGCGGAAGGGCGTGCCGTGGGTGTAGATGCTGTCGCCGAAATAGCGGTCCCAGGTGTCGGTGTGGGCGTCGAAATGGACCATGCCGACCGGCCGGTCCTTGGCAATCGCGCGCATGATCGGCAGGGTGATCAGGTGGTCGCCGCCGGCGCTGAGCGGCACCACGCCGGCCTCGTGCACCCGCCTGTAGTAGGCCTCGACCCGCGCCAGGGTATCGTGCAGATCGATCGGATTGACCGGCACGTCGCCCAGATCGGCGCAGTTGCACAGCTCGAAGGGCTTGATGCGGCTCTGGTGATGTACGTTGCGCACCATGGTCGAGAGGTCGCGGATCTGGCGCGGTCCGTGCCGGGCGCCCGCCCGGTTCGTGGTGCCGCCGTCCCAGGGCACGCCGATCAGCCCGATGTCGACGCCGTCGGTATCGCTGACATGGGGCAGCCGCATGAAGGTCGAGATACCGGAAAAGCGCGGCATCACGTTGCCCGAGACCGGCTTGAATGAAGTGGGTTTCTCCGCCATCGCCTCCCCGCCCGCAAGTCCGCACACCGTTTCCCGGATTGTTGCCATGTTTGGGCGGCAAACGAAATCGAAATGTCGGAGGCCGCGGCCGCACTGCCGCGCCGGCCGGAGGCCGAAAACACGCCGCGGCCCGCCGGACGGCTCACGGTCGGTCGGGCCGGGACGGACCGCACCCGGGATCGCCACAGGTCTCCGGAGCGGCCGGCTGCGCCCCGCCGCCGGCCGCCTCATGCTCAGGCGGCCGCGGTGTCGGTGGTCTTTACGACCTCGGCGTTCAGCATATAGCCGGTATTGCGCACCGTCAGAAGCACCTTCGGGTCCCGCGGATTGTCCTCGATCTTGCGGCGCACGCGGCTGACCAGAACATCGATCGTCCGATCGAAGGGCGAGGACGCCGTGCGCTCGAGGGCGTCGAAGAGCGCTTCCCGGCTGATCACGGAGTTCGCGTGCTCGAGCAGCGTGATCAGCAACTGCGCCTCGGAGCCCGTGAGCGCGCTCCTGCCGCCGCGCTCGGACGACAGATGCCGGCGATCGGCCTCGTAGCGCCAGCCGGCGAAGGTGTAGATCGTGCCCGGCTCGGGTTCGATGCCCTTCGTCTCACTGTCCCGCCAGGTCTGCTTGCGCAGCTGCGCCTGAACGGCGCCCAGCAGCTCGGCGAGATCGAAGGGCTTGGTGATGTAGTCGTCGACTCCGAGCTCCATGAAGCGCCGCTGCTCCACACGCTGGTCGAGGGCGGTTACCATGATGATCGGCGTGAGCCTGGTCGCCGGCTCGTCGCGCAGCAGCGAGACCATGGCCTGTCCGCCGAGTTCGGGCATCATGATATCGGCGATGATCAGATCCGGTTGGTGCTGCTTGGCGAGCTCCAGCCCCTCGCGGCCGTTCTCGCCGCCGTAGGCCTCGTAACCCTCGAAATTCAGGGCCTTGACCACGCGCTCGCGGATCGGCGCTTCGTCTTCTATCACGAGTATCTTGGTCATGTGTCTTCCTTACGCCGTAGAGATGGACGGGCCTTGAGCCGTCCCGGGAGGACGAGCTCGAAGGTCGAGCCCTCTCCGGAAACGCTCTCTACGCCCAAACTGCCTCCCAAACGTTCCGCGGCGGCCTTGGCGACCGCCAAGCCGAGCCCAGCTCCGCTGGTCGCGGTCGAACTGGTTCCGCGGTGAAAGGCTTCAAAGATCTTGTCGTGCTCTTGGGCCGGAATTCCCCTGCCGAAGTCGGTCACCTTTACGATGCAGTCGGTATTCTCGCTGGCGATCTCGAGCGCCACGACCCCGCTGTCGGGCGAGTATTTGATCGCGTTCTGGAACAGGTTGGACAGGGCCACGCGAAAGAAGGCCTCGTCGATCAAGATGTTCCTGTCAATCGCCGTGCCGCCCAGGTCCAGACGGTGCCGGGTCCCGAGCGCCCGCACCGTCTCGTCCCAGACTTCCCGGGCAAAATGTTCCAGGTTGAGGCGCGTTTCGTTCGATTTGGCCGCCGCATCGAAGCGGCCGAGCGCCAGGACGTCCTCGACCATCTTGGTCAGACCGCCCACCGCCGTGCGGACCGCGCCGAGCTCCTGACGCCGTTCCTCGGCGGTCATGCGATCCTCGTAGCGGTCCAGGAGATCAACGGCCGAGCGGATGGTCGCCAAGGGGGTGCGCAACTCATGGGACACCATGGTCACGAAGCGGGACTTGAGGTTCCGCAGTTCGCGTTCGCGCCGCAGCGACGACACCAGATGGGCCTGGCGTTCGAGAACCAGGTCCGTGCTGCGGAAGAATAGGTAGAGCAGATAGGTCACTGCCCCCAGCGCGCTGGCAAGCGACGGCATCAGCCAGATGAGAAGGCCGTCCCCGGGGCGCGGGCCGCGCCAGACGAGGCTGCCGAGCCGGCCGCCGTCGATCCCCGTCAGGCTCACGCTGAAATAGCTTCTCGGCAGCGTCCCGGAAACGAATTCGAGACCATCGAGAGCGAAGGCCGTGCCCGATCTGCCGAGGAACTCCCCGTTCAAGGCCTGGGTCAATACCAGAACCGGACGAGCGCGCGGACGCTGCGGTTTTGCCGCGGGCGTGCGTACCGACAGGGGGCTGACCGCAACCAGGTGCACCTGGTCGCCGATCCTCGTCAGACCGGCGACCGCGTCCGGTTTGGCCACGGGCTCATTGCGCGCCCGTTCGACGAGGGTGCGCAGGCCGTCCGGAATGTATCTATAGGCATCGAGCTCGGCCCGTTCGCCGCCGAGGTAGGCAACGACCGTCCGGTCGTCCGCCCCGATGACCATGCTGGCGGACACGCTGTGGGCGGTGGCCAGATAACCGCCGATGTTGCGGTCGGCCCAGGCGGTGTCGAACCGCGCGACCAAGTTGCGGTATGACGTGTCCGCCCAGGCGCTGTCGACCGCCAGGCTGCGCAGTGCCTGTGTGTTGTTGGCCAGCATGGAGCGGGCGAGATGTTTGGTGGTCGCCTCGGCATTTCGGTTCAAGAGCTGGGCGCTGCTCCACACCAGCCCGCAGGTCACCAGCAGGCTGATCGAAATGATGACGATGACGGGAGTGACCAGCCCGCCCCTGGTCGTGTTCTTGGCGGCCTCGGAGGACGGTGGTTGGGCCGCACGCTCGACCGTGCTCGCGGACACGCTCATGGACCTATCCCACGCGCCCTCTCCGGCCCGGCGACCAGGACGCCGGGCCGGCCAGGTTCGACCAAGTCATCGGACATTTGACCTGCATTGAAGACGCGCTTTCGTTCCGCCCATGACCGGCTGAACGATGGCGGAAAAATCTGAATAGTTTACAAAGATTTATTAATGCTGCCCGGCCGCGCCTTGTGCGGCTCACCCGAGGCGCCCGGTGAAGGGTCTGCCGGTCAGCAGGCTGACCAGGTGGCCCGCCATCAATATGATCGCGAGCACGGCCACGAACTGTATGACGAGATAGGGGACGAACGGCGGCCGGCCCGGCTCGTAGGGCTGCCTGGCCTTGTAGGTCGCCAGGGCGAACACGAGAGCGGCCACGACGAGGATCGCGATGGTTACGGTCAGCGGCATCAGGTTACCGTTTCAACGACGCGCGCACCCGAACGATCAAATGTACCTTGCTGCGTCGCCCGTCGCCATCCGGCTGCAAGCGCGGGAGTTGACAAGCGCCCGGCCCTCGGCTTGGCTAGCCGC
>CAMYKD010000045.1 GCA_947258885.1 uncultured Kiloniellales bacterium | reverse complement strand
GCTTCCAGCTTTGAACCGTCCGGCTCGGGGGACAACCACCCCCAATACCGAACACCCCGGCTCCAAGCCGGGACACCCCATCTCTGTGGTGAAATTTCTTTGTTTTCAAAGGTTTACGAGACGAGGCCGCAACCCCGAATGGCCTCTAACCTATTGAAATCGAATGATCATTTACCGTGCATGGGCTCGTTTGCTCCAAAGGGGGCGTCGGGCCGCCACTTCACGCCTCCTCCAGCGCGGCCTGGGCCTGGAGCCAGGCCTCCTCGGCCTCGGCGATCGCCTGCTTGAGGGCGCCGTGGGCGAGCTGGAGGTCCCGGAGGGCCGCGGTCGGGCCGTCGTAGACCTCGGGCCGGGCCAGCTTGGCCTCGAGGGCCTGCTTCTTGCGGGCGAGCTTCTCCAGGCGCGCCTCGGCGTCGCGCGCGGCCTTGCGCAGGTGGGCGACGGCGTTGCGGGCCTCGGCGGCGGCGCGGCGCTTGTCCTTGCGGCTGGCCCTAACGTTGGTGGTCCCGGCCTTGTCGGTCTTGTCCGCGCGGCCAGCCCGGCGTTCGGCCCGGCGCTGCTCCAGCAGCAGCTTGCGATAGTCCTCTAGGTCGCCGTCGTAGGGCCGGACCGTGCCGTCCGCGACCAGCCAGAGGCGGTCGGCGATCAGCTCGATCAGGTGCGGGTCGTGGCTGACCAGCACGACGGCGCCGGCGTAGTCGTTGAGCGCCTGGATGAGGGCCTGGCGGGCGTCGACGTCGAGGTGGTTGGTCGGCTCGTCGAGCAGCAGGATCTGCGGCGCCTCGCGGCTCATCAGCGCGAACAGCAGGCGCGCCTTCTCGCCGCCCGAGAGCTTGCCGACCGCGACCTCCGCCTTGTCCTGGCCGAAGCCGAAGCGGCCGAGCTGGCCGCGCAGCTTCTGCGGCGTCGCGTCGGGCATAAGGCGCGCCATGTGGTCGAGGGGCGTGGCCGCGAGGTCGAGCTCCTCGGCCTGGTCCTGGGCGAAGTAGCCGACCCTCAGCTTGGACGGGCGGACCAGGCGGCCGTCCGCGGGGTTCAGGCGCCCGGCCAGGAGTCTTACGAAAGTGGACTTGCCGTTGCCGTTGGCGCCCAGCAGCGCAATCCGGTCGTCCATGTCGAGACGCAGGTCGAGGCCGCTCAGCACCGGCTTGCCGGGCGCGTAGCCGGCCGCCGCGCCATCCAGGGTGACCAAAGGCGGCGGCAGGGCCTTGGGCGCGGGGAAGGCGAAGGTGACGGTCTGCGCCTCCATGACGCCGGCGATCGGCTCCATGCGTTCCAGCGCCTTGATGCGCGACTGGGCCTGGCGCGCCTTGCTGGCCTTGTAGCGGAAGCGGTCGATGAAGGCCTGGATATGGCGGCGCTCGGCCTGCTGCTTGGCGTTGAGCGCGGCCTGGCGGGCCAGGTGCTCGCGTCGGGTGCGCTCGAAGCGGTCGTAGTTGCCGGCGTAGGCGGTGATCCGCCGTGCCTCGAGGTGAAGGATGCGCTCGGGCACCCGGTTCAGCAGGTCGCGGTCGTGGGAGACCAGGACCAGCGTGCCCGGATAGCCCTTGAGGAAGCCCTCGAGCCAGAGGGTCGCCTCCAGGTCCAGGTGGTTCGTCGGCTCGTCGAGCAGCAGCAGGTCCGGCTCGGAGAAGAGGAGCGCGGCCAAGGCGACCCGCATGCGCCAGCCGCCGGAGAGCGCCGCGCAAGATCCCGCCTGGGCCGCCTCGTCGAAGCCCAGGCCCGCCAGGATGCGCGCCGCGCGGGCCGGGGCGCTGTCGGCGCGGATCGCCGCCAGGCGCTCGTGGACCTCGGCGATGCGCGCGGGCTCGTGCGCCGTCTCGGCCTCGGCGAGCAGCCGCACGCGTTCCTGGTCGGCGGCCAGCACCGTGTCGAGCAGGCTCTCGGGGCCCGCGGGCGCCTCCTGCGCCACCTTGCCGACCCGGATACCGCGCGGCAGCGAGATCTCGCCGGCGTCGGCCGCGAGCTCGCCCGAGATCAGCTTCAGGAGCGTCGTCTTGCCGGTGCCGTTGCGGCCGACCAGGGCGGCCCGCTCGCCCTTGTCGACCGCGAAGCTCGCGCGCTCGAGAAGCAGCCGCCCGGCGACCCGGTAGTTGAGCTCGTTGACGTGCAGCATGGCGGGGAGATAGCACGGGCCGGGGTGGGGCGGAAAGGCGGGGAGAGTCCTTCGTGGTCCCTCAGACGCCGGGCGCGGCCACCCGGCCTAGGCCCCCGGTCGGAAGAAATTGGGGTCAGACCCCATTTTCTCGAACGCTGGGCCGGCGCCTCCGCGGAAAAGGGGGGAAATGGGGTCCGACCCCAATTTCTTCCGCCATTGCCGCCCCATTGCCGGTTCGGGGCAAAGCCGCTATAAGGCCGCCCGCGACTCGGATTGTTGGGGGACCCATGCCATGGCCGTCGAGAGGACGCTGTCGATCATCAAGCCGGACGCGACGCGCCGGAACATCACCGGCAAGGTCAACGCCATGCTGGAGGCGGCGGGCCTGAGGATCGTCGCCCAGAAGCGCGTTCGGCTCACCCGCGAACAGGCCGAAGGCTTCTACGAGGTGCATCGCGAGCGGCCGTTCTACGCCGACCTCTGCGCCTTCATGACCTCCGGCCCGGTCGTGGTGCAGGTGCTGGAGGGCGAGAAGGCGGTCGAGAGGAACCGCGAGGTCATGGGCGCGACCAACCCGGCCGAGGCGGCGCCGGGCACGATCCGCGCCGAGTTCGCCGAATCGATCGAGGCCAACTCGGTACACGGCTCGGACTCCCCCGAGAACGCCGCGATCGAGATCGCCTTCTTCTTTCCGGACGACGAAATCGTCGGCTGAGCCGCTCCGGCCTCGCCTTGAGGCCCGGATGCAGACGGGCAAACAACCCGCCCTCACCCCGACCCTCTCCCGATGGGAGAGGGAGCCAGACGCGCCAAGGTCCCTCTCCCACCGGGAGAGGGAGGGGCCCACGAAGTGGGAGGGTGAGGGCATGTGGGTCAGGCCGAGGGCCCCGGTGCCCTTGCGAATAGCCCCCAAGGGCCGCGACTGCGGCCCCGCGCGCTCGTGCGAGCGAAGCCAAGGGCGCGGAGGCGCCCGCCCAACGTCTGAGGGACTACGAAAGACCCGCGCTCAGAGCAGGAAGATCGCCATGAGGACCAGGGTGACGATGACGGCGGCGGTCGAGTAGGTCATCAGCTTGACGAAGCCGTGCCAAGCCTTCTGGTGCTCGTGCAGCATATGGTCGTCGGGCATGCGTTCCTCTTCCCCTGACTGCAAACCGGCATTCTAATTAGCGGCTGCGGCTGCGCACCGCAAGCCTCACTCCGGCGCCGGGTTGATCAGCGGGGCCCCCGGCGGGCCGAGGCCGTCGATCTCGGTGGCCTCGTGGGCGACCCGCACCCGGCCCTCGGCGACCAGGCGCAGGCAGAGGGGGAACAGCCGGTGCTCGGCCTCGAGCACGCGGGCGGCCAGGGCGTCGGCCGTGTCGCCGGGCAGGACCGGCACCGCCGCCTGGCCGACGATCGGCCCGTGGTCGACCTCGGCGCGCACGAAATGGACCGTGCAGCCGGCCAGCTTGACCCCGGCGGCGAGCGCCCGGGCGTGGGTGTCGAGCCCCGGGAAGGCCGGCAGCAGCGAGGGGTGGATGTTGATCAGGCGGTCG
This sequence comes from uncultured Kiloniellales bacterium, assembly GCA_947258885.1. Classification (GTDB taxonomy): domain Bacteria; phylum Pseudomonadota; class Alphaproteobacteria; order Kiloniellales; family JAKSDN01; genus CAMYKD01. Next base: position 43,024 of record CAMYKD010000045.1, on the reverse strand, counting down.
TGCCAGTGCGCGATGAAGCCCTCGGTCACGATGCGCATGAAACCGGCCAGGCAGACCAGCTCGACGCCGGCGCGCTCCAGGGTCCCGGTGAGCGCTTCCTCGAAGGGCTGGCGGCCCACGAAGCCGCGGTGGTCGACCGTTTCGGCCGGGATGCCTGCCTGTTCGGCGCGCGCCAGGCCGCCGGTGCCGGGCACGTTCGAGACGACCAGCACGATCTCGGCCGGATAGGCCGGATCGCGCGCGGCCTCGATCAGGGCCTGCAGGTTGCTGCCCCGGCCCGAGATCACGACGCCGACCTTCAGGCGGGCCATGACGGGCCCCCGGGCTCGAAGACGACCTGCGGCCCGGCGTCCGCGCGGGCCTCGATGCGGCCGATGCGGTGGACTTGCTCGCCCGCCCCGGCGAGCGCCTGCTCGACCTCGGCGGCGCGGGTGGCCTCGGCGACCACGGCCATACCGATGCCGCAATTGAAGGTTCGTATCATCTCGCCGGCCGGCACGCCGCCGTCGCGGGCCAGCCAGGAGAACACCGCGGGCACCGGCCAGGCGCATCCGTCGATCGCCGCCGCCGCGCCCTCGGGCAGCACCCGCGGCAGGTTCTCGACCAGGCCGCCGCCGGTGATGTGTGCGAGCGCCCGGACCGCGCCGGTCTCCAGCGCCGCCAGGCAGGCCTTGACGTAGATCCGGGTCGGGGTCAGCAGGGCCTCGCCCAGCGTCGCCTCCGGGGCGAAGGGCGCCGGCGCCGAATAGTCGAGGCCGAGGTCGGCGGCGACCCGGCGCAGCAAGGAGAAGCCGTTGGAATGCAGCCCGCTCGAAGCCAAACCCAGCACCACGTCGCCCGGCGCGACCGCCGCGCCGGTCAGGATCCGCTCGCGCTCGACCGCGCCGACCGCGAAGCCGGCCAAGTCGTAGTCGCCCTCGGCGTAGAGTCCGGGCATCTCGGCGGTTTCGCCGCCGATCAGCGCGCAGCCCGCCTGCTCGCAGCCCTGGGCGATGCCGGCGACGATCGCCCGGCCGGCCTCGACCTCGAGCTTGCCGGTCGCGAAGTAGTCGAGGAAGAACAGCGGCTCGGCGCCCTGGACCACCAGGTCGTTGACGCACATGGCGACCAGGTCGATGCCGACCGTATCGTGCCGCCCGGCGGCGATCGCGACCATGAGCTTGGTGCCGACGCCGTCGGTGCCGGCGACCAGGACCGGGTCCCGATAGCCCGCCGCCTCGAGGTCGAAGAGCGCGCCGAATCCGCCCAGGCCGGCCAGGACGCCGGGCCGCGCCGTGGCCCGGGCCAGCGGCTCGATCGCCGCCACCAGTCGGTTGCCGGCGTCGATGTCCACGCCGGCGTCCCGGTAGGTCGGGTGGTTGCGGCCCCGGTCGGGGCGATCGCTAGTTATGGCGTCCTCCGGCGACTTGGAGTATTAAGGCCCCGCGGCGCCGCAGGCGCGGCGGCCGAGAGCGCGAAAATATCTCATCCGGGATGCTTTGCAATGCGGATCTGGCGACTGTCTGTCGGAGTCTTGATCGGGGTGTGGCTGATCGGCGCGGGCCCCTGGCCCTCGCCGGCGCGCGCCTTGGCCCAGGGCGACCTGTTCACCGTCCACGATATCTCGGTCGATGCCACGGCCGAGGACGCGGCGAGCGCCCGGGTCGCGGCCCTGGAGGACGGGCACCGCCAGGCCATGGCCACCGTCTTGGCGCGCATCGTGCCGCGGGGCGATCTGCTGGCCCTGCCCGAGATCCCGCCGGACGAGATCGCCCAGCTGGTCGCGGACTTCACGGTGGACGAGGAACGCACCTCCGCGGTGCGCTACCTGGCCAAGCTGACCTTCCGCTTCAATCCGGAGTCGGTGCGCCAGTTCCTCGGGCAGAGGGACGTGCCCTTCGCCCAGGCGCGCGGCCGGCCGGTGCTGGTGTTGCCGGTGCTGGGCACCGGCGGCGGCGCCCGGCTCTGGCGGGATCCCAACTCCTGGCGCGGCACCTGGAACGAGCGGCGGCTGGACGGCGAGCTGATCCCGATGATCCTGCCGCTGGGGGATCTGGACGACGTGGGGGCGATCGACGCCCGGCAGGCCCTGAACGGCAATCCGGATCGGCTGGAGGCCTTGGCACAGCGCTACGACGTCGACCAGGTCATGGTCGCCCAGTTGAGGGTGCGTGGCGATCCGGCCGCGGGGCGGGCCAGGGTTGAGGTGGTGGCGCGCCGATACGGCGGGCTGTCGGAGCAGCGGCCCATCGTTCTGAGCTATGCCCAGCAGCCCGACGAGACGCAGAGCGGCCTGTTCAGGCGGGCGGCCGACGGCTTGGTGAGCGAGATCCAGGAGGCCTGGAAGGCCGACAACCTCCTGCGCTTGGCCGATCAGAACCGTCTGATGGTGACGATTCCGGTCGCCTCGCTCGCCGAGTGGCTGGAAGTCAAACGGCGCCTGGACGACGTCGCCTCGGTGGTGGGGAGCGACCTGGCCTACATGACCCGGGACAGCGTCGACCTGATGATCACCTATGTCGGCAGCGAGAACCAACTGAGCCGGGCGTTGGCCCGCAAGGACCTGGTGTTGACCCAGGACGTGAGCCAGGGGTGGTGGGAGCTGACCCTGAACGCCGCCCTCCCGGAACCGGACAATCAGCCGGGTATCGAGTGATACCTTATACCAAAGGTCATAGATAATGACTCATTTCATGGGAGCGGATCGGGTCGCCCGGGTAGGCGCGGTGCGCAGCGCGATGCGCGCATCGGGCAAGCGCCGCAACGCACCCGGCGCCCCGATACGCCCCACCCGCAGGGCCGGGCGCTTTTGACCGCCAGCCGCGTTGCGCACTGCTTGTTGTACCAGCACAACGGCGCAGCGCGCGCCTTGCTGGCGGTCAAAATCGCCTCGGTGAAATGCGTCATTATCTATGACCTTTGGTATTAGGAATGAGTCTCCGCGGCGCCCTCGCCTGGCTACCCAATCTGATCACGCTGGCACGGCTTCTCGCCGTGCCGGTAACCGTCCACCTGCTCTTGATCGGCAACTACGACGCGGCCTTCTGGCTGTTCATCGCGGCCGGCGTGTCGGATGCGCTGGACGGCATCATCGCCAAGCATTTCAAGGTCGAGAGCCAGGTCGGCGCCTTTCTCGATCCCCTGGCCGACAAGGCGTTGCTCGTCGCCGTCTACATCACGCTCGGCTATCTGGAGCATCTGGCCGTGTGGCTGGTCATCCTGATCGTGTTCCGCGATCTCCTGATCATCGGCGGCGCGATCCTGTTCCACACCCTGACCCACTCGCTCCAAATGGAGCCGCTCCTGGTCAGCAAGACCAATACGGCGGCGCAGATCATCCTTGCCGGCATGGTGCTGGCGGAACTGGGCCTGGAGCTGTCCCTGGCCGGCGCGGTCCACGTGCTGGTCTACGTCGTGGCGGCGACGACGTTTGTGTCCGGGGCGGCCTACGTGATCAAATGGGGCCGTCGCGCGGTCACCATGGAGCGGGACTCATGAGCCATGATCTCGGCCTCGGGCGCGAGCTGCGGTTCTGGTTGATCGGCTTCGCGGTCTTCTTCGCCGCGCTCTATCTGCTGAGCGGCATCCTGCTGCCCTTCGTCGCCGGCATGGCGATCGCCTATCTGCTCGATCCGATCTGCGACTGGCTGGAAGGGCACGGCCTGTCGCGCACCCTGGCCACGACCGTTCTGCCCCTGGCTTTCCTGGTCCTGGTGGCCGGCGGCCTGCTCCTGCTGGTGCCGCTGATCGCCGGGCAGCTGACCGGTTTCATCGCGCGCGTGCCGGCCTATATCGAGGCGCTGCGCGGCCAGATCGCCCTGTTGCAGCAGGTGATCGAGTCCCGGGTCGATCCCGGCCTGATGGCGCAGATCGAGGAGGCGCTGGCGGGCTCGGCGCAGAAACTGATCGGCTGGAGCACGACACTGCTGGGGCGCCTGATCAGCGGCGGCGCCGCGCTCGCCAACCTGCTGTCGCTCCTGGTGATCACGCCGGTCGTCGCCTTCTACCTGCTGCGCGACTGGGACCCGCTGGTCCGGCGGATCGACGCTTGGCTGCCGCGGCACCAGGCCGACACGATTCGCGGGCAGATCCGCGAGGTCGACCGGATGCTCGCCGGTTTCGTGCGCGGGCAATCGTCGGTCTGCCTGCTGCTCGGCGTCTTCTATGCGGCCGGCCTGACGGTGGCGGGGCTCGATTTCGGCCTGCTGATCGGATTGGCGGCCGGCCTGCTGACCTTCATTCCCTTCGTCGGCTCGGCGGTCGGTCTGCTCGCCTCGGTCGGCATGGCCCTGGCGCAGTTCGACGACTGGACCCGCATCGCCGTCGTGGCCGCCATCTTTCTGGTCGGTCAGGTGCTGGAGGGGAATCTCCTGACCCCCAAGCTGGTCGGCGACCGGGTCGGCCTGCATCCGGTCTGGGTCATCTTCGCGTTGCTGGCCGGCGGTCTGCTGTTCGGCCTGGTCGGCGTGCTCCTCGCCATACCGGTCGCCGCGGTGGTCGGCGTGCTGATCCGCTTCATGCTCGCCCGTTATCTGGACAGCGACTTCTATTGGGGCGACGTCGAGCGGCCCGCGCCGGCCGAGTCGGAGTCCGGCGCGGCCGGCGAGAGCTGAGGACCGTCATGGCGCAATTGACCCTCGATCTAGGCCAGCGGCCGGCCCTCGATCGCGAGGACTTCCTGGTTGCGCCGAGCAACCAGACGGCGGTCGCCTGGATCGACCGCTGGCCCGACTGGCCCGGCGCCGCGCTGGCGCTCTACGGCCCGCCCGGTTGCGGTAAGACCCATCTGGCCCAGGTTTGGCGCGCGGCCAGCGGGGCGCGGGCGATCGACCCGGCCGCGCTGGCCCTGACCGCCCCGCCCGAGCTTCTGGGACCGTCGGGGGCGGTTCTGCTCGACGGGCTGGATGCCGTGCTCGACGGCGACCAAGACCGCGAGCGGACCGTCCTGCATCTCTACAACATAGTGGTGGAGCGGGGCGGCCATCTGCTGCTCGCCGGACGCGCCGCGCCGGCCCGCTGGCCCATCGGTCTGGCCGACCTGCGCTCGCGCCTGTCGGCGGTCCAGGCCGTCGAGCTGGGCGCACCGGACGACGCGCTGGTCGAGGCCGTGCTGGTCAAGCTCTTCGCCGACCGGCAGCTCAGGGTCCGCGCCGAGGTGGTTCGCTTCCTGCTGGCGCGCATGGAGCGCTCGTTCGCGGCGGCGCGCGCGCTGGTCGACGCGATCGACCGGGCCGCCCTGGAGTCGCGGCGCGAGATCACGGTGCCGCTGGCGCGCGAAGTCCTGAACGACTCGAGGGCGGGATCGCCCGTCGAATGAATCGAATCGAACCGAAGGGAGAAACGGGATGGATCTGGGTCTGAAAGGGAAGAAAGCCATCGTCTGCGCGGCCAGCAAGGGGCTTGGCCGGGGCTGCGCCGAGTCGCTGTCGCGCGCGGGCGTCGACCTGGTGATCGTGGCGCGCACGCCCGGGCCGCTCGAGCAGGCCGCCAGGGAGATCGGCGAGGCCAGCGGCGTCGCCGTGACCCCCGTGGCGGCGGACATCACGACACCGGAGGGCCGGGCCCTGGCGCTCGAGGCCTGTCCCGAGCCGGATATCCTGATCAACAACGCCGGCGGCCCGCCGCCGGGCGACTTCCGCGACTGGACGCGGGACGACTGGATCAAGGCCGTCGACGCCAACATGCTGACACCGATCGAGTTGATCAAGGCGACGGTGGACGGCATGATCGCGCGGCGTTTCGGGCGCATCGTCAACATCACGTCTTCCGCGGTCAAGGCGCCGATCGACATCCTGGGCCTGTCGAACGGCGCCCGGGCGGGCCTGACCGGCTTCGTGGCCGGCATCGCGCGCAAGACGGTGCGCCACAACGTCACGATCAACGCGCTGCTGCCCGGCCCCTTCGAGACCGACCGTCTGCGCGCCACCGTCAAGAGCGTGTCCGAGGCCAGCGGCCGGCCCTTCGACGAGGTCTGGAAAGCGCGCGCCGAGAGCAATCCGGCCGGCCGCTTCGGCCGTCCGGAGGAGTTCGGCGAGGCCTGCGCCTTCCTTTGCGGCCAGCACGCCGGCTACATCACCGGCCAGAACCTGCTGATCGACGGCGGCGCCTTTCCGGGCACGCTGTAATGTTCGGGCGATCCGGGGTAGAATTGGAGTCGGGCTAGGCGGACGGGAGCTCATCCGCGTCCGCGTCACGGCTAGGGATTGGTCTTCTTGGACGACGCGCAGCAAACGGCATCGGTACCGGCGGTCGCGCCGGATTCGCCCGAACGCTTCATCAACCGGGAGCTCTCCTGGCTGGCGTTCAACGAGCGGGTGCTGGACGAGGCCTATAATCTCCAGCATCCGCCGCTCGAGCGGGTGCGCTTCCTGTCGATCTCGGCGAACAACCTCGACGAGTTCACCATGGTCCGCGTGGCCGGCCTCAAGGGACAGGCCCGCGCCGGCCTGACCGAGCCGAGCCCCGACGGCCTGACGCCGGCCGAGCAGCTCTCCGCGATCAACAGCCGGGTGAGTGCGCTGCTCGAACGCCAGCAAGCCTGCTGGAGCGAGCTCAGGGTCGCGCTGCGCAAGGCCGGCGTCGACGTCCTGAGGAGCGATCAGCTGAGCGCCGAGGAGCGGACCTGGCTGGACGATTATTTCTTCAACGAGATTTTCCCGGTCCTCACGCCGATCGCCATCGATCCGGCGCATCCCTTTCCGTTCATCCCGAACTTCGGCTTCGCCATGGTGCTCGAGCTCTATCGCGGCGAGGAGGGCGAGAGGCTCAACGGGCTGTTGCCGCTGCCCCAGCAGATCGAGCGCTTCATCCGCCTGCCGGGCCGGCGGATCCGCTTCGTCCGCATGGAGCAGGTGGTCCGCATGCACCTCGACCGCCTGTTCCCCGGTTTCGAGGTGGCCAACCACGGCTTCTTCAGGGTCCTGCGGGACAGCGACATCGAGATCGAGGAGGAGGCCGAGGACCTGGTCGAGGTCTTCGAGTCGGCGCTCAAGCGGCGCCGTCGGGGATCGGTCATACGCCTCACCGTAAATGCCGATATCGACGCGGGCCTCAAGGATTTCGTGGTGCGCGAGATGAACGTCCCGGCCGAGGACGTGTTCGCGCTCGACGGCCTGCTCGGCCCTTCGGCGACCGAACAGCTCATCGTCGACGACCGTCCGGACCTGGTCTTTCAGCGCTATTCCGCGCGCTTTCCCGAGCGCATCCGCGATTTCGGCGGCGACTGTTTCGCGGCGATCCGGGCCAAGGACATCATCGTCCATCACCCCTACGAGAGCTTCGACGTGGTGGTGCGCTTCATCCGCCAGGCCGCCGAAGACCCCGCGGTGGTGGCGATCAAGCAGACGCTCTACCGCACGAGCGAGGACTCGCCGGTCCTCCAGGCGCTGACCGAGGCGGCCGAGGCCGGCAAGACGGTGACCGCCCTGGTCGAGCTCAAGGCCCGGTTCGACGAAGAGCGCAATATCCGTTGGGCGCGCAACCTGGAGCGGGCGGGCGTGCAGGTGGTCTACGGCTTCATCCGCCTCAAGACCCACGCCAAGGTCTCGCTGGTGGTCCGGCGGGAGAGCAAGACGCTCAGGTCCTATTGCCACTTCGGCACCGGCAACTACCACCCGGTTACGGCCAAGGTGTATACGGACCTGTCGTTCTTCACCTGCGATCCCGCGCTGTGCCGGGACGCCGCGCGCCTGTTCAACTACATGACCGGCTACGCGCGCCCCGAGCGGCTGGAGAAGGTGGCGGCCTCGCCGGTCGATCTGCGCGAGACCCTGCTCGAGCTGATCGAGACGGAAATCGCCCATGCCGCGGCCGGCCGGCCGGCCGCGATCTGGGCCAAGCTGAACGCGCTCGCCGACAGCCAAATCATCGATGCGCTCTATCGGGCGTCTGGGGCCGGGGTCCGGATCGAGCTGGTGGTGCGCGGGATCTGCGCTCTCAGGGCGGGAGTGGCGGGCCTGTCCGAGAACATCCGGGTCAAGAGCCTGATCGGCCGCTTTCTCGAGCACGGCCGCATCGTTGCTTTCGGCAACGGCCACGGCTTGCCGTCGCCCGAGGCCAGGGTCTTCATCTCCTCGGCGGACTGGATGCCGCGAAACCTGGACCGCCGTGTCGAAACCCTCGTGCCGATCGAGAACCCGACCGTCCACCGACAGGTCCTCGACCAGATCATGATCGCCAACCTCAAGGACCAGGCCCAGAGCTGGGTGCTCGAAGCCGACGGCAGCTACAGCCGCCTGCCGGCCGCCGCCGGCGCCTTCAGCGCCCATACCTACTTCATGACCAATCCCAGCCTCTCCGGCCGGGGCTCGGCGCTCAAGAAGAGTCCGACCGCCACCCCCCGGCTGATCCACAAGTCGCCTTGAGCGCCATGGCCCAGACCGGCGTGGCGGGCTGCCGGCAGGCCACGGGCGGGGGCCGCGTCGCGGTCGTCGATATCGGCTCCAACTCGATCCGGCTGGAGATCTTCGACGGCCTGACCCGTGCCTTCTGCCCGCTGTTCAACGAGAAGGTCATCTGCGGCCTGGGCCGGGGGCTGAAATCGACCGGCCGGCTCTCGGAAGAGGGGGTCGAGATGGCGCTGGTCAATCTGCCGCGCTTCACCCGCATGGCCCGCGGCATGGGTGCGGCCACGGTCGACATGCTGGCCACCGCGGCGGTGCGCGAGGCGGAAAACGGCGCCGAATTCATCGCCGAGGTCGAGCGGCGCTGCGGTCACGCGGTGCGCGTCCTGAGCGGCGTGGAAGAGGCGCGCGTCTCGGCCCTGGGAGTGCTCGCCGGCATGCCCGACGCCGACGGCGTGATGGGCGACCTTGGCGGCGGCAGCCTCGAGCTGGTCGAGATCGGCGACGGAGCCCTGGGCGACTCGGCCACCTTGTCGCTCGGCACGCTGCGCCTGCTCGACCTGGCCAAGGAGGGCGACGGAGCGGTGCGGCGCGAAATCGACCGCGGCCTGGAGCGTATCGGCTGGCTGGAGCGGCTGCGCGACCGCAGCTTCTACGCCGTCGGCGGCGCCTGGCGCAACCTGGCGCGCATCCATATGGGCCAAGTCGGTTATCCGCTGCCCGTGATCCAGGGCTACACCCTGTCGCGCCGCGACGCCGAGGAGTTCGCGCGAGTCCTGGCCAGGTTGGGTAAGCGCTCACTGGTGGGGATTTCCGGCGTGGCGCGCCGCCGGCAGGATATTCTGCCCCACGCGGCGCTGCTGCTGCGCCGTATCCTGCGGCTCTGTCAGCCGAACCAGGTGGTGCTCTCGGCCTATGGGCTGCGGGAGGGCTTCGTGTTCGACCGCCTGCCGGCGGAAGAACGCGCCAAGGACCCGCTGCTGGCCGCGGCGGCCGATTTGGGCGCGCGCGAGGGGCGATTCGGCGACCTCGGCGCCCTCCTCGCCGAGTGGACCGGACCGCTGTTCGCGGAACAGGACCCCGCTTCGCGGCGGCTGCGCCAGGCCGCCTGCCACCTGTCCGATCTCGCCTGGCGCGAGCACTCGGACTATCGGGCGTCCCAAGCGCTTTACCGGGTCCTGCACTATCCCTTCAGCGGCCTCGACCACCCGGCGCGCGCCTTCGTCGCCTACGCGGTCTACAACCGCTACGGCCGCGCCGATGCGGCCAAGGCGGCGACCGCGCGCGCCCTCCTGACGCCGCAGGAGGCGGAGCGCGCCCGGGTCCTGGGGCTTGCGCTGCGCCTCGCCTACAGGCTCTCGGGCGGCACGCGCGCCTTGCTGGAAAGCACGAAACTGGTCCTCCAGGACGGCGAGCTGCATTTGGTGCTGCCCGGCGACGGCTCGGTCCCTCTTGGCGAGGCGGTCGAGCGGCGCTTCCAGGCGCTGGTCCAAGCCTCGAGTGCCGGGCGCGGCCGGATCGTGGAGTGAAAAACGGCCTCGACCTTCAGCCGTAGGGCAGGTCGACGGTGACGCGCAGCCCGCCCTCTTTCCGGTTGGCCAACAACACCTCGCCGCCGTGGGCGCGGACGATGGAACGCACGGAGGCCAGGCCGAGGCCAACGCCGCCGGTGTCGCGGCTGCGCGAGCCCTCGAGCCTATAGAACGGCTGGAACACCTTGTCCATCTGGTCTTCTGGGATGCCCGGCCCGTTGTCCTCGACCGTAACGGTCACCCGGTCTGCTGCGCTTGCCAGCGATACCTCGCCGCCGCCGCCGTAGTTGACCGCGTTGTCGACCAGGTTGGCGAACACCCGCTTCAGGGCCACCGGCCGGCCCGTGTAGGTCGCGGCCGCCGCGCCGCGATAGGCGACGGCGTGGCCGCTGTCCGAGGCCGCGTCGCAGAGGTCGTGAAGCAGGACCGCGAGGTCGAAGGGCCTGCGCGGCTCCTCGTCGGCCTCCTCGCGGGCGAAGGCCAGGGTGGTAGCGATCATCGTTTCCATCTGCTCCAGGTCGGCCAGCATCTTCTGCCGCTGCTCCTCGTCCTCCACGAAGTCCGAGCGCAGGCGCAGCCGGGTGATCGGCGTGCGCAGGTCGTGCGAGATGGCCGCCAGCATCTGAGTCCGGTCGCGGATGAAGGACCCGAGGCGGCGCTGCATCTCGTTGAAGGCACGTGCCAGCTGGCTGACCTCGCTGGGACCCGCTTCCGTGACCGGCGGCGCGTTCACGTCCCGGCCCAGCCGCTCGGCGGCCTGCGAGAACGCGGCCAGCGGTTTGGTCGCGCGGCGCACCGCCCAGATGGAAAGCGCGATCACGCCCACCGTCATGACCAGAATGGACAGCAGGAGGCGGAACGACCACAGGGGCTCCGGGCGGGCCGTCAGGAGCGCGAAGTTGAGCCAGCTGCCGTCGGTCAGCTGCAGCGAGGCTTCGAGAACCTGCCCGGCCTGCCAGGCCCGCATCATGTGCTCCATCGGCCCGGTCATCGGCCCGGCCATGCCCCTGTCCCGCATGTGGCGCATGTGCATCTCGCCGGCCATCCAGGAGCCGCGGCGTCTACCGGCCCGGACCTGTGGCGGGCCCAGGCCCCCGGTTTCCCGCTGGACGACGCGGATCCGGTCCGTGGGGAAGTCGCCGATGGCGCCGCTGATCGCGGCGCGTATCAGGCCGGCGCGCCAGGTCCGGTCCTCGGTCGGGATCGCGCTCTGCTCTGCCCAAAGGACGCTGAACCCGGGCGCCCACATCGAGCGCGCCAGGGTCCGGCGGGCAGGCGGTTCAGCCTCCTCGAAGGTTGTGAAGACCGTGGCGATGCGCTCGGCGACGTTGCGGCCGCTCTGCGTCGTCAAGGCCAGGTGGCGTTCCCCGGAATAGATCGCCAGGCCGATCAGGTTGGATAGGGTCAAGCCGACCAGGAGCACCAACAGGGTCCGGCCGGCCAGGCTTTTCGGGGAGATCCTCATGCCTGGCCCCGTTCCGACCTCTGCCGGCGCCGGACGCTCGGCGTGAAGGTGTAGCCGCCGTTCCGCACGGTCTTGATCAGCGCGGGGTCCTGGGGCTCGGCCTCGATCTTGCGGCGCAGGCGGCTGACCTGCACGTCGATGCTGCGGTCGAAGGGCTGCGCCTCCCGGCCGCGCGCCAGGTCCAGGAGCTGGTCGCGGCTGAGCACGCGGCCGGGGTGCGTGGCGAAAACCGCCAGGAGCTCGTATTCGCCGCTGCTGAGCGGCACCATGATGCCGTCGGGCCGCTGTAGCTCGCGGCGCTCCGGGTCGAGGGTCCAGCCGGCGAACTCCAGCACGGCGCCGCCTTCGACAGGTGCCGCCGCGGGGGCCTCTCCGGCCCGGCGCAGAACCGCCTTGATGCGCGCCAGAAGCTCGCGCGGGTTGAACGGCTTGGCCAGGTAGTCGTCGGCGCCCATCTCCAGGCCGACGATGCGGTCGGTCTCCTCGCCCATGGCCGTCAGCATGATGACGGGGATGCGCGATTTGGCCCGCAGATTGCGGCACAGGGTCAGCCCGTCCTCGCCGGGCAGCATCAGGTCGAGCACGATCAGGTCGATCCGGCTGCCGTCCAGCACCTGCTGCATTTCCCGTCCGTCTGCTGCCGTGGCGACGCGCAGCCCGTGCTTGTCCAGGAACCGGGCCAGGAGGTCGCGGATCTCGCGGTCGTCGTCGACGATAAGGATGTGCGGCGAGCCTTCCATGGCCGGACTATACCTTGGCGCGGTCCCGGCCACGGCAGATTTTTGGTTACGGGATGTTGCGGCGGGCCGTCCTGTAACACGCTGTTACAAGAAAGCCCGGCCGTGACATTCCGGTGCAACACGGCGGTGGTTCACTGTCGCCAGTTGTAAACGCCAATCAGAGGACAGAACCATGAAACGCAGAACTCTCACGATCACCGCCGCGGTCGCCATCGCCCTTGCCGCAGCGGCGTTTTCCGCCCCCAGTATCGCCCATGGACCGGGCGGCGGCGCCTATCAGGGCGGCCCCGGCATGATGGGCCACATGGGTTACGGCGGGATGGGCCCGGGCTGGGGCGGCGGCAGGTTTGGCCACATGGGCCCCGGCATGATGGGCTTTGGCCCCGGCGCCCACGGCGACTGCCCCCTGGGCCAGGCGGCGTCCGGCGAGGAGCTTTCGGTCGAGGACGTGACCAAGCTCCTGGAGCGCCGGCTCGGCTGGATGGGCAACGACCGTCTCAAGCTCGGCGAGGTCAGCGAACAGGGCGAGGACGCCATCGTCGGCGAGATCGTCACCAAGGACGGATCGCTGGTCGAGCGCCTGGTGTTCGACCGTCACAGCGGGCGCGTGACCCGGGGCGAATGACACTTCGGGCGGCGGCCGGTCCGCGCGACGGACCGGCCGCCCGCCCCCACCTAGGGAGCGTGGATCATGTGGAACAGCTATGGCCATGACGCAGGGTTCGGCTTGGACGGTTTCGGCTGGACACTGGGCATGGGGCTGCACGGCATCTTCGGGCTTGTCTTCGTTTTCCTTCTGGCCGCGGCCTTCGTCCTGCTTGTCCGGTATCTCTGGGGGCTCGTCGCACCGCTCCCGGCCGCTCCGGAAGGCGGCCGCCCCGGCGGACGCGAGCCGGCGCTCGCCGCCCTCGAGCTGCGCTATGCCCGCGGCGAGGTCGAGCGGGAAGAATATCTCCAGACACGCCGGGACCTGATCTGAACCGGCGCCTCGGCGCAGGGAGCCCCTGTGGCAGCGACGTGCGATTACTCTACCGCGCTCGATGCGTAGTGGTGTAGATTGCACGACACAAATGCTGCGGGGAATTCCTGATAGATTGAGGTGCCATGCCAGACATCGGAGGCTGCCAGCGTTGCGAGCCATTCAACCTGTACCTTATCAAGCCGTCGCACTACGACGACGACGGCTATGTGATTCAGTGGGCGCGCTCGGAAATCCCGTCGAACACCATGGCGGCGCTGAACGGTATTGCGCTCGATTGTATTGACCGCGAGACCCTCGGCGAGAGCGTCGATATCCGAATCACCGCTCAGGACGAGACCAACACCCGCATTCAGCCGAAGAAGATTATCCGCGCGATCCAAGCAGGCGGGGGCAGGGGCCTCGTGGCCCTGGTCGGCGTGCAAACCAACCAGTTCCCGCGGGCCATGGACATCGCCCGGCCGCTACGGGCCGCCGGCATTCCGGTCTGCATCGGCGGCTTCCACGTCAGCGGCTCGCTGTCCATGCTGCCCGAGCCTCCCCCCGGGATCCGGGAGGCCTGGGACCTGGGCATCTCGATCTTCGCGGGCGAGGCCGAGGGCCGGTTCGAGGAGGTGCTCGCGGACGCCTATCGAAACGAGCTCAAACCGCTTTACGACCATCTCTCGGACTTGCCCGGCCTCGAGGGCACGCCGATCCCGATCCTGCCCAGGAACCGGGTCAGACGGAACATCGATGCGCGCACGAGCTTCGACTCCGGGCGCGGCTGCCCGTTTCAGTGCAGCTTCTGCACCATCATCAATGTCCAGGGCCGCAAGTCGCGCTACCGGACGGCCGACGACATCGAGAAGATCCTCCGCGAGAACCGCGCCCAGGGCGTATCGAGCTTCTTCATCACCGACGACAACTTCGCCCGCAACAGGAACTGGGAAGCGATTTTCGACCGGATCATCGAGCTGCGCGAGCGACAGGGCATGCGCTTCGATTTCATCATCCAGGTCGACACCCTCTGCCATCTGATACCGGGCTTTGTCGAGAAGGCGGGTCGCGCCGGCGTGCGGCGCGTCTTCATCGGGCTCGAGAACATCAATCCCGACAATCTGCTCGCCGCGAAGAAGAAACAGAACCGGATCGCCGAATACCGCGCCATGCTGCAGGCGTGGAAGGCCGTTCGGGCGATGACCTACTGCGGCTACATCATCGGGCTGCCGAACGACACGCCCGAGCGCGTCATGCGGGACATCGAGATCATCAAGCGCGAGCTGCCGGTCGACCTGGTCGAATTCTTTTCCCTGACCCCGCTGCCCGGATCCGAAGACCACCGATCGCTGGACGCAAAGGGCGTCTGGATGGATCCGGACTTGAACAAGTACGACCTGGAGCACGTTTGCACCGGCCATCCGCTCATGTCCGACGAGGATTTCCGGAAGACCTATCGACGGGCCTGGGATGCGTTCTACACGCCAGACCATGTCGAGACCGTGATGCGGCGGGCCGCCGCCTGCGGCCTCGAGCCGAGCGCGATCCTGATCCTGGCTTTGTGGTTCTACGGATGCCAGACCGTCGAAGGCGTGCACCCCCTCCAGGGCGGGCTGCTCAGACGCAAGTACCGCAAGGACCGCCGGCCCGGCTTGCCGGTCGAAAATCCGGTGGTCTTCCATCTCCGCTATGCTTGGGAGTTCGTCCGCAAGCACGCGCGCCTCGGAGCGCTTGCCTGGACCTATGCACGCGCCTGTCGGCGGGTGACCAGAGATCCCGCGAAACGGCACTACATGGATCGCGCGCTCGCGCCGGCGGGTGACCGAGACCTGGGCGAGCTGGAGATCTTCGAAGCGACCGAATCGGCCAGGGGCGCTGCGCGGAAGGCGCGTCCGCGGCGGGCCGAGTCCGGCGTCGAAGTAGCGGCGGAGTAGAGGGTCGCTCCGGTTTCATCTTGTCCCGGCTGAAGGCCCGCCGCCCAATCACTGGGCGGCGCGGGGCGGACCGACCGGCACCACTGTGATCGTCTTGCCGTCGGAGCCGAGCGCCAGGCGCCCCTGCTTCAGCGCCAGCGCGTCGGCCCCGAAGACCTTGCGGCGCCAACCCTTGAGGGCCGGCACCGGCGCCTCGTCGTCGGCGGCGATGCGCTCCAGGTCGGCCGTGCTCGCCACCAGGCGCTGGGCCACGTGGTGCTCTTCGCACCTCATCTTGAGCAGCACCTTCAGGAGGTCGATCACGGGACCGAGCCCTTTCGGCAGGTCCGATCTGGGCGCCGGCATGGGGCGGTCGCCCTCGGGCACGGCGAGCCCGGCCTGGACCGCCTCGAGGATCGCCTGTCCGATCCGGCCCCGGGCCAGATCGCGGCCCAGCCCGCGGGTGCGCGCCAGCTCCTCGATGTTCTTGGGCGTGTGGGCCGCGATATCGAACAGCTGCTCGTCGCGCAGCACCCGGCCCCGCGGCACGTCCCGGCGTTGCGCCTCGGTTTCCCGCCAGGCGGCGAGCGTCCGCATGACCGCCAGGTACCGGCGGTCGTTCGAGCGGGTCTTGAGCCGCTGCCACGCGGTTTTGGGCTCGAGGGCGTAGGTCGCCGGGGTCGTGAGCACGTCCATCTCTTCCTTGAGCCACTCGGCCCGGCCGTTGCGGTCCAGCTTGTTCTTGAGCTTCTTGTAGACCGGCCGCAGGTGCACGACGTCGGCCAGCGCGTAGTCGAGCTGGCGCTTGGTCAGCGGCCGGCGCGACCAGTCGGCGAAGCGCGAGGCCTTGTCGACGCTGGCGCCGGCCAGCTTGCGGGCCAGGGTCTCGTAGCCGACCGAATCGCCGAAGCCGCACACCATGGCGGCCACCTGGGTGTCGAAGATCGGCGCCGGCAGGCGGCCCGTCATGTGGTAGAAAATCTCCATGTCCTGGCGCGCCGAGTGGAACACCTTGAGCAGCTTGGTGTTGCCCAGCAGATCGGTCATGGGGGCGAGGTCGATGTCCGGCGCCAGGGTGTCGATCGCCGCGACCTCCTCCGGGCCGCCGATCTGCACCAGGCAGAGCTTGGGCCAATAGGTCGTGTCGCGCAGAAATTCGGTATCGACCGTGATGAAGTCGGCCTCGGCCTGGCGCGTGCAGAAGGCGGCGAGTTCGGCCGAATCGCAGATGAGCGTCATGGCCCAGCGGTATACAGGCAAAAGCCGGTTGGTGAAAGCGCGGCAAACGGTCGCCGTGCGGCGCCGTGCGGCCGTTTGGTGTCAAAGCAGTCCGACCACGCCCGCCACGGTCGAGTTTGAAAAGGGCCGACGATGGCTGGCATCGAGCCTATGGCACTAATAAATCACAATTTTAAGTAATTATATACTGGATATAGCATACTATAGAGAGGATGTCTTGAAATATTACCATCAATAGGTGAAAGTAGGCGAGGGTACATCAATGCGTTGTCACCACTATTTTCTGGCGATCGTAGCGTTTGCCTTGAGCGTCTCCGCTGCACAAGCGATGCACGCGGTTTCGCTGAACCGGGTGCAATGGCCCCTCTACTATCATGGGGGGAGCACAGGAGAGCATCTCGAAATCGAGATAGCCGAGAAGCCGACCGGCTCGACCCAAGCGCTCGTCCGTTACGACGGGTTTCTGGCCAACGTCGCCTTTGACGAGGGATTTGGCAAAGACAGCGTCACGGTACAGGAAGTGGTGATTCGGTATGTCGAGCACGTGTTGAAGGAAGACTACGATCAAGTGCTCCGACTCTATGCTCCGGGCGCGGACAGCGCAGAAGCGATCGCCGAGACCCGCAACTTCCGCAAGGAAATCGCTGGACTGACGGAGATCGGGTTTCTCTCTGAATGGATCTATTTGGGCACTAGATTCGTGATCGCGGAGTTCAGGTTCGACGGCGGCGCCTCGCGCTTCTTCGGCTTCGGCTTTCGCCACACGCCGCGGGGATTCCTGCTCTCGCACGAGAGATCAGACGACGAAGGCATCGTCCTGGACGCTCTCGACTACGTCGCGGACGGGCTCAGGCACGGTTGGCTGGACAACCACACGTCCCATCCCGATGAACTTTCCATTCCGCTCGGCGAGGGCGTGTTCGGCACCGCGCTGAAGGTCGACGGTCGGCTTCACGACCAGCAGGGGGACTGGATATCGCCGAACCAGGGCGCGCAGGTCGACGCTCCCTGGGCGGTCGTTGAGAAGGCGCTGGCCAAGACCGCGTCGCCGGAGGACGCGGCAGCCGTCCGGCTGTCGTGCTCGAAGAACTTCGTCAGGCTGGCCGATGGGGCCGGACAGGATCACGATGCACAGGCGCAGGCGAAACAAAGGCACGCCTCGCTCGGCAGGATCAAGCACGTCCTGACCATGGCCTTCGGGGACGATTTCATGCATTACTTCGTCGAGGAGTCCGATCCGGCTCGAATACGGTCGATGTTCGTTGGCAAGGAGGGCGACAGCTTCTGCCTTTCACAGGGCCCCGGCGATCGGAGACTTCGCCGCTTGCTGCAATCCGAGGTCGTCAAGGACGGCGTTTGGGCCCTCTGGGTCGCACAGCGCGGATCGTGACGCGACCGGCCGTGGGCCTCGGCCGCGAGCGGCCCGGCCGGCGGCCGGTTTGTAGCGGTTCCAATCTTATGAATTTGTTAACTTCGCATACGTACAACGTGATGTTTGTGTTCTTATACTACCGCCCGGTTGCAATCAGAGTCACGGTCCGGAGAGGTTACATACGAAGGAGCGGGGAGTGCGGATGGGCCGCCTGTATCCTGCGCTGCTCTTGGCGGTTCTTGCCTGGATTGCGGCCGTCTCCTACGCGGGAGCCCTGGTCTCGCTGCAGCGGACCAAGTGGCCGGTCTATTACGGCGAGGCCCGGACGTCGGGGTATTTCGAAGTCGAGGTTTCCCAGAAGGACTTCGATTCGGTCCGGGCCGGCACCTCCTACGACGGTTTCCTGGCCAACATCACGATCGACAACAAGAGGAAGGAGAGCGTCACCGCCGACGAAGTCGTGATTCGCTATGTCGAGAACGTCCTGAAGCAGAACTACGAGCAAGCCGCCCATGCGTATGTGCCCGGCACTGATGTTGCCGGCGTGACGGACTCGGCCCGGTTGTTCCGCGACGAAATCGGCGGGCTGGCAGTGGTCAACTTCCGCTCCGAATGGTTCTACAAGGGCGCCAAGTATCTTCTTGTCGATCTCGAATACGACAGCAGCACCTCGCGGGTCGCGGGCTTCGGGTTCCGCCAGACGCCGCAGGGGTTCCTGCTCTCGGACGAGAGGGCTGACGACGAAGGCAGGGTACTGGACCTGTTCGACTACGTCGCGGAGGCGATCGGGAAAGGCTGGAGCGAAGACTATGAATCCCGGCCCTTCGACCATTCCATTGCGCTTGGGCAGGGCCTCTTCGGTATTACGCTGAACGTCGACGGCCAACTCTTCGCGAATCGGAAGGACTGGATAACGCCGAACAAAGTGGCGCACGGAGAAAGCCTCCAGGCTTTCGTCGAGTCGGTGCTCGCGAGCGCAGTCTCCATGGAGAACGAGGCCTTCGTCCGGCTGTGGTGCGCGACGGACCGGGACGAAATGGCCGCGCTGTCCGAAACGCGTGAGAGCGCCTTGTGGGACGCGAAGCGGTCTCATTCGGCGGGAGGAAACATCAAGCATATCCTGACAGTCGCGTTCCAGGATCGCTTCTCTCACTATTTTCTCGACGAGTCGGATCCGGCGCGCATAAGGTCCATGTTCGTCGGCAAGGAGGGTGGAGCGCCGTGCCTTTCCTCCGGCCCGTTCGACAGGAGGCTCAAAGGCTTCCTGCGGTCCGACGTGCTCAAGGACGGTATCTGGGAGCACTGGATCGCGCAACCCAAGGCATGAGCCGGCTCTCGTTGGCCCTTGCGGGCAAGAGATGGGGTAGCACTTGTCCTCGGACAACGTCTTCTTCGCGGTCCTCGGTCTGCTCTCGGTGGCCGGCGGCGCGGCGATCCTGCTGGCCGAGACGCCGTTCTCGCAGGCGGCCGGCTGGTTCGGCCTGGTCACGGGGGCGGGGCTGCTTCTGACCCTGGCCTACCGGCTGTTCCGTGGACGTTAGCGGCCAAATTTCGCGCGTTGTTTCTTGACTCGGTGGAACGAGTGGGCGCATGCTTTCAACATCAATGGCGCGCCGTCCGAGGGACGGTGGCGCCGGCGCCACGCGGCGGATCGACCGCGGTTCACGCGATGGCGGTGATGAGCGGCAACAGCAAAAGGAGGGTCCGTAACAGGATGAACCCACCGGATCAGTTTATCCGGCCCTCCGCTCAGACGGAGGGCCACGGTCCGACCACCTGATATCGGGGGCCCTAGCAAGGCAACCGCGGCCGTGGTGAAGAGGACCGCCGAAAACCTGAGATATGACGATTTGACCGCCCCGAGGCTGCGGCCCGGGGCACCAAAGAGATAGCCCGGTAATGTCATCCGGGCGCGGCCCGAGAGGCCGGAAAACGAGGCCCCGCCATGCATCTACGGCATGCGCGGGGCGCTCGTTTTTGGGACCTTTCACAGGCTCGGGCGCCCTTGACAAGAGCCGCGCCGGCGTGCCTTTTGCGCCCGACCGTCCCGCCCGCCTCGCCAGACCCCGGAGAAAGGCACGATGCACGTCTATCGCACCCACACCTGTGGCGAACTGAGGCTGCCGCACGCGGGCACCCGGGCCCGCCTGTCCGGCTGGGTCCACCGCAAGCGCGACCACGGCCAGCTGCTGTTCGTCGACCTGCGCGACCACTACGGGTTGACCCAGTGCGTGGTCGACGTCTCGAGCCCGCTGTTCCCGGCCTTCGAGGCGCTGCGCGTGGAGAGCGTCGTCACCGTGACCGGGCCGGTGGTCGAGCGCGCCGCCGAGACCGTCAACCCCAGGCTGCCGACCGGCCAGGTCGAGGTCCGGGCCGAGGAGTTCACGCTGCTCTCCGCCGCCGCCGTCCTGCCGCTGCAGGTCAACGCCGAGGAGGACGCCGGCGAGGAGTTCCGCCTGCGCTACCGCTATCTGGACCTTAGGCGCGAGCGCATGCAGCGGCGCATCGTCGAGCGCGGACAGGTCATCGCGGCGATCCGCCGGCGCATGATCGAGCAGGGCTTCACCGAGTTCCAGACGCCGATCCTGACCGCCAGCAGCCCCGAGGGCGCGCGCGACTACCTGGTGCCGAGCCGGATCCACCCGGGCAAGTTCTACGCCCTGCCGCAGGCGCCGCAGATGTTCAAGCAGCTCTTGATGATCGCCGGCTTCGACCGCTACTTCCAGATCGCGCCCTGCTTCCGCGACGAGGACGCGCGCGCCGACCGCTCGCCGGGCGAGTTCTACCAGCTCGACTTCGAGATGAGCTTCGTGACGCAGGAGGACGTCTTCGCCGCGCTCGAGCCGGTGCTGGCCGGGGTGTTCGACGAGTTCGCCGACGGCCGCGAGGTCAGCCCCGCGCCCTTCCCGCGCATCGCCTACGACGAGGCCATGCTGAAGTACGGCAGCGACAAGCCGGACCTGCGCAACCCGATCGAGATCGCCGAGGTGACCGAGGCCTTCCGCGGCGGCGGCTTCGGCGTCTTCGCCAAGGCGGTCGAGGGCGGCGCCGTGGTGCGCGCGATCCCGGCGCCGGGTGCCGCCGCCCGGCCGCGCAGCTTCTTCGACAAGCTGAACGACTGGGCGCGGGGCGAGGGCGCGGCCGGCCTCGGCTACATCGTCTACGCCGAGGGCGGGCCCAAGGGCCCGATCGCCAAGAACCTCGATGCCGAGCGGGTCGAGGCGATCGCGGTCTTCTTCGCCTGCGACCGGAGGGGCGCGGCGGCGAAGTTCGCCGGCACGGTGCGCGACAAGCTGGGCCGCGACCTCGACCTCTTGGCCAAGGACGTCTTCCGCTTCTGCTGGATCGTCGACTTCCCGATGTTCGAGCTGGACGAGGAGACCGGCGAGATCGGCTTCTCCCACAACCCCTTTTCCATGCCCCAGGGCGGCCTCGAGGCGCTCGAGGGCGAGGACCCGCTGGCGATCAAGGCCTGGCAATACGACATCGTGTGCAACGGCGTGGAGCTTTCCTCCGGCGCGATCCGGAACCACCTGCCCGAGGTCATGCTGAAGGCCTTCGAGATCGCCGGCTACACGGCCGGGGAGGTCGAGACGCGCTTCGCCGGGCTGTTCCAGGCGCTCCGCTACGGCGCGCCGCCGCACGGCGGCTCGGCGCCGGGCATCGACCGCATCGTCATGCTGCTGGCCGAGGAGCCGAACATCCGCGAGGTCGTCGCCTTCCCCATGACCCAGAAGGCCGAGGACCTGATGATGCAGGCCCCCGCCGAGATCGAGCCCCGCCGCCTCAAGGAGCTCTCGATCAAGCTCGACCTGCCGGAGGCGTAGGGCGCGGGGCCGGAGCGGCACCGGCGCGGAGAGAACGCCATGGCCTTCTGGCACGACAAGGCGCTCGAAGCGATGAGCGAGGCGGAGTGGGAGTCGCTCTGCGACCGCTGCGGCCTCTGCTGCCAAATCCGGGTCGAGGACGAGGAGACCGGCGAGGTCGCGCTGTCGAACGCGGTCTGCAACTTCTTCGACCGCTGCGCACACCAGTGCTCCGACTACGCCAACCGGCAGGCGAACGTGCCCGACTGCGCCCGGATCACGCCCCAGAACGTGCGCGCTCTGGACTGGCTGCCGGCGACCTGCGCCTACCGCCTCGTCGCCTTCGGCCACGACCTGCCGGACTGGCACTATTTGGTCTCGGGCGACCCCGGGCGGGTCCACATCGACGGCCCCTCCATGCGCGGCGCCCTGGTCGACGAGGAGGAGGCCGACTGGCCGGACTAGGGGGCGAGGGCAGGGGCGCGGTTCCAAAAAAGCAAACGAGCCCATACGCAGTAAAAGTGTATTTGTTCTCAATGGGTTATAGGCCGCCGTCCGGTCGGGTGTGTCCCGCAAGTCTTTGAAAATAAACAAGTTTTACTACAGAGCCGCAGACGCCTGCCTGGACCACCGGGTCACGGTCCGGTGCTGACGAAAAGGAAACGGGTGCAGTCCAGCACCCCTGTGCTGAGATAAGAAACTAGGGACAGTTGGTTGTGACCGGATGCGCGGGCTGCTGCACAGCGGCACAGGCGTTCTGGTTGAAACTCCATCGGTGATCTGTGGGCGAGCGCCGAGTGGAGCCTTTGGCGGTTACAGACCTGCTCGATGAAAGCGCCGATGCCGTTGCCCCGAAAAATCGCCGCCAAGGCCATCGTGACGCGATCGCGTGTCCGTCGATCGTGATTACGAACTCTTACCTCCTCGGCGGAGCCAAATGCTGCCGCCTTTGTTCTTGAGGCAGAGGGGCATCTTCTCGGCAAAAAGCGCTTCGTGGAAATGCTCCAGGTAGGTGTTGAAGTAGAGTATCTCGAAAGCCGTGTTGTACTGCAGGAAAGCGCGCAGCAGGTAGAGTTCGCTCCAGGCCCGGCCCTCTTCGACCCAGGCGCGCGGATACTCGAAGGGATAGAAGATGTCGTGGATGTGAATCAGCACCCCGGGATCGAGCGCCGGCAGGAATTCGAAGAACAGCCAATTGACGTCGCTGTCGATCTTGGAAACGTGGGTCGAATCGATGAAGAGAATATCGTTGGCCCGCAAGGTCGCGAAGAGCGACGGCGACAGGTCCTGGGCCCGCTGCTCGATCACGGTCACCCGCGATTTATCGGCCGCGCGCAGGATCTTGCGCAGGTTCACCGGATAGGGGTCGACGAACGTCAGCTCGATCGCGTTCTCGAAGAAACGCTCGTTGCAGTCGAGCATCAGGCCC
This sequence comes from uncultured Kiloniellales bacterium, assembly GCA_947258885.1. Lineage (GTDB taxonomy): Bacteria > Pseudomonadota > Alphaproteobacteria > Kiloniellales > JAKSDN01 > CAMYKD01. Next base: position 20,249 of record CAMYKD010000045.1, on the reverse strand, counting down.
GAGGAAAAGCCCGAGCCGATCTCGACGATGCGCCGGGGCTTGAAGTGACGCATCATCGCGTAGAGCGTGATGCCGTCGGAATAGCTGTAATAGGGATTCTCATAGTAATAGCGAAACCCCCTGGTCTCCCGGACCGGGAACGGCAGCTCGCCGTAGTAACCGGCCAGAGCCGCGAAAAGCTCCAACTGGGCCGCTTCGCGTAGATCGACCCCGGCGATTTCGCTGGGCGGCGGGGCAAAGATCCGATCGGCATCCGCGGCGATCTGATCCAAGTCCGGGATAGGCGAATGGAAATGGCCGGGGGGGAAGCCGAACCCTGTTGCCCGGTCTCGGTCTTGCAGGGCCGCGACCTGTGCGGCCAAGGCGTCCCGCTGGGCGATCAGGCGCGCGATCGGCGGTAGGCGCTTGATCAGGGGCTTGAGAACGCTAACCAGCACGGGGCGTGAGCAACCTGTCGGGGGTTGGCCGGGCGGAGTATAGGGACGGGCCGGGGGCCGCGCAACGCTTCCAAGTTCGCGCCAGGGAGTCGCATTGGTCACGTCGGCCCCGGCCAGGCGAAGCGTGAGATCGCTCCGCCGGCGCGGGCCGCGGTCCTCCCTAGGCTCTGGCCTTGACGGGCGAATCGGGATTATCGTGGCGGGGACGCTCTCGGAGGCGAGCGGCACGGAGAGCAAGCAGAGAGGGATGTCGTGATGGAGCTCTTGCCGAGGAACACGCGGGCGTTCGGCCTTGTCGCGATAGCGGCGGTCGCGGGTCTGTGGCTGGTGGTAGGGTTGGCGGTGGGACCGGCGCGGGCCGGGATGGTGTCGACCGAGGCGGTCATCGAGGCGCCGGCGGCCGGGCTGGCGGACGGCCGGGAGGCCGAGCGCGCGCGCATCCGCGCCTTCATCGAGCGCGGCGAGGTGCGCGACCAGCTCGAGGCCGAGGGTGTCGATCCGGACGAGGCCGCGGCGCGGACCGAGAGCCTGAGCGACGACGAGATCGCCTTGATCGCCGGCAGGCTGGACAAGCTTCCGGCCGGTGCGGCCGACATCGCGTCCCTGGAGACCGTGCTGGTCGTCCTGGTCATCGTCCTGCTGGTCGTGATCCTGATCTGAGTGCCCGGGCCCACGGGCGCGCCGGGGAGGAGGCGCCGCGGCGGTTTGCCACCGGCCTCAACCTCGCATAGACTCGGGCCTCGGAACCTGCCACTGAAAGGGACAGTGACACGCCATGCCGCTTCCCGCCGAACGCGGATTCCACATGCCCGCCGAATGGGCGCCGCACAGCCGCTGCTGGATGGCCTGGCCCTGCCGCGAGGGCCTGTGGGGGCCGCGCCTGGAGGCGGCGCGCGACGCCGCGGTCGAGGTCGCCAAGGCGATCGCCGCCTTCGAGCCGGTCACCATGGCCGCCAATCCGGAGACCCTGGCCGAGGTCAGCCTGCGCTTCTCCTCGGGCGTCTCCTGCCTGCCGATGGCGCAGGACGACTGCTGGATGCGCGACACCGGCCCCAGCTTCGTGGTCGACGGCAAGGGCGGGCTCGCCGGCATCGACTGGCGGTTCAACGGCTGGGGCGAGAGGACCCTGCCCTGCGACCGGGACGCGGCGCTGGCCGCGGCGGTGCTGGACCATCTCGGGGTCGAGCGCGTCGAGGCGCCGCTGGTGCTCGAGGGCGGTGCGGTCCAGGTCGACGGCGAGGGCACGCTGATCACGACCGAGCAGTGCCTCCTGAACCCCAACCGCAACCCGAACCTGTGGCGCGAGGAGATCGAGCGGATGCTGGCCGGCCACCTGGGCATCCGCAAGGTGATCTGGCTGGGCGAGGGGCTGGTCGACGACGAGACCGACGGGCACGTCGACAACCTGGCCTGCTTCGCCGCGCCGGGCGTGGTCCTGGCGCTCGCCGCGAGCGACCCGGAGGACGCCAACCACAAGGCGCTGGCCGATAATCTGGTGCGCCTGCGCGCCGCCCGCGACGCCAGGGGCCGGCCGCTCGAGGTGATCGAGGTCGAGCAGCCGAAGGCGCGGACGGGCGACGACGGCCGGCGCCTGGGCCTCTCCTACGTCAACGTCTATATCGCGAACGGCGGCGTCGTCATGCCGTCCTTCGAGGACCCGGCGGACCAGAAGGCCTACGAGACCGTGGTCCGCTGCTTTCCGGACCGCCGTGTCGTCCAGATCCCCGCCCTCGACATCGCCGCCGGCGGCGGCGGCATCCACGGCCTCACCCAGCAGCAGCCCGTGCCCTGACCGGCCGAAACGATCCAAATCAGGGTCGGATCCAAATCAGGGTCGGACCCCAATTTCGACGGAATTGGTAAAATTATGGTCTGACCCCATTTTTGCCGATTTCACCGGGTCGGCGGTCTGTAGCGCGCCTGTGCCGCATCCGGCAGCCCGCCGCCGGCGATCCCGGTGTCCTGGCCGGCCGAGAACGATCGAAGGAGAAATTAGGGTCAGACCCTAATTTCGTGGCCGCGCGGCACCTCGTCGCGGAGCGGTTTGACGGGTCCGGGTCTCGCGGTCATGATCCTCGGCCATTGCAACTCCAGGACGTCCGGGAGCCCAGCCGTGTGCGAGCCTTCTATGGTGCTGCGCGTCGACTGTACCGCGGGGTATCGCGGCGAGGAGACGCCGCGCCGCTTCTTCCTCGGCGAGCGGGCGGTCGAGGTGGCCGAGGTGCTGGACCAATGGCTCGCCCCGGACCACCGCTATTTCAAGGTCAAGGGGAGCGACGGTGCGGCCTACATCCTGCGCCACGACGGCGGCGCCGGGCGTTGGGAGCTGGTGATGTACGACCGGACCGGATCGGCTATCTGAACTCGACGCCGATGCGGTCGCCCCGGCGCCACCGCACCTCGCAGCGGCATTCGGGCCCGTCGAGGGGCTTCAGCGTGAACAGGGTGGGGCAGGGCTGGTCCGGGTCCGTGATCCTGAGCGCCCCGCCCTTGTCCGAGCGGTCGAGGATCACGCAGGGGATCTGTCTGTCCCCGTCCAGGATCAAGGCCGCCTGGTAGACCTTGGCGCGGGCGACCTGGCGGCGTTCGACGTTCCCGGCCGCCGGGATCGGCGCGGATCGGGGAGGCGGGGCCGGTTGGGGGGCGGCCGGTCGCGGTGGGGGCGGCGCGACGCGGGCCTCCGGGGCGGGTCCAGGGGCGGGTCCAGGGGCGGGCGCGGGGGCGAGCCCGGGCGCGGCGTCCGGCACGGCCTGGCCGGGAGTCCCGGCGACGGCCTCCACATGGCCGATCAGCTCGCGCGCGCTGAACGGCTTGGTGAGGAATTTCTTGACGCCGAGGGACGCCGCCACGAAGGGCAGGTTCAGGTCCATCAGGCCGGATTGCATCACCACCGGGATATCGATTCCCTCGACCTTCAGGAGCCGGACGACCTGGCAGCCCTCCATGTCCGGCAGGTCGGCGTCCACGACCATGACGTCGTAGCTGTTCTTCTTGGCGAGCGCGACGGCCTGAGCGCCCTGCTCGGTCGTTTCGCAGGTATGGCCGGCGTCGCGGAGGGCGGCCTCCACGATCGGCGTCAGGACCTCGTCGTCTTCTACGAGCAGCACGTGCATGGTCAATTACCGGCCGCCCGGGACCAGGAGCGGGTGGGCGGATAGATAAATGCTATCTTTTGTAGGTTAACAAGTTGCAACCAGCCGCGCATAGATCTGACTTGTTCCCCGGGATCCGGATGCGCCCGTGCCATGGATGGCGCTATTGGCCGAGGTCCGGCTCTCCGCAGCGCGCCAGGATCGCGGCGCGCGCCCCGTCGCGCAGCCGCAGCGCCGCAGCGAAACCCTGGCCGTCCGGCGGAATCGGCCGGCCGACGTGGAGGCTGATCGCGCCGCGCCTTGGGAACCACTGGTCGCCGCGCAGGATCGAGCGGGTGCCGCGCAGCGTGACCGGCACCACCGGCAGGCTCGCCTCGACCGCGGCCACGAAGGCGCCCAGACGGAACGCCATGAGGCCCGGCATCCGGCTCAGCGTGCCCTCCGGGAAGAACAGCAGCCGGCGCCCGGCATGGGCCGCGGCCAGGATGATTTGGGTGTCCTGGGTGCCGCGTTCCGGCTCGGCCCGATCGACGAAGAGGGCGCCGATGCGCGGCAGGAAGCGCCCGGCGACGAATTGGGCGGCCAGCTCCGTCTTTGCGACGAAGGCGGTCTCGCCGGGCAGGGCCGCGACCAGCACCAGGCTGTCGAGGTAGCTGGCGTGGTTGGCCACCAGGATCGCCCCCGCCGCCGGCAGGTTCTCCAGCCCGGTGACCGCGAGCGGCGTGCCCATCAGCCGCAGGGCGAGGCGCGTCAAAGGCCGCAGCAGCGCCCAGCGCCAGGCGCGCCGGGGCAGCAGCACGACCAGCGGCCAGGCGATCCCGGCGGTGACCACGAGCACCGTCCACCAGTAGCCGGCGTAGAGCAGCTCGGCGAGGCCGGCCAGGGCGTGCCGGGCGCGCGGCCGCAGCCCGGCAAGGGTGAGGCGGGCGACCTGCCACCACAGGGCGCGCGGCCGGGCGCCGATCCGGCCCTCCTCGTAGAGCCGCCGGGCGGCGGCGCGGCGCAGCTTGCCGCTCGAGGTCTTGGGCACGCTGTGGGGCGGCGCCAGGACGACCTCCTCGGGCGGCTCGTCCAGCACCGCGACCGCGGCCGCCACGACCCGGCGGTGCAGCTCGGCCAGGGCCTCGGGCTCGCTCGCCCGGGTCTCGGCCAGCACCACCAGACGTTCGGTGCCGCTCTTGGGATCGGGGCTGCCGAACACGGCGGTGCAGCCCCGGCGCAGCCCCTCGACCTTGCCGACGGCCGCTTCGACCTCCTGGGGATAGATGTTGCGCCCGGCGCGGATGACCATGTCCTTGACGCGTCCGGTGATGAAGATCTCGCCGCCGGCGACGTAGGCCAGGTCGCCGCTGTCCAGCCAGTCGCCGGCGAAAAGCTCGCGGGTCTTGGCCGCGTTGCGGAAGTAGCCGCGGGTCGCCGAGGGCCCGCGGAACTCGAGCCGGCCCTGGCGGCGCTCGCCGAGCTCGCGCTGCCGCGCGTCGACGACGCGGATCTCGTGGCCGGGCAGCGGCTGGCCGCAGGAGACGAGCTCCAGCGCGTCCGGGTCGGCCTCTGGCGCCGGCAGGGCCTCGCTTCGGCGCACCAGCGCTTCGCGCCATATGCGGTCGACGATCGGGCGCCGGCCGGGCGGCGGAAAGGCGAGGCCGACGGAGGATTCGGCCAGGCCATAGACCGGGGCCATGGCTTCGGGCCGGAAGCCGTAGGGCGCAAAGCGCTCGGTGAAGCGGCGGATCGTCTCGGCGCTGACCGGCTCGGCGCCGTTGGCCACCATGCGCAGCGAGCTTAGGTCGAGGCCTTCGAGCGCACTCTCCTTGACCTTGTGCAGGCAGAGCTCGAAGGCGAAGTTGGGCGCGGCCGAAAGCGTGGCGCGGTGGCGGTGGATGGCCCACAGCCAGCTGTGGGGCCGGGCCATGAAGCGGAGCGGCGACAGGATGACCGCCGGCGCGGCATAGTAGAGGGTGCCGAGCCAGGCGCCGATCAGCCCCATGTCGTGGTACAGCGGCAGCCAGCTGACGAAGACGTCGGACGCGCCCGCGTTCATCCGCTCGCCCATGGCGCGGATGTTGCTCAGCAGGTTGTCGTGGCTCAGCACGACGCCCTTGGGATCGCCGGTGCTGCCCGAGGTGTACTGGATCAGCGCCATGGACCCGGCCGCCGGGGCCTCCGGCAAGGCTTCGGTTCCGTCGGCCGCCAGCTCCGCGACGGCCGCCAGCCGCCGCAGGTCGCCCGAAAGGGGCTTGAGCAGGCCGGCCAATTCGCGCGCCTCGGGCGTGGCGATCAGGATCTCCGCGCCGGCGTTCAGCAGGATGCCCGCCTGGCGGCGCAGGTGCTCCTCGATCTGCGAGCGGCGCAGCGGCGGATAGATCGGCACGGGAACGCCGCCGGCATAGAGCGCCCCGAAGAAGGCGTGGAAGAAGTCGGCGCCGGTCGGCAGCATGACGGCGACCCGGCCGCCCGGCGCGAGGCCCGCCCGGCGCAGGCCGCGGGCGACCGCCCGGGCCGGCTCGGCCAGGCCTTGGTAGGTGAGGGTGGTCTCTCCGCCCGCGCCGCCCGGCAGCAGGACGTGCGGCCGGTCCGGATGGGCGGCCACGTGCCAGTCCAGCACCTCGGTCAGGGTCCGCGCGTCATGGGGGGCGGTCTCGACCGCCGCCAGGGCGGGCAGGCCGGCCTCCTCGCGGACCCGCCCGGCCGCGCCCGGCTCGGCCGCGAGCACCGCGTTCAGCAGGTCGCGCGGGGTTTCCGCCTGGCCCAGCAGCTCTTCGGGCAGGCGCACGCCGAAGGCGCGCTCGACGCGCAGCAGAAGCTCGACACGCCCGAGGCTGTCGAACCCCAGGTCGCGGTCGAGCGCGCTGTCGAGCGCCACGCCCAGCGTCTTGGCCCGGCGCGGGTGCAGCTCGACCGCGAGGTCGCGGACGACCCGCAGCAGCCGCGACCCCGCGTTCTCGGCGCGCGGCGGCGGCTTGGGGGGGCTCGCCGTCTCAACCCGGACCTGCTTGCTGCTGGACATGTCGCCACACGCGGTTGCGCTGCGCATCGTGGCCAAAGGGGCCGAACCGCGCATTGATGCATATCAGAAACAAGCCGGGCCGTCCGTAGGGCCCGGCGATAGTCTCACGCGCTCATTTCCCCGAACGCCCAGGCGCCGTAGCCGACCACGCCGTCGCGCGGCCCGGCGGTGTCGCCGGAGTTGCGCAGGTCGAGCTGTCGCACGGTCATGGCGCGGGACCTGGCGGTTTGCACCAGTCCGGCGATCGGCAGGTAGCCGCAGGCGTCCTCGGGCCCTAGGCCGGACACGTCGAGGGACTCGATCGCGGCGGCCGTCCTCGCGTCGCGCCGTCGCGCCGTCTCGTAGTCGAGGTAGTGCGACAGGTCCGAGCTCACCACGATCAGCGTCTCGCCCCCGCCCCAGAGCCGCTCGAGCACCTCCGCGACCTCGGCGGGCCGGGCCCGGCCGACGACCAGCGGCGCGATCTCGATCGCGCCCAGGACCACCTGGAGGAAGGGGATCTGCACCTCCAGGGAATGTTCCGGCGCGTGCGCCTCCTCGGCCACCACCACTTGCGGCAGCCCGCCGATCGCGCCGAGCGCCGCCCGGTCCACCGGGACCGACCCCAAGGGCGTCTCGAATTCCGTGGCCGCGGGGGCCGCGATGCCGGTGAAAGGCAGGTAGTGCGCCGGGCCGAGCAGTACGACGCGTAGGATCGGCTCGGCCCGAGGCCGGAGCGCGGCATAGGCCTGGGCCGCGACCGGTCCCGAATAGATGTAGCCCGCATGGGGCGCGATGATCGCCTTCAGGGGGCCTTCCGAGGCCGTGCCGTCGGCCTCCGCCAGGAAGTCCTCGATGACGGCGGTCAGGATCGCCGGATCCTCCGGGTAGAAGCTGCCCGCCACGGCCGCTCGGCGCAACATGACCGCGCCTCCAGTCTCCCCCGGCGCGCCGATTGCGGCGCGTGCTCCCCCCGCCTATATGTCATGTAGGACGGGGGCGGCGATCTTGTACCCCCGCGGCCCGTCGGTGGCCTTTCGAATCCTGCCTTTCGGGGCCGGCCAAGATGCTCGAAGAGAAAAACAAGATCGAAACGAACGAGGGTGCGCCCGCCCGCTACTGGCATGCGCTGGACGACGGGCGCATCCAGTGCGACCTCTGCCCGCGGCTCTGCCGCCTGCGCGACGGGCAGCGCGGGCTTTGCTTCGTGCGCGCGCGCCAGGGCGACCGGCTCCTGCTGACGACCTACGGCCGTTCCTCCGGCTTCTGCATCGACCCGATCGAGAAGAAGCCGCTCAACCACTTTCTGCCCGGCACGCCGGTGCTCTCCTTCGGCACGGCGGGCTGCAACCTGACCTGCAAGTTCTGCCAGAACTGGGACATCTCCAAGGCGCGGGCCTTCGACCGCCTGCAGGACCTGGCCACGCCCGATGAGATCGCCGAGGCGGCGGTCCGGAGCGGCAGCCGCTCGGTCGCCTTCACCTACAACGACCCGGTGATCTTCCTGGAGTACGCGGTGGACACCGCCAAGGCCTGCCGCGCGCGCGGTATCAAGACCGTGGCGGTGACCGCCGGCTATGTCTGCGCGGAACCGCGCGCCGAGTTCTTCGCCCATATGGACGCGGCCAACATCGACCTCAAGGGCTTCACCGAGGCCTTCTACCGGAAGCTCTGCTCGGGCGCGCTCGCCCCGGTGCTGGAGACCCTCGAGTACCTCGCGCACGAGACCGAGGTCTGGTTCGAGATCACGACGCTGCTGATCCCCGGCGAGAACGATTCGCCAAAAGAGATCGAAGCCATGAGCGCCTGGATCCTGGAGCGCTTGGGCCCCGACGTCCCGCTGCACTTCTCTGCCTTCCATCCGGACTGGAAGATGCTGGACCGGCCGGCGACCCGCGCCGCCACCTTGATCGAGGCGCGCGCGATCGCTCGCGCCGCGGGCCTGCGCTACGTCTACACCGGCAACATCCGCGACGAGGACAGCCAGAGCACCTTCTGCCACGCCTGCGGCCAGCGCCTGATCGGCCGCGACGGCTACGACATCACCGGCTGGGGCCTGACCGCGGACGGCGATTGCAAGGAGTGCGGCGCCTCCTGCGCGGGCGTCTTCGAGGGCTCGGCGGGAACCTGGGGCGGCAGGCGCCGGCCCGTCGTGCCGGGCGGCCTGCGAGTCTGAGGGCTGAGAACGGGCGCTACAGCCTGCAAAGGGGCCGGCCCGGCTGCGGGTCGGGCACGGGGAGTTCGCGGCCATCCATGTCGCGTAGGAACTTCTGGAACCCGTCGGACTCGTGGACCAACTGGTAGGCGATCTTGCGCAGGCCGCGGGTCGTGCGCTTCTTCAAGGTCAGGCGCGTGCCGATGTTCTTGAAGCAATGGCGCAGCTCGGCATCGCCGATGTGCTCGAAGTCGATCAGGATCGGCCCGTAGTGCTTGACCGGCCAGCCCAGCGCCTTGAGGGACCGGATCCGCTCGCGGATCTTGGTGTCGGTCACCTGGATCGAATCGAGGGTCACGGTATCCATCGCGCCGGTTACGGCGCTGCCGACCAGCGACAGCGGGCCGGGACCGGATATGTCCTTCTCCAGGTCGCTGTCCGGCTCGGAGGCCGCGTTCACGCTGATCACCGCGATCGTCTTGACCTTCCTGCGGTTCAGCAAGCGCAGGACGCTCCACGAGGGGTCGGTCGAGCGCAGTGCCAGCAAGGGCGCGCGCAGGCCGAGGTTGTCCACCGGCCCGCCGTCGGCGAGGTGGACGTAGTACTCGGTCGTCGGGTCGGCCGCGCCGTCCTTGTCCCGGTAGGAGCGCGCGAGCCGGGCCAGCTCGTAGCGCTCCCGATTGGCGTCGAGGTCGCCGCGATTTCGGGTCTCGTCGCCCAGGGCGAGCCCGACCCAGACGGGCTCCGGGCAGTTTGCCTTGTCGTAGTTGCGCAGGCGGACGACGCCGAACAGGCCGTGGACCGCCGAGGAGGCCATGACCGCCCGGGCGAGCGGATAGTCCGTGAGGTCCGAGCAGATCAGGTCGAAGTGCTCCTGGGTGAACTCGAAGCGGGTCCCTTTCGTCGTGTCGTTGGCGTTGATGATGACGAAGGGGCGGCCCAGCTCCGTCAGGTCGCCGAATTTCTGCCGGTCGAAGATCTCCTTGTCGTAGAACTCGGCGGTCAGGTCGCTCCGGTTGAAGGCGATCGAGGCGAGGCGGAACCAGTTGAGCGGCGAGAAGAACACGCGGCGCAGGATCTCCCCCTCGATGTCCCGTTCGAGGACCTGGCGCGTGAAGTGGCGCTCGGGCTCCGGTCCGTCGTCGAACATCTTTTCGCGAAACAGCCCGTAGTAGGCGGCGGTGTAGCTGCCGCCGGAGTTGGACGAGACGACGTCGACCTCCTGCAGCAGGCTGCGCTCCCGGCCGTCGACGGTGATCATCGTGTTGCGCAGCTTCTCGAGCACGCCGTAGGCCAGGGCCGCCGCCCGGGTGCCGCCGCCGGAGAAGGTCAGGATGACGAAGACCTCCTCGGAGTTCCCGGTGGTGTGCTCGGCGAGCTTGTCGTAGCGGTAGCCGGCCTCCGGGTCGCCGGCGGGAAACGGCTCGTTCTCGAGGAAGCGCACCGTCTCGCATCCGGCGAGGGCCACGGCCAGCCCAAGCGCCAGGAGCGTCTTTCGGATCTGCACTGTGCCCTCCCTCAGGTCTGGTGGTCGGGGACCAGTTTGGCCACGGTCGACTTCTGCGTGAACACGACCACGAAGGGATCGGTCGCCGTGGTGTTCTCGACCAGGTGGGTCTGCGAGCTGGGCCCGTAGTTGTCGGGGCCGGCGAGCGAGAACTTGTGGTGTCCGGTGTCCAGGATGAAGGTCTCGCGGGTCCTCGCCGTGACCCGGCCGTCGACAACTACGTCCCGCGGGCGCGGGTAGATTACGATGACGAACTCGTCCATGGGGGCGGCCTCCCTGCCTCGAACGCGCCTCCGTTGGCCCGGCTCTTGCCGCGTGCCGGACAGCGCGTTCGCGAAGGTATCATCCCATCTTGCCGGGCTGTGCAAAGACCGTCTGTGACTAACCGCACACATGATTCTGCGCGGCGGCAAGCCAGGCTCGATCCGACCTGCCGGTCTCGGCGCTTTCAAGATCGGGAGGGATGGTCATGACCCAAGAGCCGCCGCGCGACCTGGTCGGCACCGGCGCCCGACCGGCCTGCCGGCACGCCCGGCGTCACTGTCCGGCGAGGCAGGTGCCCAGGCTCTCGTAGGCCAGCTTCTTCCGGCGGTCCGCGTTGCCCTGGAGGACTGCCTCGGTCGCGCCCTGCACCTCGGCCTTCTGCGCGGCGGCGAGCTGCATCTCCGCCAGCTGGCGCTCGACGCCGGATAGGTCTTCGTCCAGCTGCTGGTTGATGGCGCCGGCCTTTTCCGCGAAATGATCGTAACAGGCCTTGGCAAAGCACTCATAGCAGACCTGCTCCGCCGCCAGGCCCGCCGCCGGGGCCACCGAAAGCGCCGCAAGGGCTATGGTTGTTGCGAGAATGCGCATAATGCGAGCTATTCTAATACCTTCGGGAGTTTCTTTCAAGACCGGACTAAACTAAACGTTGCGGGCCGGCTGGCGCGCCGTGTCGAGGGTGCGGCCCTCGAGGAGTGGGGCCGGCCCGACGATCGCCAAATCGGGCGCGGGGGTGGGCCGCCACCCCCGTTCGATGCGGGGCGGGTGAATTTGCCTGCGACTTCAGGTTGGTCTAGACTTTCCGCGATCGGGAAAAGGCCAGCAAGACCAATCAAGAAAAGCACGCGCCGGGTTCGCCGGCGCGGGAGCATCTAGGGGAGGCAACCATGGGGAAGCTGAAACTTGCCGTCGGCGTCGCCGGCGCGCTCGCCGTCGGCGTCGCGAGCCTGTCCGCCCTTGCGGCGGAGAATATCCGTATCGGCTTGATCGAGCCGCTGTCGGGGCCGATCGCGGCAATCGGGAGCGAGGCGCTCGACAACTTCAACCACGCCGCGGACCGGGTCAACGCGCGCGGTGGCGTGCTGGGCGGCCGGAAGCTGGAGATCATCGGGCTCGACAACGCCATGAAGGCGGAAAAGACAACAGAACAGCTCAAGAAGGCGGTGGATATGGGCCTGAGCTACGTCATTCAGGGGGTCGGCTCCAACCACGCGCTCAACATCATCAAGTTCCTCGACAAGCACAACAAGCGGAACCCGGGCAAGGAGATCGTGTTCCTGAATCACTCGGCGGTCACCACGGCCTTCACGAACGAGTTGTGCTCGTTCTGGCACTTCCGTTTCGATGCCAACGTGGACATGAAGGTGGCGGCGCTGGTGACGCAGATCAGCCGCGACCCCGGCGTCGAGAAGCTCTACCTGCTGAACCAGAACTACGCCTACGGCAAGTCGTTCCAGGCCGCCGCCAACAAGCTGCTGAAGGAGCGTGCGACCGACGTGGAGCTGGTGGGCGACGAGCTGATCGTGCCCTTCGGCAAGGTCCTGGATTTCACCCCCTATATCGCCAAGATCAAGGCCTCGGGGGCCGACACCGTCCTGACGGGCAACTGGGGCCCCGACCTGCATCGCTTCGTCAAGGGCGCCGTCGATTCCGGCCTTGGCGCCACTTTCTACACCGTCTACGGCGGCATCCCGAGCTCGATCGGCGGCTACGGCGACGCCGGCAAGAAGGTGAACCTCAAGCAGGTCACCGAGATGCACGAGAACCAGGACGGCCTCCCGGAGGACCTGCGCGACTACATGAAGAGCTATATCGAAGCCTACGAAAGCACCTGGTATCCGGACAGATACCGCTGGCTCATCGAACAGCTGGCGGCGGCCATCGACGCGGCGGGCACCGCCGACCCGATTCCGGTCGCCGGGAAGCTGGAGGGCATGACCTTCCCGGGGCCCCTGGGCGAGGTCAAGATGCGCGCGGACGACCATCAGATGCAGATGCCGCTGGTGGTCAGCACGCTGACCTCCGACGTTCCCAAGCACCTGATCTACAAGGGCAAGGATTTCGGCATAGGGTTCAAGACGGACGGCGTCGTGGAGCGCGCGGACACCACCCTGCCGACGAGCTGCCAGATGGACCGCCCGGGCTGACCGATAGGTCCGGCAGGTAGGCCGCGTCCGACCCCGCAGGCCCAGGGCGGGGCCGGCGGGGCACGGACGCGCCGCGGGGGGCCGCATGGAAGTCTTCGCCTTCTCCCTGTTCAACGGGATCCTCTACGGCATGCTGCTGTTCATGCTGGCGAGCGGGCTCACCCTCATTTTCAGTATGATGGGGGTGCTCAATTTCGCGCATGCCAGCTTCTTCATGCTGGGGGCCTATCTCGCCTATCAGATCAGCGCCTACGTCGGATTCTGGCCGGGGCTCGTCGTAGCGCCCCTCATCGTCGGCGTGATCGGCGCCGCGGTGGAGCGCTGGGGGCTCCGGCCCGTGCACAAGTTCGGCCATGTCGCGGAGCTGTTGTTCACCTTCGGGCTGGCCTTCGTCATCGAGGAGGTCGTCCAGCTGATCTGGGGCAAGGTGCCGATGCCCTACGACATCCCGGCGTCCATGAACTTCGCCGCCTTCAGCTGGCAGGGCCTCGACTACTCGGCCTATCGCCTGTTCATGCTGGTGATTTCCGTAGCGATCTTCGCGGCGCTCTTCCTGTTCATCGCCAAGACCCGCATCGGCCTCATCATCCAGGCGGCGCTCACCCAGCCGAACATCGTCTCCGCGCTGGGCCACGACGTGCCCAGAATCTTCATGTGGACCTTCGGCTTCGGCTGCGCGCTGGCCGGGCTCGCGGGCGTGATCGGCGGCAACGTGCTCGGCACCGAGCCGGCGATGGCGATCACCCTGGGCCCCATCGTCTTCGTGGTCATCGTCATCGGCGGCCTGGGCTCGCTCTGGGGGGCGCTGGTCGCGGCGCTGTTCATCGGGATCGTGGACAATCTGGCGATCTCCTACGACCTCTCCTTCTATCCCCTTTTCGCCGTCTTCGGCGTCGAGCGGGACGTGACGGGGATCATGCAGGACCTGGTGCGGCTGACCACCGCGAGCATCGCGCCGGTACTGCCCTATTTCCTGCTGGTGCTGATCCTCATCGTCCGGCCGCGCGGCCTCTTCGGGACGCGGGACGTGTGATGGCCGGCCTGGCGCGGCGCTCGGGGATCTGGCTCGCGGCCGTCGCGGTCGTGCTCGTGCTGCCGTGGATCTTCTCCTCGGGCTTCGCGATCACCACGCTCAATCAGATGGGCGTGCTGATCATCTTCTCGCTCGCCTACAACATGCTGCTCGGCCAGGGGGGGATGCTGTCCTTCGGACACGCGGTCTACTTCGGGCTCGCCGGCTACAGCGTCGCCCACGTCCTTAACGGCATCGGCGCGGGCACGCTGCCCTACGTCCCGGTGAGCCTCCTGCCCCTCGTGGGAGGGCTGGTGGGGCTCTTGTTCGGGATTCCCATCGGCTTCGTGTCCACGCGCCGGGCGGGGACCGTCTTCGCCATGATCTCGCTGGGATTCGCCGAGATGATGACGGCCTTGACGCTGATCCTGATCGTGTTCTTCAACGGCGAGGAGGGCGTCCAGACGGACCGTTGGGCGGGGCCCGAGCCCTTCGGCATCACCTACGGCCCCGACATACAGGTCTACTACCTGATCGCCGCCTGGTGCCTGCTGGCGACCCTGGCCATGTACGCGCTCACCCATACCCCCTTCGGGCGCATGTCCAACGCCGTGCGCGACAATCCCGAGCGCCTGCAGTTCGTCGGCTACAGCACCCACCGGGTGCGCTGGCTGGCCTTCGCGCTGTCGTCGTTCTTCGCGGGGATGGCTGGCGCGCTGCATGCGCTCAACGTGGAGCACGTGGGCTTCGAGACCGTCGGCGTGGGGCAGTCCGGGCTGGTGTTGTTCATGGTGTGGATCGGCGGCGCCAGGGCCTTCATAGGCCCGATCTTCGGCGCCGTCGTCATCGCCTTCCTGAACAGCAACCTGAGCGGCATCACCGAGGCGTGGCTGCTCTATCTCGGGATCCTGTTCATGGTGACCGTCATGTTCGCGCAGGGCGGGCTGTCCGGCCTGATCCTCATGCACGAGTCCATTTGGAAGACGGACGTCCGGCTGTTCCGGCCGATGGTCCGGCCCTATGCGCTGGGCATCGGCGCCACGATCGTCGCCTGCCTCGGGGCGATCGGGCTGATCGAGCTGATCTACTTCATGTCCACGCGATCGACCAGGGACACCGGGACGAGCCTCTACTCGGTGCCGGTGGACGCGGCGAGCCTGCTGCCGTGGCTCGTCTGCGCCGGCGTCGCGGCGCTCGGCGCCGAGGCCTGCCGGCGCGCCTACCGGCCCATGGCCGCCAGCTACGCCGACGCCATCGAGACCGTGAAGGCGGGGGCCGCCCGATGACGGCCCATGCCCTCGAGCTGCGGAACCTGCGCAAGAGCTTCGGCAAGACGGAGATCATCCGCGGCGTCGAGCTGGCGATCGAAAAAGGCCGGATCCATGCCGTGATCGGGCCCAACGGCGCGGGCAAGTCGACGCTCTACAACCTGATCACGGGCCTCCACCCGGTGACCTCGGGGCGCATCCTCCTCAAGGGCGCGGACATCACCGACAAGCCGCCCTACGAGATCGCCCGCAGGGGCCTGAGCCGCAGCTTCCAGGTCACGAACATCTTCCCACGCATGAGCGTGCTCGAGAACGTCCGGTGCGCCATGCTCTGGGACCTGGGCTACCGCTACTCCTTCTGGCATTTCGTCGGCCGCCGGCGCGACCTGGCGGAGCGGAGCGAGGCGATCATGGAGCAGACCGGGCTCGGCTCGCGCCGCAACGTCCCGGCGGGCCTTCTGTCATATTCGGACCAGCGCGCCCTGGAGATCGCCATCACCCTGGCCTCCGGCGCCGACGTGATCCTGCTCGACGAGCCCACGGCGGGCATGAGCCGCAGCGAGACCGAGCAGGCGGTCGCGCTGATCCGCAAGATCTCGCAGGACCGAACCCTGGTCATCGTGGAGCACGACATGGGCGTCGTCTTCGACCTGGCCGAGACCATCTCGGTCCTGGTCTACGGCCAGATCGTCGCCTCGGGCCCGCCGGCCGAGATCCGCGCCAATACCGCCGTGCGGGAGGCCTACCTGGGGCCCGAGGCCGCCTGACATGCTGGACGTGCGCGGCCTCCACGCCTACTACGGCAAGAGCCACATCCTGCGCGGGGTGACCCTGCAGGTGGGGGCGGGCGAGATCGTCGGCCTGCTCGGCCGCAACGGGGTCGGCCGCTCGACCACCATCAAGGCGATCATGGGGGAGGTCGAGCCCCGGGGCTCCATCAAGTTCAAGGGCCGGGAGATCGCCGGCATGAAGAGCCACGACATCGCCCGGCTCGGCCTCGGCTACGTGCCCGAGAACCGCGACATCTTCCCCACGCTCACCGTCCGCCAGAACCTGCTGCTGGGCCAAAAGAGCGCGCGCCAAACTGGGCGCTGGTCCATGGAGGATCTGTTCGACCTCTTCCCCGCCCTGCGCGAGCGGGCCGATACGGAAGGCGGCGTGCTGTCGGGCGGCGAGCAGCAGATGCTGACCATGTGCCGCACCCTGATGGGCGACCCGGACCTGATCATGGTCGACGAGCCGACGGAAGGCCTGGCGCCGCAGCTGGTCGAGACGGTCGCCGAGCTGTTGAACGAGATGGCCGGCCGGGGCCTCTCGATCCTGCTGGTCGAGCAGAAGCTGACGATCGCGCTGCGCATCTCGGCGCGGGTCTACGTCATGGGCCACGGCGAAATCGTGTTCGAGGGCACTCCCGAGGACCTGCGCGCCAACGAACCGATCCGCCGGGAATGGCTCGAGGTCTGACCGCCACGCGACGGCGGCGGGGCGGGCCGCGGCGCGACCGGGCCGAGCTCCGCCCGCTCCCTCTGGAGTTCAGCTGTCCCGGGATTCGCGCCTTGCTCACTTTCGACGGTTTAAGGTGTTTTTAAGCCTTAATAGCTAGCTAATAACAGCTAGCCAGTTTGAGTGATAGCAAACGGGTTGGATGGATTGTCAGCTTGCTCGGACACGTGGCCAGCCCCTTGTTTTGCGCCAGGTTTCTTGGTGAACCTCGAACCAGAGCGCCCTGCTTGAGCCGTGTCGTCACCTGTCGGTTTCGCACATCGGGGGTCGATGAAGCACAGGATATGAGACAGTTATGACCAACCCCAGGAAATGTTCGAGGCGCCGTCTGATCAAGACCGCCGGCAGTGCCGCTCTCGCAGCAGGTTTGGCACCCGCCGTGTTCGTGCCGCGCCGCGCAAATAGCAAGGCCCACAAGACCTTGAAGATCCTGCAATGGAACCACTTCGTCCCTGAATTCGACCACTGGTTCAACAACGTCTATGTCAAGGAATGGGGCCGTAGCAACGGCACCGAAGTCATCGTGGACAACGTCGGAATGACGAGCCTGAACAGCCGCGCCGCAGCCGAGGTCGCCGCCCAGAATGGTCACGACCTCTTCATGTTCGTGAGCCCGCCGCCGAGCTACGAGGAGCACGTCATCGACCACCGGGAGATCTACGAGGAGTGCGAACGCAGGTACGGCAAGCCGGTCGAACTCGCCATGACGAGCACATACAACCCGAAGACGGGCAAGTACTATGGATTCTCGGACAGCTACGTCCCGGATCCGATCAATTACCGGAAAGATCTGTGGGACGACGTCGGAATGTATCCCGACACCTGGGACGACGTGAGGGTCGGCGGACGCAAGATCAAACAAAAGCACGGCAATCCCGTAGGGCTGGGCTTGGCGCCCGAGCTCGATACCAACGTGTTTTTGCGCTCTCTCATGGCCGCGTCGGGGTCGTCGGTCCAGGATGAAGCGGGACATGTCGTGCTCAACTCCAGGCAGACCCTGGAAGCCCTGAAGTTCGTCAAGGCGCTCTATCAAGAGGCGATGACCGACGAGGTCTTTGCCTGGGACCCCTCGTCCAATAACCGCCACATGTTGGCGGGCAAGGGCTCGCTCGTCCTCAACGCGATCTCGATCACCCGCACCGGCGAAAACCAGAGGATTCCCGTTGCAAAGGATATCTGGCTGGCCAAGGCCCCCCAGGGACCGGTTCGCCGGATCGGGTTGCCTCACCTGATGGACGTCTACGTCATCTGGGAGTTCGCGGAAAACATCGAGGGCGCAAAACAGTTCTTGGTGGACTATGTCGGGCACTCCAACGAAGTGTTCCGGGCCAGCCAGTTCTATAATTTCCCCTGTTTCCCGGACATGGTTCCGGATCTGCGGACTCTCATTTCGAGCGATCCCCAGGCGACGCCGGCGGACAAGTATGCCGTCTTCGACGACATCTCGAGCTGGGTTACCAATCTTGGCCATCCCGGTTTTGCGAACGCTGCCGAAGACGAGATCTTCAACAGCTGGATCATCTCGACCATGTTCACCCAGACCGCCAAAGGCACTATGAGCCCCGAAGAGGCGCTCAGCGTGGGCGATAGGGAAGCCAGGCGGATCTTCGAAAAATGGCGCGAAAGGGGCGTGGTGTAAGGCGCCGGACAGCGCACGCCATGGCTTTGGGTTTCCCTGCCGGTTCGTAGACAGCGGCAAGACAGTTTGGAGAGGTCGATGAGAAAGTGGCAAGCAGTCGCGGCGCTGTTCCTTCTGCTCTGCATGGGGTCGTCAGCCGACGCAGCGGAGAAGAAGCGGGTCTTCGTGGTGAGCAGCTACCACAAGGAATATCTGTGGTCCCAGTCGACCCAAAGGGGCCTGGGCGAGGCGATGCTGACCTACGGCTATCTGGACGACGCGCGGCAGATCGAGGCTTTCGCGGAGAACGACTACGTCGAAAGCTCGAAGGCCGTCGTCAAGAAGGACTGGATGGACACCAAGCGGAAGAACAGCGCACAACACATCGCCAGGACGACGCATAGAATCATGCAGGCGATCGAGGCATTCCAACCCGACCTCGTGCTGCTCGGCGACGACAACGCCGCCAACTATATCGGCAACCAACTCCTGGACACCGACACGCCCGTCGTCTTCTGGGGCATCAATGGGCTACCCTTGAAGTACGGTCTCGTGGACAGCATGGACAACCCCGGCCACAACGTCACCGGGGTCTGGCAGACCGGCTATCACAAAGAGAGCTTGGAGTTCCTGCACGCGCTCGTGCCGAACGCCAGGACCTTCGCCATTCTGGCCTGCGACTCCGTCACGGCGCGCCCCAATGTCAAGCAGATCCAGGTGCTGGCGCGAAGCGGGAAGCTGCCCCTAGAGCTCGTGGACGTCGTGGTGACCAACTCCTACTCGGAGTTCCAGCAAAGGGTTCTCGAGTTGGCCGAGACGGTCGACGCATTCTTCATGCTCAATCACGACACCTTCCGGGACGACGACGGAAACCATGTCGACATGCTGACGGTGGGCAGATGGTACCTGGAGAACGTCGGCAAACCGGAGGCCTCCCACGAGGATCAATTCGTCCGGGAGGGCATGCTGCTGACGGCGAACGATTCCGGATACAACCAGAGCTACAAGGCCTTCGAGATGGCCTACGACATCCTGGAACAAGGTTTGAATCCCAGCCGTATGCGAACCACCACGCCGCAACGAGGGCCCTTGATGATCAATCGCAAACGCGCGGAGATGCTCGGCATTGCGATCGAAGACCGGATGGACATCATCGACATAGTCGTGGAAGAATCTGTCGCCCTTCGGGAGTGATCTTTCCGATGGCAACCTCCAAGAAAAGCGGGATCTCGATCTTCCTGCGAATCCTGTTCTTTTTCATGCTGGTGAACATCGCCACAAGCAGCATTCTGATTTTTCTGGCTTACAGCTTCAGCCGCGACTCCATTGAACGACGGACGAAGGAGAACATCGCCCAACAAATCGATACCATTCACCAGATTTTCGCTCAGCAATTTATCACGGAGCTCAAGAGGTCCCTGAGCACGATCGCCGCATCTTCGGCGCTTGACGACTATCTGCAAGCATCCGTGGTCGAGCGGATCGTCGCGCAGAAAAAACTGGAGCGGATGTTTCTCCAACTGCTCGGAGATTTCGGAGATTTTCACAGCGCGAGCTTCGTGAACGCCGACGGAGATGTCATGATCGAGGCCGTCGGTAAGGTGCGTCGCCGGGAACCCATCAATCTCGAGACAGGCCGATCGGAATCGGCAGGTATAACGGACCCCGCTGCTTTTGAAGCCTCCGCTCGGCTTTTCAAACTGCTGAAATCCATCCCGCTCCTGCTTTCGTCGGGGGGTATGGAATGGTTCATGCCGCCAAGGGAAATGGAGACAAGCGGTCCGTTTGTCGATCGAAACGGGATGGTCTCCTTCGTTGCCGGACTTGCCAAGATCGACCTGGACACCGGATCGTTCGGCGGCGTGGTCGTGATCCGTCACAAGCTGGACGACTTTCTGGACGGGCTGCGCACGGTGACCTTTCTCGAGGAAAACCCCATCTGGGTCTTCGATGGAAAAGGCAGGGCCTTGCAACGGCCGGAAAATGACGAGGCCACGTTCGACCCCAGCGAATACTTGACCGGCGGGTTTCAGGGAAATCTGGAATTCGCCAGGTTGGACAGGGGCATCGTGGCGTTCCAGGACTTCGCCATCGCGCCGGGAAGACCGTTCCTCCGGGTCGCGGTCGCCATACCGTCCGCACTCCTGTTTAAGGACTTCTCCCCGGCCATTCGGTTCTTTTCCGCCGTGCTCGTCATTTCCCTGATGGTCGTGTTCGCGGTGGCCCTCTATGTGTCCCGCTACCTTTCCAATCCGATCGTGGC
>CAMYKD010000044.1 GCA_947258885.1 uncultured Kiloniellales bacterium | reverse complement strand
GATTCCATGGGCTTTCTCCCGCTCCGATTCCGATGATAGGATATATACCCTATTACAACGCCATTGTCAAGAACAAAGCGGAACCGCGTCGGCCGCGGGAAACCAACTCGGAGGGAAACAGGGACCGGCACGGATTCGCCAGCGCGAATGCGAGCCAGTCCCCGTTTTCGCTTCCGCCCTTGCGCGGGCCCCCTTGGTACCGTCGTGCCTTCGTGCCTTCGTGGTAAAAATCATTTGTTTTTCAATGACTTACGCCACGCCCTCTGCCCGCCGACACCCCACAACCCATTGAAATACAACAACTTTTTACCGTGCATGGGCTCGTTTGCTTTTTCCTGGCCGCTGGCGCCCGGCCCCGCGTCCGGCTAGGATGCCCACCCGCTTGAACCACCCCCCGAGTACCTCTCATGGGATCGCGGCCGACGGCTTTCTGGGCGCGCCTGCCCGGCGCCACGCGCGGCATCGTGCTGATGCTGCTCTCGACGCTCGGCTTCTCGTTCATGCACGCGCTGATCCGCCACGTCTCGGCCGAGCTGCACCCGATCCAGATCGCGTTCTTTCGCAACTTCTTCGGCTTGGTCGTGTTCCTGCCCTGGTTCCTGCGCCTGGGCCTCGCGCCGCTCAGGACCCGGCGGCTCAAGCTGCACGCGCTCCGGGCCGTCCTGAACGTAACGGCCATGTTCGCGTTTTTCAGCGCGCTCAGCCTGACGCCGATCGCCCAGGTGACGGCGTTGGCCTTCACGGCGCCGATCTTCGCCGCGCTGCTCGCCATGGTCCTGCTGGGCGAGGTCTTCCGCCTGCGCCGCTGGGCGGCGATCGCCTGCGGCTTCGCGGGCGCCCTGGTGATCCTCAGGCCCGGCCTGGTGCCGCTCGACGCGGGCTCGCTGCTGACCCTCGGCTCGGCGCTGCTCTGGGGCTTGACGTTGATCGTGATCAAGCTGCTCGGCCGCAGCGAGTCGAGCCTGACGATCACCAGCTACATGAACATCCTGCTGACCCTGCTGTCCTTCGTGCCGGCGCTGATCGTCTGGCGCACGCCGGACGCCCAGGCCCTTCTCTGGCTGCTGCTGATCGGGGTGCTCGGCACGCTGGCGCAGCTCGCCGTCGCCCAGGCGCTCAAGGAGGCCGAGGCCACCGTGGTCCTGCCCTTCGACTTCTGCAAGCTGATCTGGGTCTCGGCGCTCGGCTACCTGCTGTTCGGCGAGGTGCCGGACCTCTTCGTCTGGGCGGGCGGCATCCTGATCTTCGCCGGCGCGACCGCCATCGCCTATCGGGAAAGCCGGCTGGCCCGGGCGCGGGCCCGAACCGCCGCCGGGGCCGACCCCCGGGGCCGCTAGAGCGGCCCGGACACCAATTGCCCGCGATGGCGGGCCAGGTACCAGAGGCCCCAGAGCCCGAAAACGGCGACGGGAACCAGGCCGGCCACGTAGGCTGCAAGGTACGGGAAGGCAAAGCCCGGCGCGCCCTCGGCGAAGAACAGCATGAACAGGCCGACGACGGGCCAATAGGCCGTGATGCCCAAGGCCGCGGCGAGCGCGACCGCCCCCCAGGGTCTTCCGAGCCACAGACCGGCGAGACCGGCCACCAGGAGCGGCAGGTACACGATCGTGTCGCCCGCCGCGAATCCCAGGTTGAAAGCGACGCCGACCTCGGTGATCTGGCCGGCCGGCTCCTGCAGGCCCATGGCGACCGTGAGGTCGTAGTCGACGAGCGACAGCGTCTGGCCGGCGAGCAGCATCACGCAGAGAAACAGCCCGACCCCTTGGAGAACCCAGAACCCCGCCGGTCTTCGCGGCTGCATTGGACGATCGCTCCCCGCGCCGCCTCCGGCCCCGGCCGCGCCGGCGCCGGGCGTCGCGCGTTCATTGCCGCCGATAGCGCCCCCTGACGGTCCGGGTCATCTTGCCGTCACGCACCGCGGTAAAGTAAAGCTCCAGCCCCTTGGACGTGTGCATGCGGCGATAGACGTGCAGCTCGGGCACGCCGCTTTGCTCGACCACCATACGGTACACGGTCAAGATGTCGTCGTGCAGCCGTGCCCAGGTCAACATACCCCCTTCCAGCGGCGCACCGTTGTCCGGGGCATGATAGACGCCGGGCTCGCCCGACGGACGGAACCTTGCGGTACTGCGCGATAAGGACGCCTCCAGCGAGTTCGGACTGTCGCCTTTCCGCTTGACGGTCGTCCACGAGATCTCGAAACCGTCCGGCTCCAAGGGGACGATCGACAGCTCGAAATCACGTTCGGTGTTTATGAAGGGCCCGGTGGTATCCTCCGCGAAGCCATATCCCTTATAGTCTCCGTAAAATTCCCGCATGCCGGCATTGGCCGCCGCCGGAGCGACGAAACCGAGCATGAACAGAGCCGCCAGCCATAGGCGCATACCCGCCTCTCCTTCCCGTCATCCCAGTTCTTCGTGACTCGAGATCCAGGTTCGATCCTGCCGGGTCGATGGTCGAAAAGCAATGGCCGGGCCCATGGCCCGCGGCCGGCTTCGCCCGGCATCGCGCGCGGGACCGCCCGCGCGGCCCTTTGCGCAACGCTCTCAAGTCCCTATCGGTCGCGCTCAGGTCCCCGAGCGCTCCCGCAGCTTGCTGGCGACGGAGAGTAGGAACCGCAGGCTGAGCTGGGTGTCCGGCTGGCCCAACAGCGACACGGTCGCCAGGAGGCCGCCCTTGGGCGAAAGCCCGGCGGTCTCGGCCGCCGCCTCGTCGATCGCCCCCTTGGTCTCGTCGGCGAGGATCGCCAGGTCCTCGGTGCCCACGGTGTTGACCATGTGCTCGAGGAACACGAAGAGCCGCTCCAGCATGCCGTCGGTCGCGGCCGAGCGGGCCGCGTGCATCACCGTCACCGCATCGAACAGGGTGTCCAGCGCGCCGACGCGGTGCAGCTCGGTCAGCCGGTCGAGGGCGTTGTGGATCGCGTCGCGGGTCGTCTCGTCGTTGAGGCGGTCGACGATCTCGAGCGCGTTGGTCCCGGTGATGGTCAGGCGCTCGATCATGGTGTCGGTCATCGCGTCGCTGGCGGCCTGGGCCACGCGGGCCAAGTCGTTCTCCGGCGCGTTGGAAAGGATCGCGTCGTCCATGGTTCCGCCTCCCCTACAGCAGGCCGCGCGCGGAGAGCCAGTAGAGCCGGTTGTAGGCCAGCTTGAACCAGTGGATCATCTGCGACGGCGGTCCGGGGTTGGGCGGCGTGGTGTAGTTGAACCAGATGTAGGTGCCGCTGTTCAGGCCGGTCTCGACGAAGCAGAACACCTTGCCGTCGTACTGGCGCGCCCAGCAGCCTTCCATCACCAGCGAGGCCAGGTTGTCGACGATGGTGTCGGCCTCGAAGTGCGCGGTCGAGCCCGCTTTCGAGATCGGGATGTTGGTCGTGTCGCCGACCACGAAGACGTTGGTCGAGCCCTCGCGCAGCAGCGTTTCGCGCTCGGTCGGCACCCAGCCCCCGGCGCCCAGGCCGGAGTCCTCGACCACCTGCGCGCCGGTGTGCGGCGGGATCGTGACCAGCAGGTCGTAGGGCAGGGTCGAGCCCTCTTCCGAGGTGATGGTCTTGGCTTCGGGATCGACCTCCTTGGTGTTGAAGAAGGTCTCGTACTTGATGCCGTACTTGTCGAACTCGGGCTTGGCCCAGGCGGCCACGGGCTCCAGGCTGTGCAGCCGGCCGATCGGATAGGTGTAGAGGATCTCGCTCTTGTCCCCCAGCCCGCGCTCGGCGAGGAAGTCGTAGAGCATGAAGACGACCTCGAGCGGCGCCACCGGGCACTTGTGCGGCACGTTGACGTTGACCACGACCTTGCCGCCCTCGAAGTGGCAGAGCGCGTCGCGCAGCTTCCGGGCGCCGTCCAGGTCGTAGAACCAATGGGCGCCCTCGGTCATGCCGGGCACGGTCTCGGGACGGATGCGCGAGCCCGTGGCGATCACCACGTAGTCGTAGTCGAAGGTCTTGCCCGACTCGGTGGCGACCGTGTTGTTCTCGACGTCGATGTTCTTGACCGGATCGACGTAGAAGTTCACCCGCCGGTCCAGCACCTTGCGCTGGTTCCGGAACAGGTCGGTCTCCCGGAAGCGGCCGAACGGCAGGTAGAGCAGGCCGGGTTGATAGAGGTGGGTGTTGGTCGCGCCCAGCACGGTGATGACGATCTCGCCGCTGCGCAGCGGTTCGCCGAGCTGGCGGCACAGGCCGTTGGCCACGATGGTGCCGGCGAGTCCGCCGCCGACGATTACTATATTCTTCGCCATATCATTTCGCCTCCCGTGTTCGATGGTGATCCGAAGCCGCGGCCGCCCTCTTTCCAGGGCTGGAGGCGCGGCTATTTTACCTTGCGCACCACGATGCTGTCGTAGCCCTCGCAGTGCTCGATGCCGGCCATCTCGTGGCCGACCTTCGCGACCCATTCGGGGATATCCTTGGCCGAGCCCGTGTCGGAGGACCAGACCTCGATCTCGTCGCCGACCTCGATCAGCTTCAGTCCCGCGATGAGCTCCATCAAGGGCCCCGGGCAGAACGCCCCGCGGGCGTCGATCTTCGTGCGCTTACCCATGTCCCGCTTCCTCTTCCCCGCTTCGCTATAATACGATCAGCTGTCCGCCCTCGGCGTCGGACAGGAATTTGGTCAATCCGAGCGCGCCGTCGAAGAGGTCCTCGACCAGCCGGTCCTCGTCCCAGCCGGCGACGTCCAGCGCCATGGAGCAGACGTGGACCTCGAGATCGCCCAGCATCTTGCCCTGGCGCAGCAGGTCGATGGCGTCCGGCGCGCCCTTTTCCCGGATCAGCTCGGAGAACGCGCCGCCCTTGTAGCGGGCCTCGGGCGGGGCCGTCCCGTCGAAGGCGAAGACCGCGTTCATGCTGACGAAGAAATGGACCGGGCGTTCGGATACCGCGGCCACGGAGGCCATCATCGCGGCCATCTGGAGCTTCTCGTGCTCGCCCGAGCAGAGAACGATGAAAAGGTCGGGACCCGCCATTGACCCCCCTTCGGCCAAGCCGTTAGCTTCCCCACCTCGTATAAGCAAAGCCGATGCTCAATGACTTATCAAGCAAATTCCACACAAATCTTACGGTTTTCTTGCAGACCCGCGGTTGAACCCTGCTCTCGCGCGCCTGGCCGGTGCGATCGGAGAGGTGGTGCGCCCGTCGAAACAGGTGACAACCACCCGATTCCGGTCACCAGTTTCCGTGGAGCAACAACCTGCCGAACCGGACGTAAATGACTGCGAAAGGAATGGTGGGCGCACAAGGACTCGAACCTTGGACCCGCTGATTAAGAGTCAGCTGCTCTACCAACTGAGCTATGCGCCCACGGGTCTCGGAGGACAGGGCGGGGTGATAGCAACTCGCCCCGGCTTTGTCGAGGGGCCTTTGTCGAGGGGCTCGACGACGGCTGCCCGGGGCCCCTCATACCGGCGAGCCCATGACTGGGCCCGCCCGTCGCCCCCCAGGCGCCGGGCGCAGACATCCGTCTGCTCGGCTGTCCTCGCTCCGCCGCGGGCGCGCGGTCGCGCTTGCCAGCGAGCCGATAAAGGCCGTCATCGGCTCGCTGGTATCAGAGCTCGGTGTTGAGGCCGGTGCGCGGGATGCGCACGTCGCGGTGGATCGAGATCGACATCATCAGGCCGAGCGAGATCAGCACCGTCATCATCGCCGTCCCGCCGTAGGAGATCAGCGGCAGCGGCACGCCGACCACCGGGATCAGGCCCATGACCATGGCGATATTGATGAACACGTAGAGGAACAGGTTGATCATCAGGCCCATGGCCAGGAGCCGGCCGAAGTGGTTGCGCGAGCGGAACGCGATCGCCGCGCCGTAGACGAAGACCAGCGTGTAGAGCCCGAGCAGAGCGAGGCCGCCCAGCATGCCGAACTCCTCGGCCAGCATGGTGAAGATGAAGTCGGTCTGCTTCTCGGGCAGGAATTCCAGGTGGGTCTGCGTACCCTGCAGGAAGCCGCGGCCGAACAGGCCGCCCGACCCCAGCGCGATCTTCGACTGAATCGTGTGGTAGCCGGAGCCCAGGGGGTCGGATTCCGGATTGAGGAAGGTGAGCACGCGCTGGCGCTGATAGGCGTGCAGGAACTGCCAGCCGATCGGGATGGCGCCGAGCCCGGCCACCACCAGCACGGCGAACTTCCACATCCGCACGCCGGCGATGAAGAACATCGCCACGCCCACCATCAGCAGCAAGGCGCCGGTGCCTAGATCGGGCTGCTTGAGCACCAAGCCGGTCGGCACCAGGACCAGCGCCATCGGCAGGACGAGCAGAGTCGGGCGGGCGATGTCCTCGCTCGCCAGGCCGTGGAAATAGCGCGCCAGCACCATCACGAGCGCGACCTTCATGACCTCCGAGGGCTGGATCCGGATGACCTGGAGGTCGATCCAACGCTGCGCGCCCATGCCGGTGCTGCCCATGACCTCGACCGCGACCAGCAGCAACAGCGCGACCAGATAAATGAGATAGGACTGGCGGAACCAGAAGCGGATGTCGAAGAGCGCCACGACCGACATGATCAGCAGGCCGAAGCCCAGGCGCACCATCTGGCGCGAGGCCCAGGGCTCCATGTTGCCGTCCGCGGCCGAGTAGAGCATGGCGACGCCGCTCGCGCCCAGCGCGAGCACCAGGAAGATCAGGCCCCAGCTGATCTGCGCCAGCTTCTGGCTGAACTTGAGCCGCGGGTTGCGCGGCCTGGACAGGTCCGTGAAGTCCATGGCTCAGCCTTCCCGCACCTGGCTGCTGGCCAGCAGCGGCAGGCCCTCGGCCGCCGAAGGGTCGCGGCGCTGGACCTCGGTCAGGATGTCGCGGGCGATCGGCGCGGCCACCTTGGAGCCGCCGCCGCCGTGCTCGACCACCACGGCGCAGCAGTAGCGCGGCTTGTGCACCGGCGCGAAGGCGACGAAGAGCGCATGGTCGCGGAAGCGCCAGGGCAGCTCCTCGTTCTTCTTGACGCCCTCGTCGCGCTCGGCCTTGGTGATCCGGCGCACCTGCGAGGTGCCGGTCTTGCCCGCCATCTCCCAACCTTCCTTCGCGATTCGCCGCCAGTAGGCGGTGCCCTTCTGCTCGTTGACCACCGCGTCCATGGCTTGGCGGACCAGCTTGAGATGCGCCTCGGGCACGTCGAGCGGCGCGAAGACCGGGGCCTCGGCACCGACCACCGGCCCCTCGCCCTCGACCTCGCGGAAGCCGCGCGTGACGCGAGGCGTGACCGCCCGGCCCGAGGCGATGCGCGCGACCATCACCGCGAGCTGGAGCGGCGTGGCCAGGATGAAGCCCTGGCCGATGGCGGTGACCAGCGTTTCGCCCTTCTGCCAAGGCTCGCCGATCGCGCCCAGCTTCCACTCTCGGGTCGGCACCACCCCGGGGCGCTCGCCCGGCAGGTCCACCCCCAACGGCTGGCCCAACCCGAAGCGCGTGGCCATCTCGGAGATCCGGTCGATGCCGGTCCGCTTGGCCAGCTCGTAGAAGTAGACGTCGCACGACTGCTTGATGCCGCCGATCATGTCGAGCCAGCCGTGGCCCTGCTTCTTCCAGCAGTGGAAGCGGGCGTTGCCCAGCTCAAGCCAGCCGCGGCAGAAGGCCAGGTCGCCGGGGCTGGCGCCGGCGCCCAGCGCGGCCAGCGCGACGATCATCTTGAAGGTCGAGCCCGGCGCGTAGAGTCCGGCGACCGCCTTGTTGGTCAAGGGCGAGAGCGGATCGTTGACCAGGGTGCCCCAATAATCGGGCGAGATGCCCAGGCTGAAGGCGTTGGCGTCGTAGCTGGGCGCGGAACCCAGGGCCAGAACCTCGCCGTTCTCCACGTTCATCACCACGGCCGAAGCGCTTTCGTGCGCGGCGAGCTGCTCGTGCGCGAAGAGCTGCAGCTCGGCGTCCAGGGTCAGCACGAGTTCCTTGCCCGGCACGGCCTCGTTGCGCCGCTGTGTGAGCTCGCGGATCACCCGGCCGGCGGCGTTCACCTCGATCTGGCTGGTCCCGGCCGCGCCGCGCAGCTTCAGGTCGTGCTGGCGCTCGACGCCGTTCTTGCCGATCCTGAAATCGGGCAGCTCGAGCAGCGGGTCGCCGGTCAGCTCGGACTCCGACACGGCAGAGACGTAGCCCAGGACCGGCGTCATCGGATCGCCGAAGAGGTAGCGCCGGGTCCGGCCCACGTCGATGCTGACGCCGGGAAGCTCGGGCGCGTTGACCTCGATGCGGCTGACCTGCGGCCAGGTCAAGTTGTCGCGCACGGTGACCGGCACGAAGGCCCGCTTGCTGGCGGTCTCGCGCAGCACGCGCTCGCGATCGTAGTCCGAGAGCTCGATAATCTGGCCGAGCGCGTCCAGCGTCCAGGCGACGTCGCGGGTCTGCTCGCGCACCAGCACGACACGGTAATTCTGGACGTTGTCGGCGAGCGGCAGGCCGAAGCGGTCGATGATGCGCCCGCGCGGCGGCGCGAGCAGGCGCAGATTGATCCGGTTGTCCTCGGCCAGGGTCGCGTAGCGGTCGGATTCGAGGATTTGCAGGTAGTACATGCGCCCGGCCAGGGTCGACAACAGCGCCGCCTGGCCGGCGCCGAGCAGCATGGCGCGCCGGGTGAATATCCGGTATCGGGTCTGGTCGTCGTTGCGTCGCGCCATGGCGCCCCTAACCCCCCGCCCGGTTACTTGAGAAAGGCCTTCTGGGCCTGGGCGAACAGCCAGGCCAGGCAGGGGTAGGCCGCAACGGTCGTCAGGTACTGAAACAGAACCGGCTGGACCTCGAGAAAAACCCCCTGGAGCAGGCAGTTGAGCAGCCACATGAGATAGAGCGCCGCGGCCGCGACTATGGCGAAGAGCACCCACAGCGCCTGGAACGAAGAGCGCGCGAAGATGCGGCGTTGCGTATCGATCACGACATGGACCATCAACAAGGCCATGATGCCGACGCCAAGGTGTCCGCCGGACAGGAGGTCTTGAAACAACCCGATCAGGAAGATCGCCCAGACCGTCATCAGGTTCGGCCGGTGTACCGCCCAGTAATAGACCGCGATCAGCGCGACCGAGGGGATGACCGGCGCGATCTTGGGGATCTGCAGCGGCACCATGCCGACCATGATGAGCAGCAGCGTGATCGCCAGGGGCGACAGGCTGCGGGCTATAATGTCGAGGCGGTGCCAGACGCCTTGCTTCACCGACCGTTCCCCGGCGACTCACTGCCGTCAAACGAGCGCAGTATGCCGGGCAATTCGAAATCAACCAAGCGCAGATATTGCATGTGCCCCCAGTCGACGAAGGGCCGCACCCGGATACCCTCCTCGTCGACCGAGGTGACACGGCCGACCGGCAGACCCGGCGGGAAGACCCCGCCGTGACCGGAGGTCATCACCCGGTCCCCGGGCTTCACTTCGACCCGCGGCTCCAGGTACTGCAGGTGCGGCTCGGCGGTGTTGTCGCCGACCAGCATGGCCCGGTCCTGCGCGTCGCCAACCAGGATCGGGATCCGGCTGTTCATGTCGGTGAGCAGCAACACCCGCGAGGTGCCATTGCCGACCTCGGCCACGCGCCCCGCCAGTCCGTCGCCGGTGAGGGCCGCCTGGCCTCTCTCGACCCCCTCGCGCGCGCCGGCGCTGAGCAGCACCGAACGGACGAAGGCGCCGCCCTGATCGGCGATGACCCGTGCCGTCACGTAATGGAGCGTCGGATCCGGAACCAGTTTGAGCGTGGACCTGAGTGCTTCGTTTTCGGCCTCGAGTCGGCGCGCTACGGTCTCCCAGTGCCGCAGCCGCTCGTTCTGCTCGCGCAGTTCGGCGTTCTCGGCGGCGACCGAAACCAGCTGCCCGCCCTGTTCGACCATTTCGTTGAACGTCGCCACCGGACGCGAGGCGGCATCGAGGATCGGTGCGACGGCGTCGGCGACGGCGCTGCGCGCGCGTTCGACCACCACGCTGTCCGCCTTGTCCAATAGCATGAGGGCCACGGCGACACCGGCAAGAAACAGAAGCGCAAAACGCTGGGTCCACGCCTTGACCGGCGTAGCCAGGCGCATAACGGAACCCGCGCGTCTATTCACACCCCCTCCGAGATCTGGGCCGCTGTCGGAGCAACGGTCGTGACGCAGTCTATGGAAGCTACACGCAAACGTATAGGGCCCGAACGTTAATAAAGTCTTTACAATTAGTACTCGATGAGCACGTTTCGCATGGTCGTGAGCTCTTCAAGGCACCGTCCGGTGCCCAATGCGACGCAGCTGAGCGGATCGTCGGCGATCGAGATCGGCAGCCCCGTCGAGGCCCGCAGCACGAAGTCGAGGTTGCACAGCAGCGCACCGCCGCCGGTCAGGACGATGCCCTTGTCGACGATGTCGGCGGCCAGCTCCGGCGCCGTGTGCTCGAGCGCCACCTTGACGGCCTCGATGATGGCCCCGACGGGCTCGGCCAGGGCTTCGGCGATCTGCCGCTCCGAGATGATCAGCTCCTTGGGCACGCCGTTCATCAGGTCGCGGCCTTTGATCTCCATGGTATCGCCCTCGCCGTCCTCGGGTGGGCTGGCGGTGCCGATGTCCTTCTTGATGCGCTCCGCCGAACCTTCGCCGACCAGAAGGTTATGGTTGCGCCGGATATAGGCGATGATCGCCTCGTCCATCTTGTCGCCGCCGACCCGCACCGAGCGCGAGTAGACGATGCCGCCCAGCGACAACACGGCGACCTCGGTGGTGCCGCCGCCCACGTCGACCACCATGGAGCCGGTCGGCTCGGTCACGGGCAAGCCGGCGCCGATCGCCGCCGCCATGGGCTCCTCGATCAGAAAGACCCGCCGCGCACCGGCGCTTTCCGCCGACTCCTGGATCGCGCGCCGCTCGACCGCCGTCGAGCCCGAGGGCACGCAGATGATCACCTGGGGGCGGGCGAAGCTGTGCCGATTGTGCACCTTGCGGATGAAGTGCTTGATCATCTCCTCGGCGACTTCGAAGTCGGCGATCACACCGTCGCGCAGGGGCCGGATGGCCTGGATGTTGCCCGGCGTGCGGCCCAGCATCATCTTCGCTTCGTCCCCTACGGCGCAGACCTGCTTCCTGCCTCTGACATCGGCGATCGCAACGACCGAAGGCTCGTTCAGGACGATGCCGCGGCCCTTGACGTAAACCAGTGTGTTCGCTGTGCCCAAGTCGATGGCCATGTCAGCGGAAAACATGCCGAGTAGGCGTGCAAACATCTCGACGTCAGATCCTCGATCCGATCAGGTGAAGGAGTCGCCACGGCGGACGTGGGGAGGGAATAGCCTTCCGCCGTGGCGATTTCAAGAAAATGCTTTCCTCGGTCCCGCCATGCCGCTGCCGGGACCTAGGCCGACAGCGCCGCGGGCGCCGTCTTTTCCCGTTTGACCAGCAACTTGTTCAACGCGTTCACGTAGGCGCGGGCCGAGGCGACCAGGGTGTCGTAGTCGGCGCCCTGACCGTTCACCGTCTTGCCCTCTTCCTCCAGCCGCACGGTCACCTCGGCCTGGGCATCGGTGCCGCCCGTCACGGCTTGGACCTGGTAGAGCTGCAGGCTGCCTTCGTGCGGGAAGACCTTGCGGACCGCCGCGAAAACCGCGTCGACCGGTCCGTTGCCGTCGGCCTTCTCGACTCTGGTCTCGCCGTCGACCTCGAGCCCCAGCTCGGCCGTCTGCGGGCCCTTGGAGCCGCAGACGACCTGCAGCGAAACGAACTTGATGCGGTCGTTGTGGCGCACCACTGCGTCGTCGACCAGGGCGATCAAGTCCTCGTCGTAGACGTCCTTCTTGTGATCCGCCAGATCCTTGAAGCGCTGGAAGGCATCGTTCAGCTCGTTGTCACCCAGCTTGAAGCCCAACTCCTCCAGCTTGGTCTTGAAGGCGTGCCGGCCCGAGTGCTTGCCCATGACCAGTGTCGAGCGGGTCAAGCCGACCGACTCCGGGGTCATGATCTCGTAAGTCCCGGCGTTCTTCAGCATGCCGTCCTGGTGAATGCCCGACTCGTGGGCGAAGGCATTGGCCCCGACGATCGCCTTGTTGGGCTGGACGTTGAAGCCGGTGATCGCGGACAGCAGGCGCGAGGCCTTCATGATCTTGGTCGTATCGATTCCGGTCTTGTAGGGCATGGTGTCGTGACGCGTCCGCAGCGCCATGACGACCTCTTCCATCGCCGCGTTACCGGCGCGCTCGCCGATACCGTTGACGGTGCATTCGACCTGGCGCGCGCCGGCCTGCACGGCGGCCAGCGAATTGGCCACGGCCAGTCCCAGGTCGTTGTGGCAGTGCACCGAAATCACCGCCTGGTCGATGTTCGGCACCCGGTTCATCAGCATGGCGATCAACCGATGGAACTCCTCCGGCACGGTGTAGCCGACGGTGTCGGGGATGTTGACCGTGCGTGCTCCGGCCTTGATCGCCGTTTCGACGCAGCGGCACAGGAAATCGTGCTCGGTGCGGGTACCGTCCTCGGGCGACCATTCGACGTCGTCGCACAGGTTGCGGGCCTGGCCGACGCTGTCCATCACCGCTTGGTGCACCGCCTCCGGCTCCATTTGCAGCTTGTACTTCATGTGCAGCGGGCTGGTCGAGATGAAGGTATGGATGCGCGGCCGGGCCGCGTGCCGCACCGCCTCCCCGGCGCGGTCGATATCCTTGGCCGTCGCCCGGGCCAAGCCGGCGACGGTGGATTCCTTGACCCGCTTGGCGATCTCGCTGACCGCCTCGAAGTCGCCCCTGGAGGCGATCGGGAAACCGGCCTCGATGACGTCGACCCCCATCTGCTCCAGCACCTCGGCCACCTGGATCTTCTCTTCCAGGTTCATGGAACAGCCGGGCGACTGCTCGCCGTCGCGCAGGGTGGTATCGAAGATGACGACGCGCTCGCCGTCTTTCGTTATGTCGTTCATGGCTGAAAAGTCCTCCTTGGTTCCGGCTGCCGCCCACTGGCGGCCCGTGGCGTCGTCACGATCCCCTGCTCGCTTGCCGCGGTCCGGCGGCTGTAGCGCTCAGGGGCAGCTAAGGAGGAGGATTTCGGACAGGAGGGCATGCGACGGCGCGTCGAGACGCAACGCTGCCGCTAGGCTGCGCCGGCTCGAGTCCAAATGCTTATCCGTCGCGAACGTGTTCACAATCTGTTCCTTCGGGCCCTCGCGGGCGTCCTGACTCTCCGGACACCCGGTAAAGCAGGATATTTCTACCTTCGAAGGCCGATTTGAACAAGGTTTAATTGCGGAGCGTCGATCGCGCCGTCGTTACGGATCGACTCCGCCCCGGCCGGCGGTCCCTCAGGAGACGACGTCGAGCAGGTCGCCGAGCGCCTCGTCCTGGGCCTTCAGGGCGGCAAGGTTGGCCTTGTAGGCCAGCTTGGCCTGGATTTGCACGACGAACTCTTCCTCGAGCGAGACGTTCGGCAGCGCGACCAGCCCGTCTTGGTCCGCCGCCGGGTTTCTCGGATCGTAGACAAGGATCGAGGGCGGCGAAATCGGGGCCGCCTCGCCGCGCACCCCGCCAGCGGGACCCGATGTTTGAACGACCCGCTGCGGCACGT
The DNA here is from genome assembly GCA_947258885.1 of uncultured Kiloniellales bacterium. GTDB lineage: Bacteria > Pseudomonadota > Alphaproteobacteria > Kiloniellales > JAKSDN01 > CAMYKD01. The sequence continues at coordinate 10,954 of CAMYKD010000044.1, read as the reverse complement.
AATCTGCGCTGCGCATGTTGGCGACGTTCGCGGCCGAGACCGCCAGACTGCGGACCTGGGCCGCCAGGCTCGACAAGGTAGCGCCGGACAACAGGCTCATCGCTTCACCTACACAATTGATCTAGACACTTATAACATGCCGGCGAACGATTGGGCAACTGTTTGATTTTTATGTAATTTTCGGACCGAAGAGGGGGAAAGGGGCAAGGAGTGTCTCCCGCGATTTCGTATATCGAAAAATAATATATTGAATCGGTGTATCTCGAAACGATATAATTGTTTCGGGCATTCAGAAGGACCTTTGACCATGGACGCGAAGACGCTTTGCCTGGCGGTGCTGACGAAGGGCGACGCCAGCGGCTACGAGATCAAGAAAGCCTTGGAGGAACCGCCGCTCGGGCACTTCCAGGACACGGGTTTCGGCTCGATCTACCCGGCGCTCACCAAGTTGACCGAAGAGGGTCTCGTGGAGGGCACCGCGATGGCCCAGGAAAAACGCCCCGACAAAAAGGTCTATTCGATCACGGAGACAGGCCGCCAGACTCTGCTCGAGGCTCTGATGGAGCCGCCGGCGCCGGACCGCTACCGGTCGGATTTCCTGTTCGTCCTGTTCCTCGGGCACTTGCTGCCGGCCGCACGGCTATCCGAGGTGATCGACAAGCGTATCGCCTACTACGAGGAACAGATCGCGCGCATGGAGGAATGCTGCCTGGATGACCGCCCGGCAGGACAGCGCCTTGTGCACGGCTTCGGCCTCGCCATGTACCGCGCCGCCGTGCAGTATCTGCTCGAGAATCGCGCGATGCTGCGGAGCGGCGCGGCAAACGCCCCGCCGGCCCTGGTGGCGGAATGATCGGGACGCGGCAGTGATCCTGCGAATGCCAGGCCGCGTGTAGCACAGCAGAAGCCTTTGGAAAGGCCGCCGCGATGATGAAGCGCTCCTACGTCATAGCCGCCGTGCTGGCGATCGGCGCCGCCGGCTGGATCCTCTCGGGCCAAATGGCCGACGGCGGCGGCGCGCCCGAAGCGCGCAAGCCGCCAGCCGAGCTGAGCGCGGCCGAGAAGATACCTCTGGTTCGGGTCCGCAGTCAGTCGGCCCGGCCGCGCATCAGTGAAGTCGTGCTGCGCGGCCGCACCGAGGCGTGGCGCACCGTGGAGGTCAAGGCCGAAACCCACGGCCGGGTGATCGAGCTGCCTGTCGACCGGGGCGACCGGGTCGAAGGCGGTCAAATCATCGCGCGCCTGGCGCCGGAAGACCGCCCGGCCAAGCTGAAGGAGGCGGAGGCCCTGCTGAAGCAGCGGCGTATCGAGTATCGGGCCGCCGAGCGCCTGACCAAGAAGGGATTTCGCGCCGAGACCCAGCTGGCCGGCTCGAGCGCGGCGCTGGAGGCGGCTCAGGCTGCCGTCGAGCACGCCCGCCTGGCCTTGGACAACACCGAGATCCGGGCACCCTACGACGGCTTCGTGGAGGAACGCCTGATCGATATCGGCGATTTCGTGGAAAAGGGCGACCGCATCGGGCGCGTGGTCGACTTGGACCCGATCCTTGTCGTGGCCCAGATCAGCGAGCGAGATATCGGCCAGCTCGAGGTGGGCGCCCCTGGCCGGGCGCGCCTGATCGCCGACCGGGAGGTAAGCGGCAAACTGCGATTCGTCGGTGCCATGGCCGACCCCGCGACCCGCACCTTCCGGGTCGAGCTCGAAGTCGCGAACCCCGACCGCAAGATTCCCGACGGCATTACCGCGGAACTGCGCATCCCGATGGAACGGGTCCTGGCACACCTGGTTTCACCGGCCATCTTGACCTTGACCGATAGCGGGGTGCTTGGCGTCAAGACCCTGGAGGCCGACAGCACGGTCGGCTTCCATCCGGTCAGCATCCTGGAGAGCGGCCCGGCGGGCATGTGGGTTGGCGGCCTGCCCGAGCAGGTGACCTTCATCACCGTCGGCCAGGAGTTCGTCACCGCCGGCCAGCGGGTCCGGGCTGTCGAGGAGGAGGAACTGGACCGGACCAGCGGCAAGGGAGGCACCTCGTGACCGGCCTGATCGACGCCGCCATTGGCCGCACGCGCACTGTCTTGGCTACTCTTCTTCTGGTGTTGCTGGCCGGCTCCTACACCTATTTCACCGTCCCCAAGGAGGCCGAGCCGGACATCAACATCCCGATCCTCTATGTCAACGTCAGCCACGAGGGGATATCGCCGGAGGATGCCGAACGGCTTCTGATCAAACCGATCGAAAAGCAGCTGCGCGACATAGAGGGCGCCAAGGAGATGCGCGCCACCGCGTTCCTCGGCGGCGCCAATATCCTTCTGGAGTTCGACGCCGGCTTCGACGTCGACATCGCCATGGCCGACGTCCGCGAGAAGGTCGACCTGGCCAAACCCGAGCTGCCGGAGGAGAGCGACGAGCCGACGGTTCACGAGATCAACTTGAGCCTCTTCCCGGTCCTGGTCGTGACCCTCTCCGGCGAGGTGCCGGAGCGGACGTTGTTGCGCCTGGCGCGCAGCCTGCAGGATCGGATCGAGACCGTATCCGCCGTCCTCAAGGCGCAGATCGCGGGCGACCGGGACGAGTTGATCGAGTTGGTCCTCGACCCGCTGATGATCGAAAGCTACAACCTGGACGCCCGGGACATCATCGCGACGGTGTCCCTGTCCAACCGGCTGGTGGCGGCCGGTTCGCTCGATACCGGCCGAGGTCGCTTCGCCATCAAGGTGCCCGGCCTGTTCGAGACCGTCGACGACATCCTCGACACGCCGGTCAAGGTGAACGGCGACGCGGTGGTGCGTTTCCGCGACGTCGGGATACTGCGGTCGACCTTCAAGGAATCCCAAGGCTTCGCCCGGATCAACGGCCGGCCGGCCATCGCGTTGGAGGTCTCCAAGCGGACCGGCGAGAACATCATCGAAACCATCGAACAGGTTCGCGCCGTGGTCGAGGGGGAGCGCGGCAAGTGGCCGGCCGAGGTCGTGGTCACCTACAGCCAGGACAAGTCGTCCAATATCCGCAACATGCTGAGCGACCTGCAGAACAACGTGCTGAGCGCGGTCCTGCTGGTCATGGTGGTCATTGTCGCCGCCCTGGGGCCGCGCTCGGCGGGGCTGGTCGGCATCGCCATCCCCGGCTCATTCCTGACCGGCATCCTGGTGCTCGCCACGCTCGGGTTCACGGTCAATATCGTGGTTCTGTTCAGTTTGATCCTGGCGGTCGGCATGTTGGTCGACGGCGCCATCGTGGTGACCGAATACGCCGACCGCAAGATGAGCGAGGGCCTTGACAAGAAACGGTCCTACGCGCTGGCCGCCAAGCGTATGGCCTGGCCCATCATCGCGGCGACGGCGACCACGCTGGCCGCCTTCCTGCCGCTCATCTTCTGGCCGGGCGTGGTCGGCGAGTTCATGAAGTATCTGCCGATCACGCTGGTGGCGACGCTGAGCGCCTCGCTGCTCATGGCGCTGGTCTTCGTGCCGACCCTGGGGGCCATCTTCGGCCGGCCGGGCGGCGTCGCCGACCCGGATACGGTCAAGGCGCTGGCCGCCGGCGAGGACGGCGACCTGCGGCACGTGCCCGGCGCCACCGGCCGCTATCTGCGCGTCCTGGAGGTCGCACTGAACCACCCGGGCAAGGTCCTGACGGTGGCGGTGACACTGTTGGTCGCCGTCCAGATGGCCTATGCGACCTTCGGCCGCGGCGTCGAGTTCTTCCCGGACGTCGAGCCCGACAACGTCGCCCTTCAGGTCCATGCGCGCGGCAACCTTTCGATCGAAGAGCGCGACCGGCTGCTGCGTCAGGTCGAAGACCGGATCCTCGGCCTGCAGCGCGACAAGGCCGAGTTCCATGCGATCTACGCCCGCAGCGTCGCCTCGTCGGGCACGGAGCGCGACGACGAGCCCGAGGACCTGGTCGGCACGGTCCAGCTGGAGCTGACCGACTGGCATTCGCGCCGGCCGGCCGACGAGATCCTCGCCGAGGTGCGCCGGCGCACGGCGGACCTGGCCGGCATCATCGTCGAGCCGCGCAAGGAGGAAGCCGGACCGCCAGTGGGCAAGCCGGTCCAGGTCCAGGTCGCTGCCGAGGACCCGCGCCTGATCGACGCCACGGTCAGCCGCATCGTCCGCGCCATGGAGGAAATGGGCGGCTTCGTCGACCTGGAGGACGGCCGCGCGATTCCCGGCATCGAATGGGAGCTCACGGTCGATCGGGCCCAGGCCGCCAAGTTCGGCGCCGACGTCTCGCTGATCGGCAGCTACGTGCGCATGATCACCAACGGCATGAAGCTGGGCGACTACCGACCCGACGACAGCGACGAGGAGATCGACATCGTGGTGCGGCTGCCCGAGGCCTACCGAAGCATCGACCATCTGGACCAGATTCGGGTGCAAACCGCGGTCGGCCGGATTCCGATCTCCAATTTCGTCGAGCGCCGGGCCCGCCCGAAGGTCGGTCTGCTGCGCCGGGTCGACGGCACCCGGGTGATGACCATCAAGGCCGAGGTGGCGCCCGGCGTCCTGGTCGACGACAAGGTGCGCGAAATCCGCGACTGGATGGCCGCCGCCGAGATCGACCCGCGGACCACGATCACCTTCAAGGGCGAGGACGAGGAGCAGGAGGCGGCCAAGGCCTTCCTGACCAAGGCCTTCGTGGTGGCGCTGTTCCTCATGGCGATCATCCTGGTCACCCAGTTCAACAGCTTCTACAGCGCCTTCCTGATCCTTTCGGCGGTGATCATGTCGACCATCGGCGTCATGATCGGGTTGCTGGCGACCGGCCAGCCCTTCGGCATCGTCATGTCGGGGATCGGCGTGATCGCGCTGGCCGGCATCGTGGTCAACAACAACATCGTGTTGATCGACACCTTCGATCGCCTGAAGCGGACCGCACCGACCGTGCGCGAGGCGATCCTGCGCACCGGCGCCCAGCGCCTGCGCCCGGTGCTGCTGACCACGATCACGACGATCCTCGGTCTGATGCCGATGGTCCTGGCCATGAACATCGATTTCTTCACCAGGAGCGTGCAGGTGGGGGCGCCCTCCACGCAGTGGTGGCGTCAGCTCTCGACCGCGATCGTCTTCGGGCTCGGCTTCGCGACGGTCCTGACCCTGCTGGTCACGCCCTCGGCCTTGATGCTGCGCGCCAACCTGGCCGACTGGCGGGACCGGCGGCGCAGCCGCTCGGCCAGGCGAGCCGAAGCGCCCGCGCGCGGCCCGAGGGCCCTGCCGGACGCCGCGGAATAACTGGCCGAGTCAGGGCTCGGTCCCAGCCTCCTCCTCTTCTTCTTCGGCCTCCAGGGCCTCGCTGGGATGTCTGCGCTCGAGCCGTCGGTAGAGCACCACGGCGTAGGGAATGCTGGCCAGATAGACCAGTGCGGACACCGCCAGCGTGACCCAGGGCTTGCTGATCAGGAAGGCGGCGAAGGCGCCCACGCCGAGCAGCACGAAGACCACGTAGCGGGCCGGCACCTTGGCCTGCTTGATGGCGACGGTCGGCACGCGGCTGACCATGAGCGCGGAGATCCCGGCGATGGCCAGGCCGTTGATGACCGGACTGGCAAAGACCTCGCTCTCGGTCTCGAGCCCGACGATCATCGGGATCAAGGCCAGCAGGCCGCCGATCGGCGCCGGCACGCCGACGAAGAAGTTCTTGGCCCAGGCGGGCTCCGGGACCTCGGATTCCAAGGCGGTGTTGAAGCGGGCCAGCCTGAGCGCGCAGCAGACCGCGAAGAGCAGCGCCAGGGCCCAGCCGAAGCCGCCGGCGGTCTGCAGGCTCCAGATGTAGACCATGAAGGCCGGCGCCACCCCGAAGGCGACGAAGTCCGACAGCGAGTCCAGCTCGGCGCCGAAGCGGCTGCTCGCGCCCAGCGCGCGGGCGATGCGGCCGTCCAGGCCGTCGAGGATCGCGGCCACCACGACCGCGATGACGGCGGCCTCCCAGTTGCCCTGAAGGCCGAAGCGCATGGCCGTGACCCCGGCGCAGAGCGCCAGGATCGTGAGGATGTTGGGGATCAGCCGGTTGAGCGAGTGGCCGCGCAGCCGGCCGCGGGGTTGCATCTCCATCTATTGCTCCCGGGCCTCGCGCGGGCCCTCGGTCGAGGTCATGTCGGCGAACACCGTCTCGCCGCCCACGGCGCGCTGGCCGACGGCGACCAGCGGCGCCACGCCGTCCGGCAGGAAGAGGTCCGTGCGGCTGCCGAAGCGGATCAGGCCGAAGCGCTCGCCGGCGCGCACCTCCTGCCCGTCCTTCAGGTCGCAGACGATGCGCCGGGCGATCAGTCCGGCGATCTGTACCACGCCGAGGCGCCGGCCGTCCCCGGTCTCGATCAGCACCGACTGCCGCTCGTTGTCCTCCGAGGCCTTGTCGAGCGCGGCGTTGAGGAACTTGCCCGGGTGGTATTCCAGCCGCGTCACGGCGCCGTCGATCGGGATCCGGTTGACGTGCACGTCGAAGACGTTGAGGAAAACGCTGATCCGGGTGAGCTCCGCCTCGCCCAGGCCCAGCTCGGCCGGCGGCCGGGCGCGGCCGACCCACTGCACGCGCCCGTCGGCCGGGGCGACCACGAGGCCCGGGCGCAGCGGCGTCATGCGCGGCGGGTCGCGGAAGAAGTAGACGCACCAGCCGGTGGCCACGAGGCCGATCCAGAACAGCGGCTGGGCCGCGAAGCCGAGCACCGCGGACACCACGAAGAACAGGGCGATGAAGGGCCATCCGGCCCGGTGGATCGGCACGAGCACCCTTTGGCTCTCCTCGAAACAGGCCGCGGGACGGCGCGGCCGGCGCAGCATACTCCCGGCGCGGGGCCAGGCAAAGCCTCGCGCCCGCCCGAAGCTGTACGCCCGATGCTTTACCAATCGTTAAGCGCGGCGGTGATAAAGCAAGAACGGTACAAAAGGACTAGTCCATACCCCTGGGGGATGCCTTGGCGAAGAAAGCCGGCGCGAAACCGCGCGACATTCCGGACACCATAAGACTGGTCGGCGAGCAGACCCTGCCGCTCCAGGTCGGCACGGTCGCCGTCACGCGCGAAGGCCGGCTGGTGCCGCACGACCACGACGTCCCGCTGTGCTTCGGCTTCGTCTATGCCGGGGTCCCCTTCGCCGCCGAGGTGACCGCCGGTCCGACGCCCCTGGTCCGCCTGACCGCCGATCTGGGGGCGCTGCCCTACACCATCGAGTGCGCGGCGGCGCGGCGCTGGATCCTGCGCCTGATCGCGGCCAGCGGCGCGCGCAAGCGCGGCCGCCTGGAGCTGACCCCCGCCAAGGAGATCCGGTTCCGCGCCGAGGCCGTGCCGCCGGCGCCGCGCACCCCGGTCAGCGTCATGGCCACGGTCGCCGCGCTGCTGCTCGAGTGGAAGCCCTGCCTGGCGCTGCTCGGCGAGCTGCTGGCGGCCAACCCCTTCCTGCACCGCCCGGCCGCCCCCCCGACCGCTCCCCCGGCCGAGGCCTGAGACACCGTCGCTCGGGCGGATCACTCGGAGGACGGCACCTGGAAGATCTGCCCCGGGTAGATCAGGTCCGGGTCGCCGATCTGGTCGCGGTTGGCCTCGAAGATCACCGTGTAGCGGATGCCCTCGCCGTAGCTGCGCCGGGCGATGCGCCACAGGCTGTTGCCCGGCTGGACCACGACGAAGCTCTCCTCGGCCAGGCTGGTCAGCAGCGTGGCCCGCGAGAAGGGCGTCTCGACCCTGGCCACGACCGAGCCGGCGCCGTCGACCTGATCGACCCGCAGGCTGTGCAGTCCGGGGGCGACCCGCTCGCCGGGCATCGCCTCCCAGCGGCCCTCCTCGTCGGCCACCGCCCGGCCGAGCGGCTTGTCGTCGAGATAGACGTAGATCAGGGCCCCCGGGCGCGCCTGGCCGGAGATGACCACCCGGCCGGCCTCGTCGTAGTCGACCGCGTTCAGCACCAGGCCGCGGTCGGCGATGCCGCCCTCGCCCGGCTGCTGCAGCACCCGCGAGGCGCCGCCGCCCGCGCGCGGCGTCAGCAGGGCGATCGGCTGCTCGGGCGCCGGCGCGACGGCGGCGGCCTCGGCGGTGGTGGCCGGCTTGGGCTCGGGCACCACCACGACGACCACGTTCTCGGACTCGAGCGGCTTTGCGGCGGGCGTCTCGCCGGCGGGTCGGGTCGCGGCGGGTCGGGTCGCGGTGGGTTGGGCCGACGGGCTGCCGGCCAGGGCCGTAGCCGGCGGCAGCTGGCTGCTCAGGCCCAACTCGTGGCTGCCCGGCCCGAGCGGCAGCTCCGGCAGCAGCACCCATTCGCCGGCGTCGTCCGCGGTGACCGTGCCGAGGACCTCGCCGCGATCGAGCACGGTGACCTCGGCGCCCGGCGCCGCCCGTCCCGCGATCACGGTCTCGCCGCTCGGCTCGACCCGCACGATGTCGAAGCTGGGCGCGACCGGCTCGGCCGGCGGCGGCGGCGCCTCGGCGTCCGGCATGGCATTCGGCTCGGCCCGCGGCGGCGCCTCGGCGACCGTCGGCGCCTCGTCCGACGGCTCGCCGGTGAACAGGAAGGCGAGCAGCAGGGCGACGACGACCGCCACGACCCCTGCAATAACGACGATGCGATTCAAGGATACCGACTCCGATCCCGCCACCAACCCACCCTAGTACGCCCGGCAGACCCGCGCAACGCTCCCGCGCGGGAGGAAGCGCGCAAGCATCGCGAAGGGGTTTCGCCACAAAGGCGCAGAGACACGGAGAGGCCGTGCGGCGGGACGGCTCCTGCCGGCTCGTCAGCCGCTCCGTGCGGCCCCAAGACCTGGTTGTTTTGGGCGCGCGGCGCGCGCGATCTCCTCTGTTGTTTCTCCGTGTCTCTGCGCCTCTGCGGTGAATCCGTCTTCGCGGCCGCGCCGGCTTTCCCTGGCGGGCGCGATGCGCTAGGACCAAGGGCGGTTTGCTCGGCTCGGGAGGCATCGGATCATGGCGGACTTGCGCGCGCTCTGCGTCTACTGCGGCTCGTCGGACGCGGTCGATCCGCGCCATCTGGAGGCGGCGGCGGCGCTCGGCCGCGAGGCGGCCGGGCGCGGCGTGCGGATCGTCTTCGGCGGCGGGCGGGTCGGCCTGATGGGCGTGCTGGCCGACGCGGCGCTGGCCGCGGGCGGGGCGGTCACCGGCATCATCCCCGGCCACCTGATGGCCCGCGAGGTCGGCCACGAGGCGCTCGGCGACCTGCAGGTGGTCGAGACCATGCACGAGCGCAAGATGCGGATGTGCGATCTGTCCGACGCCTTCTGCGCCCTGCCCGGCGGCTTCGGCACCCTGGACGAGACCTTCGAGATCGTCACCTGGCGCCAGCTCGGCCTGCACGACAAGCCGGTGATCCTGGTCAACGCGGCCGGCTTCTGGGACCCCCTCGTGCGCCTGATCGAACACCAGGCCGCCGCCGGCTACGTCAAGCCCGCGCACAGCGGCCTGCTCCAGGTGGTCGAGAGCGTCGAGGCGGTGTTCGACGCGGTCGCCGCCGCGCCCGAGCCCCAACTCGGCCCCGCCGCCGTCGACCGCCTGGCCTGAGCCGCGGGAACCGGAGGCAAAAAAAAGCGAACGAGCCCATGCACAGCAAACGTTCGTTTGATTTCAATAGGTTATGGGGTGGCGGCGGGTCGGCGGCCATAACGTAAGTCCTTGAAAAAAAAGGTTTTCACCACAGAGCTTCGCGTGGAGCGTGGCGCCGGTGGCGCCGCGTAAGCCGCGCGAAGGAGACGCAGAGCTTTCTTCTCGTCGTCGCCGGGCGCGGCCCGGCGACCCGGGGCGGTGTCCGACCCCGGCATTTTCCCCGGATTGCCGGATCGCGGTCCGGCAATGACGAAGGCGGCGTTGTTTCTCCGTGCCTCTGCGTCTCTGCGGTTCGCATTTTCCACTTTTATTCTTGACAATCGCCATTATATAGGGTATATATCCTATATTCCAAGAGAACGTGAGCGACGGCATGAGCGAAAGGGCCGAGGCGGCGGGTTTCGTCGGCGAAGGCGCGCTGGAGCGCCACCTGGCCGGGCAGCTGACCGCCGCCCTGGCGCGGCCGGACGAGGCCGCGACGCGGGACGCCCTGGCCGCCGCCGGCGAGGTCTGGCGCGAGATCGCGCCCAGGGACGCGCTGGAGAAGCTGCTGGCGGTGCAGATGATCGCCGGGCACGAGGCGGCGCTCGACGGCTACGCCCGGGCGCGGGCCCTCGGCCAGGCAGGCCAGGCCGCGCCCGGGGCCGCCCCCGAGACCGACCGCGCGCGCCGGGCCGAGCTGCGTCTGGCGGCGCGCCTTTCCGCGATCTTCGCCCGCCAGGCCGCCCTGCTGACCCGCCGCCGGGCCCAGGCCGAGCGCGCCCGGGAGGCGGCGGAGCGGCGCGTGGACAAGGCCCGGAAGCGCGACGCGGCCCAGGCGGCGGAATCGCCCCGGGGCGGCGTCCTGGTCGTGCCCCACGACGACCCGGACCGCCCCTGGCCCGACCCCGAGGCCGTCGCCGCCGCCCTGGCCCGCAAAGAGGCCGAGCCCCGAGGGCGCGCCATGCCGGGCGGCCGCGCCGCCGCGCCCGGGGGCCCCGGCTACCTGCTCGTCCCCGGCATGGCCTCGCCCGAGGACTGGAGCCGCCGGGCCCGCGCGCACGCCCGCCGGATGGCGGACGCAGACCGGGCGAAAGACAAATGACCGCCGCCTCCCCCGCCATGCACCGAAGCCCGCGCTGCGGCGCGCGGACCCGCGCCGGCCGGCCCTGCCGGGCGCCGGCGGTCGCCGGCAAGCGCCGCTGCCGCCTGCACGGCGGCGCGAAAGGCTCGGGCGCGCAGCCCGGCAACGCCAACGCCCGCAGGCACGGCTTCTACGGCGCCGCGGCCAAGGCCGAGCGGCGGCGCCTCAGGGCGCTGCTGCGGGTGTGGGGGAAGGCGGCGGCGGGGCTTCGGGCGGACCGTGGCCCCAGTGGGGCCGCGTAAGCCGTCCGAAGGGCGCATCGCGCGGGCGGACCGTGGCCCCAG
>CAMYKD010000043.1 GCA_947258885.1 uncultured Kiloniellales bacterium | reverse complement strand
CTTTGCGGTCCTTGGTCATCCGTCACGAGCGCCCGGAAGCGCCGTTTAGGCGCCCGCGCGGCGTGGTGATCAGCGTGGTCGTCAGCTTATCAGAACTTACCTTGACGCGGTGTTTATGGAAGCCGGGAAAGCCTTCGCCGGGTCGCGTGCCCCGCAGCCTTTCAATCGAAGATTAACCCCTTCTCAAAACATAGAATGTAACTATTCCAAAACGACTAGCCTTTATCTTTCAATCGAGCCGGAGCCAATAGTGAAGATCCTCAGGTGTTCGCCTTTTTCGGCAGCTCTGGCGTGTCTCGCCGTCTTCGCCCCATGGCCTGCCCCAGGTATCGCCACGGCGACGGCCGGCAGCGAGCGGATCGTCATCGGACTCGACGCCGACATGTCCTCGGGCGCGGCACAGTCAGGCGAGGCGATCCGGCGCGGCCTCGTGCTGGCCATGGACGAGGTCAATGGGGCCGGAGGCGTCCTCGGCCGGCCGCTGGAGCTGGTTGTCCGCGATCACCGCGGCAACCCGGCCCGCGGCATCGACAACATCGAAGACCTCGCCCGGATCGAAAACCTGGTCGCCGTGGTCGGAGGCATCCATACTCCCGTCGCCCTCGCCGAGCTCGAGGCCATCCACCGGCACAAGATCGTCTACCTGGGCCCCTGGGCGGCGGGTACCCCGATCGTGGCCAGTCATTACGACCCGAACTATGTGTTCCGCGTGTCGGTGCGCGACGAGTACGCCGGCGGCTTCCTGATCGATGCGGCCCTGAAAAGGGGATTTCGCCGACCCGGGCTGCTGCTGTGGCGAACCGGCTGGGGCCGGTCCAACGCAAAGGCCATGACCGACGCGCTGAGGCGACTCGGCATGCGGCCGGCGGGCGTTCAGTGGTTCAACACCGGCGAACAGGATGTATCGGACCAGATCGCGGCACTGGCCGCGGCGGGGGCGGACGTCGTCATGCTGGTCGCCAATCCCGTCGATGGCCTCGTCGCGGTGCGAAACATGGCGCAGAGATCCGCGGATGGCCGGCTGCCGATCATCTCCCACTGGGGCATTACGGGCGGCGACTTCCACAGCCAGGTGGCCCGCGAAATCGCGAGCATCGACCTGACGTTTCTGCAGACCTTCTCCTTCGCGGAGCCGCCGTTCTCCGACCGGGCGGAACGGGTCTACTCGGCCTATTGCGCCAAGTTCGAGGATTGCAGGTCCAAGGCGGCGGTCAAGTCGCCCGTCGGAACCGCCCATGCCTACGACTTGGTCCACCTGCTGAAGAAGGCGATCGAAAAAGCCGGGACGACCGACCGCGAAAAGGTCCGCTCGGCCCTGGAATCGCTTGATCGTCACGAGGGATTGATGCGGAATTACGACCCGCCCTTCACGCCCGAGCGCCACGACGCCCTCGATGCCACCGACTTCCGTCTCAGTCGCTACGACGAAGACGGCGCCATAATTCCCGTGTCTCCACAGTGACCGGGAAAAAACCGCCTTCGAGACTCCTGCCGCGCGTCTTGCTGCGCGTGCTGCCGGTTACCGGCTTGGTGCTGCTCGTTGTCTTGCTGGTCGCCTCGTCGGTCGCGAAGAAGACCATTCGGGGTGAGCTGCAGCAACGGCTCGACCGCGAGGCGGCGCAGGTCGCGACCGCTGTTTCGCTCAGGATCCAGGCCCTGGTCGAGGCGGCCGATTCCTTGGCCGCAAACGATTTGGTGGTGAACAGCCTGGTCGATTTCGAAGCGCGCCTGAACTACATCCCAACACTGTTTCAGTCCATTCGCATGCCCGGGCCCGCCGGCGCGAAGGTCACGCTCACGGATTACCGGGGCCGGACCGTCACGTCGAATTCGGCCGCGGCGACCTACGAGGACGCGCCTTGGCTGAGCGACGTCATGAAGGGTGGCCGGCTCGCGCTGATCTCGCGTGAGGGCCTGCTGATCGCGCGGCCTGTGGTTTACTCGGGCCGGCCGGAAGGCGCCGTCGTGGTCGAACACCATCGGGACAACCTGGCGCAGTTGCTGGACGTACCGGTCCAGGTCGCCGCCTTCGCCATCACCACCGTCGATCACGATCTGGTCTTCTCCTCGGCCGACACGTTCCACAAGCGCGACGCGGTCGAGAGGGGCGAGGGGCACGACCACTGGGTCGTCGCCACGACTTCGATGCCGCGGTTCCCCCACCTGCAGCTCGAGGTCGGCGAGCTGGAGGACGAGGCCTTTGCGGCGTTCCATCGTCTCGGCTACGCCATGACCGCCAGCGCGGTGGTCGCGGTCGTCGCGGTCGCGCTTTCCATCGTCGCCACGGCCTTGTCCACGACCAAACCCCTGGTCCGCTTCGTGGATGGAATCGGGCGGGTGGCGAAAGCCGGGAACCTGCACTATCGCATGGAACCCTTCGGGTCTGCGGAGTTTCATGCGCTTGCCTCCTCCTTCAACGGCATGCTCGACACGATCGACCGGACAACCACGTCGCGCGACTATGTCGATAGCGTATTGAACTCGATCCAAGAGGTGCTGGTGGTCAGCGGCCCGGGCGGTGATATCCGCACCTGCAATCGGGCGACGATCGAAACGCTCGGATACACGCTCGACGAACTCCAAGGTCGGCCGATCGGATCGCTTGTCGCCTGCCGGAAGAGCGATGTGCAGCCGCCCGAGCCCGCACCGGAATCGTCCCGAAGGACGACCTGCCGGCCGGCGTCGTGCAATCTGGGTTGTATCGATCTGGACGGAAGGTCGTCGGTAGAGGGCCGGTTGCGCAGGAAGGATGGGGGCGAGATTTCGATCCAGATTTCCACCTCGAGACTGACGTTCGGGGAGTCGGCGGATCAAGGCCTGATATTCGTCCTTACCGACATCACCGATCGCAAACAGGCCGAACAATTGCTCGAGCAGCGGGCCCAGGAACTCGCGCGCTCCAACGCCGAGCTCGAGCAATTCGCCTCTGTCGCCTCGCACGACCTGCAGGAGCCGCTGCGCAAGGTGCAGGCCTTCGGCGACCGCCTGCGCAACAAATACGCCGATCGGCTCGACCAGCAGGGGCTGGACTACCTGTCGCGGATGCAGAACGCGACGGGCCGCATGCAGTCGCTGATCCAGGATCTCTTGGCGTTCTCGAGGGTCTCCACCCGGGGCCAACCCTTCGTCGGCGTCGATCTGGGTCAGGTGGCCCGCGAGGTCGTATTCGATCTCGAGGTTCCCGTCCAGGAAACCGTGGCTCGGATCGAAATCGATGATTTGCCGACCATAGATGCGGACCCGTTGCAGATCCGCCAGCTGTTCCAAAACTTGATCGGCAACGCCCTGAAATACCATCGCGAGGGTGTGGCGCCCGTGGTCCACGTGACGGCGGAAACGCAACGCAACGGCCACCCGGCACTCAACGGTGCCGCCGCGGAGTTCTGCCGGATCTGCGTGGCGGACAACGGCATCGGCTTCGAGGCGGAATATGCCGAGCGCATATTCGGCATGTTCCAGCGGCTGCACGGCCGGGACGCCTACGAGGGAACCGGCGTGGGCCTGGCGATCTGCCGCAAGATTGCCGAGCGGCACGGCGGCACCATCGAAGCCGACGGCCGACCCGGGGACGGCGCCACCATCATTGTGACGCTGCCGTTTGAACAGTTCGTACAGGAGAGAACATAAAATGCGCGTTGCCGAGAAACCGATCAGCATTCTCGTCGCCGACGACGACCCTGACGACCGGCTGCTGATTGCGGAAGCCCTCGTCGACACCGACATCGCCGAAGGCATCGACTTCGTCGAGGACGGCGTCGAGTTGCTGGCCTATCTGCGACGGCAGGAGAAGTTCGCCCCGTTGAAGGGCAGGGCGCTGCCGGCGCTGATCCTGCTCGACCTCAACATGCCCCGCAAGGACGGCCGCGAGGTCTTGGACGAGCTCAAGTCGGATCCGGTGCTGCGGCGCATTCCGGTGGTCGTGCTCACGACCTCCAATGCCGAGGAGGACATCCAGCGCACCTACGACTTGGGCGTCAGCTCCTTCATCGTCAAACCGGTCAGCTTCGAGACCCTCGTGTCGACCATGCGCACTGTGACTCGCTACTGGTTCGATACGGTGAGTTTGCCGGAACAATAGGGTCTCGCTTCGGAATGGAATGCTCCGTGATCTGTTCTTCACAATACCTGGCTGGGAAGCGGCGCGCGGGCGATGGCCCAGTGGCGCCCGGCCAGCGACCTTTGGCACCTCGTCACGGACCACTCGATTGCCAAGGCAGGGACAAGGGCGGGCACCGCGGTCGATGAGCGACGTAGAGCGCATACTGCTGATCGACGACGATGAGGACGACTTCGTCCTGGTCCGCGAACTGCTGTCCGAGGCCTTCGGAGGGGCGCGCATGCTCGACTGGGCGTCGTCCTGGGACGATGGCCTGGAGGCGATCGGTCGGCGCGCGCACCACGTCTACCTAGTCGACTACCGGCTCGGCGAGCGCGATGGCCTCGAGCTTGCGCGCGAGGCCGTGGCGGCGGGCTGCCCGGCGCCGATCATCCTGCTCACCGGGCAGGGCAGCCGCGAAATCGATCTGGAGGCCACCGAGGCGGGCGCAGCCGACTACTTGGTCAAGGGCGAGATCACCGCACCCCTGCTCGAGCGGGCGATCCGCTATGCCCTGGCGCACCAGCAGTTCCTCAGGTCGGAACTTGAAGCCAACGAGGCCCTGAGGAAGACCAACGAGAAACTGACCCAGTTTTACCGGACGGCCCATCAGTTCGTCGACAATGTGTCTCATGAGTTCCGCACGCCGCTGACGGTCATCAGGGAATTCGCCTCGATCCTGCAGGACGGTCTGACCGGCGACATGAACGACGAGCAGCAGGAGTACATCGGCATCATCGTCAGCCGCGTCGACGACCTGACCTTCATGATCAACGACATGCTGGATATCAGCAAGCTCGAGGCCGGCTTGCTGGGCGTTTCGCGCAAGGGGTGTCAGGTCGCCGAGATCATCCGGCACGTGAAGCCGACCTTGGATCGAAAGGCCGCCGCCAGCCGTTGCGGATTCGATGTCTCGATCGATCGAGGACTGCCACAAATATACTGCGACCCCGAGAAGATCGGGCGCGTGATCCTGAATTTCGCCGTCAATGCATTCAAATTCGCCGGCGAGGGGGGGCATACAACCCTTTGGGTCCGCCATCGGCCGGACAGATCGGAGGTCGTCTTCGGACTCACGGACAACGGTCCAGGCATAGCGCCCGAAAACCTCATGGCGATATTCGAACGCTTCAGGCAGGTCGGCGGCAACGCCCGCGCCAGCACCAAGGGATTCGGCCTTGGCCTGAACATCGCCAAGGAACTCGCCCACCTGAACCTTGGGGAAATCTTCGTTGAAAGCGAACTCGGCCAGGGCAGCACCTTCGGCTTGACCGCTCCTGTCGCGGACCCGCCGGAAGTCCTTGGACGCCTTCTGAGACGGCCCGAGCTACTGCGGGATGGCTCCACGTTCGTCTCGCTGATTTTCGCGACGGTCGGCCTGCCGGAAGACGCGCCGCTGCTCGAGGAGGTGGAGCGGTTTCTGCAATACCACTTGCGTGCCAGCGATCTGCTGTTTCGGACTCGACAGAACGCTTGGGTCATCGCCGCGCCGTCTATCGAGCAAGGAGGCCCCGGCATGCGGGACCGGCTCGAGATGGCCCACTCCGAAGCCAATCGGAACCGGCCGGGCGATGCGTTGCCGGCGATCATCCTCGACGTCGGAGGCACGTGGCGCATATCGGATCAAGCCGGCGAGTTGATCGACTATTTCAGGGATGTATTTGGAGTCCATGCGGCATGTCACGGCTGAACGCGTCAACGATCGGGGTCCCGTCGGGACGAGCCCGCGGCGCGGTCTTGTTGCCGGGGCGAACCGGCTTACACGAAGAGCCCGCTGCCGGAGGCCGGGCGCGCCGGCAAGGCCGCGGGCCGGCCAGGATGGAGAGAGCTGAAATGCACCGCAAGCCGCATGTACTTCTGATCGACGACGATCGCGAGATCCTCCGCGGCTTGAGCATCCGGCTCCGCGCGGCGGGATACGCGATCTCGGTCGCCCACGGTGGCGAGACGGGACTGGCGGCGGCGGGCGAAATTCGCCCGGACGTGATCCTCCTGGATCTCCGCATGCCGGTCATGGACGGGTTCGCGGTCTTGTCCAGGTTGCGCGAACAAGACCGCACGAAGGCCATCCCGGTCGTCGTGCTCTCGGCCAACACGGCAGAGAAGGCACGGCGCCGAGCCTTGGACCTCGGGGCAGAATACTTCCTGGAAAAACCCTACGACCCCAAGACGCTGATCCAGGCCCTCCGCACGGCTTCCGACCGGTCCGCGACCAGCACAGCGAATTTCGAGACAGGCAAGATGGAGTAAAGCCATGGCAGGCCATCGTACCGTTCTGATCGTGGACGACGACCCCAAGTTCGTCCAAGCCCTGAGGCTCCGCTGCCAGGACCTCGGCCTCGAGGTCCGAACCGCCTCCGACGGGCTGGAGTGCCTGATTCTCATGGTCAAGAATCCGCCGGATTTGCTCGTACTTGACTTGACACTGCCCGGGGCCGACGGGCTCAGCGTTTGTGAAAAGATCGCGCGGGATCCACAGGTCAAACAGGTGCCGGTGATAGTCCTGACCGGCAGGTCGGACGAGGATACGCTCCGCCGTATCGCGGCGCTGGGTGCACGCTATGTCCACAAGGGCCTCGAGGTTTGGGCCGGCATCGAGCCGATGATTTGCGACCTCCTGGAAGTGGAGGCTCCGCCCGCGGATCGGCCGCGAGCACGGGACGACGCGGCGGCCGAGACCGGCGGAGTCCTTGCGCCGCCCAAGATCCTCGTCGTCGACGACGATCCGCAGATCACGAGGGCCTTGATGATTCGCCTCGGAGCGCTCGGCTTCGATGTCATCAGATCGGCCAGCGGAAAATTAGGCAAGCTATTGGCGAAGAAGGAAAAGCCGGATCTCATCATCACCGACCAGAAGATGCCGGAGGTCACCGGAGAGCGGTTGCTCGTCGATCTCAAGGAGGATCCCGAGACCAGACACATTCCGGTTATCGTCCTGACGGGTGTGACGGTGGATGGCAAGCCGGACCATGCGCTGAGGCGCGAGATGTTGGGCAGGCGGGGCGCGGTCGCCTACCTCCGCAAGCCGCTTGATTTCGACGCCCTTCTCGGCGAAATGGCGCGCTATCTCACCGTGCCGTCGCACCCGCCCCGTCGCGCCTTGGCCGGCATCGCGGCGAAATGCTGACAGCCAAGGTAATGCCAATGGTCATTGTTAATGACCGTTGGTATTGCCGGAGCCGGAAAGTATCTTGCCGGGCCCGCGTGTTCGACCGCTTCTGAAAACCCTGCCAGCCAGGGAGAAACCGATTCACTACTCCTGCTTCGGGAACCTGAGAACGGATGCAGTGGCGCGTGAAAAAGGGAGGAATTTTCGGTTGCTTCGCACCGCTCAGGCCATGAGCTCGCAGACCACCGGCGTGTGGTCCGAGGCCTTCGGCTTGCCCCGCGGCTCGCGGTCGATCTCGCAGGTCGCGAGTCGGTCCGCCGCCTGGGGCGACAGCAGGAAATGGTCGATCCGGAGGCCGTTGTCGTTGTCGAAGGCGCGCGCCGTATAGTCCCAGTAGCTGTAGACGTGGGGGGTCGCGTGCAGGGCGCGCCAGGCCTCGGTCAGCCCCAGGTTGACCAGGCGCCGGAAGGCCTGCCGGCTCTCGGGCCGGCATAGGGCGTCGTTCCTGAAGCCTTCGGGATCGTAGACGTCGTCGTCGCTCGGGCAGACGTTGTAGTCGCCGCCCAGCAGGACGGGCCGCTCGCTCTCGAGCAGGGTCCGGGCATGGGCCTCGAGCCGCGCCATCCAGCGCAGCTTGTAAGGGTACTTCTCGCTCTGGACCGGGTTGCCGTTGGGCAGGTAGAGCGCAGCCACGCGCAGGCCGAAGGTGGAGCCCTCCAGATAGCGCGCCTGTTCGTCCTCGGGCTCGCCCGGCAGGCGCCCGACTAGGTCCTCGATCGGCTGTTTCGAGAGGATCGCGACGCCGTTGTAGCTCTTCTGTCCGACCGCCGCGCAGTGATATTCCAGCGCCTCGAGCTCGCGCCGCGGAAAGTTCTCCTCGACGCACTTCAGCTCCTGCAGCAGCACCACGTCGGGCGAGGCGGTTTCCAGCCAGTCGAGCAGGTTCGGTAGGCGCGCCTTGATCGAATTGACGTTCCAGGTGGCGATCTTGACCATGGCCGGCTCACCGAAAGCAAAAGGCCCGCAGTCTGGGCGCGGACCCGATGTCTAGCACGGATCGGCCGGCGGGTTCAGATCGAAAACGAGGATCCGCAGCCGCAGGACGAGGTGGCCTGGGGGTTGGTGATCTGGAAGGAGGCGCCGATGAGGTCCTCGACGAAGTCGATCTGCGAGCCGTTCAGCAGGTCGAGCGAGACCTCGTCGACCACCACGGTGACGCCGTCGCGCTCGAAGGTGCGGTCGTCCTCGCCCAGCGCGTCGTCGAAGGAAAAGCCGTATTGAAAGCCCGAGCAGCCGCCGCCGGACACCGAGACGCGCAGCATCAGGCCGTCCCGGCCGTCCTGCTCGATCAGCCAGGCGACCCGCTTGGCCGCGTTCGCGGTGACCTCGACCCGGGGGCCTTCAGGGGCGCTGCTCATGTCGTTCATTCGTACTTTATCCCTAGGGACCGGAAGTATACCCTATTTAGGGGCCAAGAGGGGATTTTCAAAGGCTGAGTCGTTGCAGGGCTCGGGCCGCCAGGGGTAGGGTCCGGCCATGAGCCTCCCGGAAACCGCGCCCTACGCCTGCCGCCCGAACCAAAGCCGCGGCCGGCTGGTCGCCGAGGCGGACAGCCCGACCCGCTCGTGCTTCCAGCGCGACCGGGACCGGATCGTTCATTGCGGGGCCTTCCGGCGGCTCAAGTACAAGACCCAGGTCTTCGTCTACCACGAGGGCGATTACTACCGCACGCGGCTCAGCCACTCGATCGAGGTCGCCCAGATCGCCCGCTCGATCGCCCGGGCGCTGGCCCTGAACGAGGACTTGGCCGAGGCGCTGGCGTTGGCCCACGACCTGGGGCACACGCCCTTCGGCCATGCTGGAGAAAAGGCCTTGGCCGAGGCCATGGTGCCTTTCGGCGGCTTCGACCATAACGAGCAGACGTTCAGGGTGCTCACCCTGCTGGAGCGCCGCTATGCCGAATTCGACGGCCTCAACCTGACCTGGGAGGCCCTGGAGGGTACGGTCAAGCACAACGGCCCGCTCGCCGGCCCGAAGGCGGAGGACCGCCCGGTGCCCGAGACCATCGCCCGGTTCTGCGAGGCCTTCGACCTGGAGCTGGAGAGCCATGCCGGGGCCGAGGCTCAGGTCGCGGCGCTCTCCGACGACATCGCGTACAACAGCCACGACATCGATGACGGCCTGCGCGCCGGGCTGTTCGGCATCGACGATCTCAAGGCGCTGCCGCTGGTCGGGCCGGTCGTGGCCGAGTTGCTCGACGCCTATCCGGGGATCGAGTACGGCCGCCTGGTCCACGAAACGGTGCGCCGGGTGATCGACCGCATGGTCACCGACCTGCTCGCCGAGACCGGCCGGCGTCTTGCCGAGGCCGCGCCCGGGGACGCGGACGAGCTGCGCGCCCTGGGGGCCCCGGTGGTTGCCTTTTCGGAGGCAATGCGCGAAAAGGACCGCGCGCTCAAGGCCTTCCTGTTCGAGCGTATGTACCGGCACTACCGGGTCAACCGCATGGGCTCGAAGGTGCGCCGGGTCGTGCGCGACCTGTTCGAGCACTACCTGGCCGAACCGGACTGCCTGCCGGACGAGTGGCGGGACCAGGCGGCGGCGGCGGAAGCAGGCGCCAGGGCGCGGCTCGTGGCCGACTATATCGCCGGGATGACGGACCGCTACGCGCTCGAGGAACATCACAAGCTTTTCGACATCTATACAAAGACATAAATGCACGTTTTCAAATACTTCCAAGATATCGTTACGAAAGAGATCGAAGCCATGGGTGCGGCGGGGGAGTTGCCCGGCGGGCTCGACCTCGGCCGGGTGACCGTGGAGCCGCCGCGCGATGCGGCGCACGGCGATCTCTCGACCAATGCCGCCCTGGTGCTCGCCAAACCAGCCGGCCGGAAGCCGCGCGATCTGGCGGAGGCGCTGGCGGCCCGTTTGTCCCAGGTGCCCGACGTGACGGAGGTCACTGTCGCCGGTCCCGGGTTCATCAACCTAAGGCTGGACGAGGACCTGTGGCGGCGCTGCCTGGCTGACGTGCTCCGCGCCGGGCCCGACTACGGCGCCTCGACGCTGGGCGCCGGCCGCAAGGTCAACGTCGAGTACGTCTCGACCAACCCGACCGGGCCGCTGACCGTAGGCCACGCCCGCGGCGCGGTGGTCGGCGACGCGCTGGCCTCGCTGCTGGCCAAGGTCGGCTTCGAGGTGACCCGGGAGTATTACATCAACGACGCGGGCGCTCAGGTTGACACCCTGGCGCGCTCGACCCACCTGCGCTACCGCGAGGCCCTTGGCGAGACGATCGGCGGGATTCCCGAGGGCTATTATCCGGGTGCCTACCTGAAGGACGTCGGCCGTGCCCTGGCCGAGCGGGATGGGGACAAATGGCTCGGCCGGCCGGAGCCCGAATGGCTCGGCGAGGTGCGGCGTTTCGCCATCGACGCGATGATGGACTTGATCCGGCAGGGCCTCGCCGATATCGGCATCCGCCAGGACGTGTTCAGCTCCGAACGGGCGCTGGTCGAGTCCGGCGGCGTCGAGGCGGTGCTCGAGACGCTCGAGGCGCGCGACCTGGTCTACACCGGCGTACTGGAACCGCCCAAGGGCCAGACCCCGGAAGACTGGGAAGCCCGGCCGCAGACCCTGTTCCGGGCGACCCGCTTCGGCGACGACGTCGATCGGCCTCTGAAGAAATCGGACGGCAGCTGGACCTATCTGGCGCCCGACATGGCCTACCACCTGGACAAGTTCCGGCGCGGGGCGGAGATCATGATCGACGTCTGGGGCGCCGACCACGGCGGCTACGTCAAGCGCATGACGGCGGCGGTCGAGGCCCTGACCGAAGGCAAGGCCGAGTTCAAGGTGCTGTTTTGCCAGCTCGTCAAGCTGATGCGCCACGGCGAGCCGGTCAAGATGTCCAAGCGCGCCGGCACCTTCGTGACCTTGAAGGAGGTGGTCGACGAGGTCGGCAAGGACGTCCTGCGCTTCATCATGCTGACCCGCAAGAACGACGCGCCGCTCGACTTCGACCTGGAAGGGGTGCTGGAGAAGAGCCGGGACAACCCGGTGTTCTATGTCCAGTACGCCCACGCCCGGGCCCGCTCCGTGCTGCGCCACGCGGCCGCGGAGCTGCCCGACCTGCCGCGCGACCCGACGGCCTTGGCCGGGGCCCCGCTCGATCTCTTGACCGACTCGGACGAACTTGCTCTGATGAAGCGGATGGCCGAGTGGCCGCGGCTGGTGGAAAGCGCCGCAGAGGCGTACGAACCGCATCGCATAGCGTTTTTTCTTTACGATTTTGCGGCAACCTTCCACGGCCTTTGGACCCGCGGGAAGGACGAGACCGCGCTGAGATTTCTTTTGCCCGACGAACCGGAGCGCACCGCGGCGCGATTGGCGCTGGTGCAGGCCGTGGCGTTCACTGTCGCCTCGGGGCTGCAGATATTTGGAGTCGAGCCGGTCGAGGAGATGAGATGATGGCTTCGAAGAGGTGGCCACGGATGCTGCGCGCCCGATCCGACGCGGAGCCGACCGACCCGCAGGACGAGGACGAGCTGGACCTCGATTCGCTGAGTGTCGAGGACCTGCGCTCGCCCGGCGCGGCGCGGCGACGGCAGGCGGTTCGCTCTGCCAGGGCCGACGGCGCCGGGAGACGCAGCCCTGTCTTGCCCGTGCTGGTTGCCGCCGTGGCCCTCGTATGTGTCGCGGCAGGCATCTTTCTCGGCTATTCCTGGTTTTTCGGGGGCGGCACGGATGGCGCGCTGCCGGTCGTCCAGGCATCGGAGGAGCCGGTGAAGGTCAAGCCGGAAAGCCCCGGTGGCTTGAAGGTCCCTTATCAGGACCAGCTCGTGCTCAATCAGGAGGGGAGCGAGTCCGGCAAGGAGCCTATGGTCGAGCGCCTGCTGCCGCCGCCCGAGACGCCGCGGCCACCGCCATCCGAGCCGGCGGCCGTCGAGAGAACTGCTGCAGTGGAGCTTCCGGCCCAGGGTGGCGCGATCGTCGAGGCTCCCGTGCCCGAGGCTGGCGCACTCATCGAGGTTCCGCCACCGGAGAGCACGAGCGAGCCCGCCAAACCCGCGACTACCCAGGTGACCCAGGCGACCGGCCAAGCCCCGGCCCAGGGCAGCTACCTCGTGCAGCTCGGTTCCTTCACCTCGACCAAGGGGACCAACAGGGCCTGGGCGAAGTTGCAGAAAGCCCATCCGGAGTTGCTCGGCGACATGTCGCTCTTCATCCAGGAGGCGACCGTCAACGATCGCGCCTATTACCGGGTCCAGGCGGGGCCGATCCCGAACCAGGCCACCGCGTTGGACATGTGTGCGCAGCTGAAAGCCAGACAGCAGGACTGCTTGGTCGTAAGGCGTTAGGGATTTGGCCCCGCGGGCGGTCATTTTCGGGTGCCAGGGCACCGAGCTCACGCCTTGGGAGGCCGATTTCCTTGCCGCCGCGAATCCGCTCGGTTTCATCCTTTTCGCGCGCAACTGCGCGACGCCGGACCAGGTGACGGCCCTGGTCGCGGCCCTGCGCGAGACGGTCGGCCGGCCCGACGCACCGGTCCTGATGGACCAGGAGGGCGGCCGGGTCCAGCGTTTGAAACCGCCGCAGTGGCGCGCGACGCCGCCGCCGGGACGCTTCGGCGATCTGGCCCTGACCGACCGCGCCCGCGCCCTCGAGGCGGTCAGGCTCAACGCCGAGTGCCTCGCCGCCGAACTCGCCCCGCTCGGGATCACCGTGAATTGCCTGCCGCTGCTCGATCTGCGCCTGCCGGGGGCCCACGAAATCATCGGCGACCGCGGCTTTGGCGCCGATCCTGACTTGGTGACCGCGCTCGGCCGGGCTTGCTGCGAGGGCCTGCTGGCCGGGGGGGTCTTGCCGGTAATCAAGCACATGCCGGGCCATGGGCGGGCAACGGTCGACAGCCATGCCGAGCTACCCCGGGTAGAGGCCGGCCTGGCGGCGCTGGAGGCAAGCGATTTCGTTCCGTTCCGGGCACTCAGCGACATGCCCTGGGCGATGACCGGCCATGTGGTCTACGACGCGGTCGATCCAGCGCGGCCGGCAACGACCTCGCCGACGGTGATCGATCAGGTGGTCCGCGGCTGGATTGGCTTCGACGGGGTTCTAGTGTCCGACGACCTGTCAATGGCGGCGCTCGACGGGGATCTGGGCGCGCGGACCGCGGCGGCGCTGGCCGCCGGCTGCGATATCGCGCTGCATTGCAACGGCCAGCGGGCGGAGATGGAGGCCGTGGCGGCCGCGGCCGGGCCGCTGAGCGCGCAGGCCGTGCGGCGCTTGGCGGATGCGGCCGCGCGCATCGGGCCACCGCCGCAGGTCGAGACGGCGGCGCTCGCGGCGCGGCGCGACGCGCTGCTCGCGGACGCCTGACCGGCGATGGGCGGCGGTCTCTCGGAAATCCTCTACCAGGCTTCGATCTGGGTGCTGCCGGTGCTGCTGGCGATCACCTTGCACGAGGCGGCGCACGGCTACGTCGCCTGGCGGCTCGGCGACGACACGGCGTACAGTCTGGGCCGGGTCAGCTTCAACCCGCTGCGCCACGTCGATGCCTTCGGCACCGTTCTGCTGCCCGCCATGCTGTTGCTGTTCGGAGCGCCGTTCCTGTTCGGCTGGGCCAAGCCCGTGCCGGTCGCCTTCAACCGCCTGCACAACCCGCGGCGCGACATGGTCCTGGTGGCGGCGGCCGGGCCGGGGGCCAACCTGGCGCTGGCCACGGCCTCGGCGCTGCTGTTCCATCTGGTACCGCTGCTGCCGCCGACCTTCGGTGCCTGGCTGGCCTACAACCTGGTCAATTCGATCCTGATCAACCTGGTGCTGGCGGTCTTCAACATGCTGCCGCTGCCGCCGCTGGACGGCGGACGCGTTGCGGTCGGCCTGTTGCCGCGCGCCCTCGCGCTGCCGCTCGCCCGGCTCGAACGCTTCGGCTTTCTGATCATCATCGGCGTGATATTCCTGCTGCCGATGATCGGTGGGCGGCTTGGCCTGGACCTCCATGTGTTCTATTGGATAGTGGGTAAGCCGGTCGGATGGCTTTGGCCGATCTTCGACTGGCTGACGGGAGGTGTGCTGTGAGCGATTCGACGCCGTTCGAAGACGACGGCCCAAGGCGCGGAGCGGACGACGCGCCCCTGGTTCTGGATCTCGAGGGCTACGGCGGGCCGATCGACGTCCTGCTGCAGTTGGCCCGCGACCAGAAGGTCGACCTGACCCGGATCTCGATCCTGGCACTGGCCGACCAGTATCTCGAGTTCGTACGCCAGGCCCGGCGGCTGCATCTCGAGCTGGCGGCCGACTATCTGGTGATGGCCGCGTGGCTGGCCTATCTCAAGTCGCGCCTGCTGTTGCCCGAACCGCAGGGCGAAGACGAGCCGAGCGGTGCCGAGCTGGCCGCCGCCCTCAGATACCGATTGCAGCGGCTGGAGGCCATGCGGCAGGCCGGCGAGGGTCTGATGGCGCGGCCGTCACTCGGCCGTGACGTGTTCGCGCGCGGCGCACCGGATCCGCTGCCCATCGTGACCCAGGCCAGCTACCAGGTCAGCCTCTACGAGTTGCTCTCGGCCTACGGCGCGATCCGGGGACGAGGGCGGGCGGAAAGCCTGCACATCGCCCCGAGCGAGCTCTATTCGGTCGACGACGCCTTGCAGCGCCTCGGCCGCCTCCTCGGCGAGATTCCGGGGTGGCGCACCTTGGCTGCGTTCCTGCCGCCGGATCTGCACGGCGGCTTGGTATGGCGCTCGGCCTTGGCCTCGACCTTTACGGCCAGCCTCGAGATGGCCCGGGAAGGCAAGGTGCAGATCCGCCAGGACGGCGCATTCGGACCGATCTACCTGCGCGGACGCGACCAGGAGCCCCCGGAATGAGCGAGCGCTTTCAGCAACTCAGGCTGCTGGAGGCGTTGCTCTTCGCCGCCGCCGAGCCGCTTGGCCCCGAGCAGCTGGCCCGGCACTTGCCGGACCAGGCGGACCTGGAGACCCTCTTGGAGGAACTCAGCGGGCTCTACGCCAACCGCGGCGTCAACCTCGTGCGGTCGGGCCGCCGTTGGGCCTTCCGCACGGCTGCCGACCTGGCGCCCTTGATGCGGGTCGAGAAGACCGTGGAGCGCAAGCTGTCCCGGGCCGCCGTGGAAACCCTGGCGATCGTTGCCTATCACCAGCCGGTGACCCGCGGCGAGATCGAGGAAATCCGCGGGGTCGCGCTGTCCAAGGGAACCCTGGACGTGCTCCTGGAGGCCGGTTGGGTCAAGCCCAAGGGCCGGCGGCGGACGCCCGGCCGTCCGGTGACCTGGGGCACCACCGAAGCGTTTCTGGACCATTTCGGCCTGGAGAGCCTCGACGCGCTGCCCGGGGCGGGCGAACTGAAGGCGGCCGGTCTGCTCGATACGCGGCCGGCGGTCGCCGCCGTGGGCGCGCAGGGCGCCGCGGAGGAAGGCGCGCCGGCCGGAAGCGAGGGGGTGGGCGCGAGCGAGGTCCAGGAGGAAGATCCCTGGGAAATCCTGTCCTCCGAGTTCGGCGAGGCCCCGGAGGACCAGACCACCGGCGCTGCCTCCGACGGCAAGTCGGCCGAGCCGCGGCGGGGCGACGGCGACGGCGACGACCCCAGGCCCGCGCACGGGGACAAGAGCTAAGACTCATTGAAACTGCAATTCAGCCGCAATACCTTGAGCGTTCCAATCTGTGAGGATCCGGCGGCCGGACGCCTAGCGCGCCGTGATTCGGACCTCGGGGGCCCCTGACGTGGACGCGCTTCGACTGGAACAGGTGAGTCACGCCTTCGGCGAGGTGGTGGCGGTCGACGACCTCACGCTCTCGATCGCGCAGGGCGAGCTGGTCTGCCTGCTCGGTCCCTCGGGCTGCGGCAAGACCACGGTGCTGCGCATCGCCGCCGGGCTCGAAGCCTTGCAGGAGGGGCGGGTACTGATGGACGACAAGCCGGTGGCCGACGACAAAGTCGCCGTGCCGCCGGAGCAACGCGCCGTCGGCCTGGTGTTTCAGGACTATGCGCTCTTCCCCCACCTGTCCGTGGCGGACAACGTGGCCTTCGGCCTGCGCGGCCTGTCCGCCCAGGACCGGCGCAGACGCTCGCTCGAGGTGTTGCGTCAGGTCGGCATGGCCGGTTCGGCCGAGGTCTTCCCCCACACCCTCTCCGGCGGCCAGCAGCAGCGGGTGGCGTTGGCCAGGGCCCTGGCGCCGGCGCCGAGGGTCATGTTGCTGGATGAGCCCTTTTCCGGGCTGGATTCGCGCCTGCGCAACATGATCCGGGACGAGACGCTGCATCTGCTCAAAGAGAGCGGCGCGGCGACTCTGATGGTCACCCACGACCCGGAGGAGGCCATGTTCATGGCCGACCGGGTCGCGCTGATGTGCGAAGGACGAATCGTCCAGATGGGCCGGCCGACCGACCTGTACTTCGCGCCGGAGAGTGCCTTCGTTGCCAGTTTTTTTGGTGAAATCAATCACTTGGAAGGCATTGTTCAGGGTGGTCGGGTGCCTACGCCCTTCGGCGAGGTGGCCGCCCCGGAACACGCCGAGGGAACGGCCGTCGAGATCCTGATCCGGCCCGAGGCGCTGCGCCTGCAGCCGCTCGGCGCCCAGGGGGCGGCCGAAGTCGGCACGGCCCGGGTCATGGCCTCGCGCATGCTCGGGCGGAGCAGCTTGGTGCATCTCAGCGTCGACGGCCACGAAGGCCACGACCTGCACCTGCACGCCCGCATACCCGGGCGCTTCCTGCCGGCCGAGAACGAGCTCCTGGCGGTGCACCTCGATCGTTCGCAGGCCTTTGTATTTCCGCGGGGCGACGCCACATAAGGGTCCGGCCGGGAATGATTGCGGGGCTAGGGTGTTTTTGCGATAGTCCGGCACTCGACACCGGCACCCAGGTACCTAGGGAGAACCCATAAATGGGGACATTCAGTATTTGGCATTGGCTGATCGTTCTGGCCGTCGTTCTCGTCCTGTTCGGCGGCGGCGGCAAGATCCCGAAGCTGATGCGCGACATGGGCAAGGGCATCAACGCCTTCAAGAAGGGCCTCAAGGAAGAAAAAGGCCTGGACGACGAGCAGGTCGATGCCGAGGCCGGCGAGCGGAAGTCCATCGAGAAGGACAGCTCCGCGGCCGCCAAAGCCCCTGCTGGCGAGAAGGAAAAGACGGGCACCGCCGGCTGATCCCGGCGCGTATGTACTACCCGTGCCTTGTTTCCCGCCGTCCATGATGCGCTGCCATGTTTGACATCGGCTGGTCAGAAATGGCGGTGGTCGCCTTGCTGGCGCTCATCGTCATCGGTCCCAAGGACCTGCCACGCGTTCTGCGGTCCGCCAGCTATTGGGTCCGCAAGGCGCGGGGGCTGGCGCGCGAGTTCCAGTCCGGGGTCGACGATATGATCCGCGAGGCCGACCTCGAGGACGCCAAGAAGGCAATCGAGAAGACCACGAAGTTCGACGTCGACCGGGCAGTGGAGGACGCCATCGATCCGACTGGCGGCCTCAAGGACGAGGCCCGGGATCTCGAGGCCGCGGCGACGCCCGGCGAGCCGGACGCGCCGGACGACCTGGCCCGGGAGGACGGCGCTTCCGACGAGGACGAGGAGTCCAAGGCCACGATCATCAAGCACCCGGTGCAGATGGCGCCGCCCCATTCGGTGACGCCGCCGCCGGAAGACGAGGCCGCCGCGCCGGCGCCCGATGACGACAGCTCGAAGAAGAGGGCATGACCGCCGTGACCGGAGACCAGGACGACGGCGGCAAGATGCCGCTGCTCGATCATCTGATCGAGCTGCGCCAACGTCTCCTGTGGAGCGTGGTGGGCCTCGTCGTGGTCTTCCTCGGCTGCTTCTTCTTCGCCGAGCCGATCTTCAATTTCCTTCAGCACCCGCTGGCCTCGGCCCTGTTGGACCGCGGGCTCGACGGACGGGTGCCGCGCATCATCTTCACCGGCCCGGCGGAGGTTTTCTTCACCTACGTCAAGATGGCGTTCTTCGCCGCCGCCTTTCTGTCCTGTCCGATCTTCCTGAGCCAGATCTGGCTGTTCGTGGCGCCGGGGCTGTACAAGAACGAAAAGTCGGCCCTGGCGCCCTTCCTGGTCGCCACGCCGATCCTGTTCTTCATCGGCGGCGCCCTGGTCTATTACATCATCTTTCCCGTCGCCCTGAGGTTCTTCCTGAGTTTCGAGGTGGCCGGCGGCGAGGGGACCCTGCCGATCGAGCTGGAGGCGCGGGTCAGCGAGTATTTTTCGCTGTTGATGAAGCTGATCTTCGCCTTCGGCCTCTGCTTCCAGCTGCCGGTCATCATGACCTTGCTGGCGCGGGTCGGCTTGGCGACCTCCAAGGGCATGGCCGCCAAGCGCAAGTATGCCATCGTCGGCGTCTTCGTCGTCGCCGCCATCTTCACGCCGCCCGATCCGGTCAGTCAGCTCATGCTCGCCATTCCGATCGTCCTGCTCTACGAGATCTCGATCTACATGGCCAAGCTGGTCGAGAAGAAGCGGCCCAAGGACGAGTACGACGACGACGATGACGATGTGGACGACGACGAGGACGCCAGCGCCGACTCCGAGGTGGCGCCCACCTGACCCGCGGCGCCTATGTTCGTATTGAGGGGTGGTCGCTGAGAGGTTGTCATGCTTGATCCCGACCGCGTTGAAACCAGCATCGAATTGCAGGAAAGAAGCTACAGGCTGCTCAAGTGGGTCAATTCACGGCTCCAGGACGGCACCCTGGGATTCAACGTCGCCCACCACGCGATGTCTGCCGCCGAGGCCGCCGAGGAGTGGATCGGGCGCCACTGGGCGAGCCTGCCGTTGGACACGCGGCCCGCCGAGGAGCAGCTTCCTTCCTTCGCCAGGTTGTTTGCTTCCTACCTGACCACCTCTTTTGAACTGCGAGAGGACCCTTCTCCTGTTCTTGTGTCTCGTTGCGGATGTTTCTGCAGTTGGTGCAGTTACCTGGCGGCGGGGACTCACCTAAGGACCAAGAAGGTGACGAGGAAGGCCAAGGAAAACGCGAGAGAGATGAAGCGTGTCTACCTCCAGGGCCTCGTTTCCGACCTTGCACTCGAGCCCGGGGCGATCGCACTGGATCCGCTGATCGACGATCCTTCGCTTTCCCAGCAGATCGCCTTGGCGACCTACGCCACCGAGTTGATCCGCCGGAGCGAGTTCGCGAGCCAGGGAGTTGGCGTCCTCGCTTTGTGGCGGGAAGTTGCCTGGGAGGGTGGCGCGCCGAAAAAGAAGTTCCGGTTAGACCCGATGAAAGTCTTCGAAGCGGAAGCCCGGGTCCAAGAGGCGCTTCAGGCGTCAGCCTAGCGTCGCCCGCGGGCGCAGAACGGAAATTCGGCGGGGTGGTGACAGCACGTCCTTTGACCATGGACAGGCCTGCCGGCAAGCCCTTATAAGGGCGCGACTTTCGCCCGGACGTCCCGAGTCGCTGATCAGGCATGCTGGAACTCAAGTGGATACGCGAGGCCCCCGAGGCCTTTGACGAGGGCCTGCGCCGCCGCGGCCTGGAGCCGCTCTCGGCCAGGATCGTCGCCCTCGACGCCGAGCGCCGCGAGGCCGTGACCGTGCTGCAGGAGATGCAGACCCGGCGCAACGAGGCCTCCAAGGCGATCGGCGAGGCCAAGCGCAAGGGCGGGGACGCGGACGATCTGATCGCGGAGGTAGCCAGCCTGAAGGACCGGATGGCTGCCGGCGAGGAACGCGAAAGGACGCTCGGCGCCGAGCTGGACGAGCTGCTCGCCGGCCTGCCAAACACGCCGGCGGCCGACGTGCCCGACGGTCCTGACGAGAGCGCCAACCGAACCGAACGCCTGTTCGGCGAAAAGGCCGCCTTCGATTTCGAGGCCCGGCAGCACTTCGAGCTGGGCGAGGCGCTCGGCCTGATGGACTTCGAGGCCGCGGCCAAGCTGTCGGGCGCGCGCTTCGTCGTGCTGAAGGGCGCGCTCGCGCGGCTGCACCGCGCACTCGCGCAGTTCATGCTCGACCGCCACACGACCGAAAGCGGCTATACCGAGGTCAACCCGCCGCTGCTGGTGCGCGATCACGTGCTTTACGGCACCGGCCAGTTGCCCAAGTTCGCCGAGGACCAGTTCCGCACCACCGAGGGCTTCTGGCTGATCCCCACGGCCGAGGTGCCGCTGACCAACCTGGCGGCGGGCGAGATCCTCGACGAAGCGGACCTGCCGATGCGCGTCACCGCGCTCACGCCCTGCTTCCGCTCCGAGGCGGGCTCGGCCGGCAAGGACACCCGCGGCATGCTGCGCCAGCACCAGTTCGAGAAGGTCGAGCTGGTGTCGGTCGTCCACCCGGATCGCTCCGACGAGGAGCTCGAGCGCATGGTCGGCTGTGCCGAGGGCGTCCTCCAGGCCCTCGGCCTGCACTACCGGGTGGTCACGCTGGCAACCGGCGACATGGGCTTCGCGGCGCGCAAGACCTACGACATGGAGGTCTGGCTGCCGGGGCAGGGGGCCTACCGCGAGATCTCCAGCTGCTCGAACTGCGGCGACTTCCAGGCGCGGCGCATGAAGGGCCGCTTCCGACCGGCCGGCGAGAAGGGGACGCGCTTCGTACACACCCTGAACGGCTCGGGCGTCGCGGTCGGCCGCGCGCTGATCGCGGTCATGGAGACCCACCAGCGGGCCGACGGCTCGATCGAGGTGCCGGCGGTCCTGCGCCCATACTTGGGCAGTCTCGAGGTCATCGCGCCCCATGGCTGAGGACGGGTTGGATCTCTCCGCGACGCGGATCCTGGTCACCAACGACGACGGCATCCATGCGCCGGGGCTGAAGGTGCTGACGCGCATCGCCAAGGGCCTGTCCAAGGACGTCTGGGTGGTGGCGCCGGAACACGAGCAGAGCGCGGCCAGCCATTCCTTGACCCTGCGGCGCCCGCTGCGCGTCCGGCGCTTCGGCCCGCGGCGCTTCGCGGTGGACGGCACGCCGACCGACTGCGTGCTGGTCGCCCTGCACCGGATCATGGCCGACAAGCCGATCGGCCTCGTGCTCTCGGGCATCAACCACGGCGCCAACCTGGGCGAGGACGTGACCTACTCGGGCACCATCGCCGCCGCCATGGAGGGGGCGCTGCTCGGCGTGCGCTCGGTCGCGCTCAGCCAGATGCGCGACGACAACGGCGTGATCCACTGGGCGACGGCCGAACGCTACGCCCCCGAGATCATCCGCAGGCTGACCGCCGTGCCCTGGCCGGCCGAGCTGCTGGTCAACGTCAACTTCCCGGCGCGCACGGCGGACCGGGTGAACGGGATCCGGGCTTGTCGCCAAGGCCGGCGGGACAACACGCTACAGGTCGTCGAGCGCCAGGACCCGGCGGGCCGGGCATATCTTTGGCTCGGCGACTTCATGAGGGACTCGACCTCAGAGCCGGATACCGACCTGGCGGCGATCGAGGACGGCGCCATCGCGGTGACGCCCCTGCACCTCGACCTGACCCACAAGGCGACGCTCGCGCAGTTCGAAGGAGTCTTCGAATGAGCCTCGCGGCGCGCAAGATACGGCTGATCATGGAGCTGCGCCGGGGCGGCATCGCGGATACCCGCGTGCTCTCGGCGGTCGAGCGGGTTCCGCGTGAGGTCTTCGTGCCGCCGACCTTCCAGGACCAGGCCTACGAGAACCGGGCCCTGCCGATCGGTCACGGCCAGACGCTCAGCCAGCCGCAGGTCGTGGCCGTCATGACCCAGGCGCTCGAGGCCGGGCCGCGCAGCAAGGTGCTCGAGATCGGCACCGGCTCGGGTTACCAGACCGCTGTGCTGTCCCGGCTGTGCCGCCGGGTCTACACCATCGAGCGCTATCGCGAACTGCTGCGCGCGGCCGAGCAGCGCTTCGCGGCCTTGAGGCTGCACAACATCACCACGCACGCGCGCCGGGGACGGCGCCCAGGGCTGGCCCGCCCAGGCGCCTTTCGAGCGCGTCATCGTCACCGCGGCTGCCCCGGAGGTACCGGGCGAGCTGGTCGACCAGCTGGCGCCGGGCGGCGTCCTGGTCCTGCCGGTCGGCCGGACCGGGCGCGACCAGGACCTGCTGTGCCTGAGGCGCGGCGAGGCCGGTGTGGTCGAGGAGCGGCTCGGCGGGGTACGCTTCGTTCCCCTTGTCCGGGGCGCGCCCGCGGAGATGGCCGGGAACCTGGCCGCCGGGACAGCGGGTCCCGAGGCGCAGCCGACTGGACGCGCGGGGCCGACTCTGGCATGAAGGAGAACAGAACGTGGCCGGCCGCCGCCTAGGTGGCCGTGCCGGAAAGGGATCGTGCATCGAGGAGCTGCTCCGGCTGTCATGACGACCGGCTTTAGCAAAGCTCTCGGCTCTGCACTGCTAGCGCTGGCGGTTCTGTCGCTCGCGGCCTGCGCTAACCCACGGACGCGCGCCAAGAGCCCGCCCCCCGCGGCCGAGCCCGTCTCCGCCAGTCCGGTACCGGCCAAGTCCGAGCCCTCCGGCAAGAGCGCGGTCTTCGCCGGCCCGCGGACGGGTCCGGCGCCGGCCCGCCGGCCGGTCCACGTGGTGCGGCGCGGCGATACGGTCTATGCGATTTCACGGCGCTACGGGGTGCCGGCGCGCAGCGTCATCGACCATAACGGCCTGCGGCCGCCCTATCCGCTCAAGATCGGCCAGCGGCTCTTGCTCCCCGTGCCGCGACGCCACCGCGTGGCCCGTAAGGAGACGGTCTACGGTATTTCGCGGCGCTACGGGGTTCCGGTGCGCAGCGTGATCGACGCCAACCGGCTGGTGCCGCCCTATTCGTTGCGGATCGGCCAGGCCTTGCTGATTCCTGTGCTGCGCGCCCACGTAGTGACCAAGGGCGAGACCGTCTACAGCATCTCGCGGCGGTACGGGGTCGAGCTGAGCGAGCTGGTCCGCCTCAACCGGGTCGCGCCTCCCTACACGATCAAGCCGGCGCAAAGGCTGGTGCTGCCGAACACCCGGCCGGCCGCCGCGCCGGCGCTCGGCGCCCCGGCCGGCAAGACCCTGGCCGTGGTCCGGCCGGCCAAGGCCGCGCCGACGCTGGCCGCGATCCCGCAACCGCCGCCGCGCGCCGGCAGCAAGTTCCTCTGGCCGGTCAAGGGCCGGGTCATACTGGGCTACGGCCCCAAACGGGACGGCCTGCACAACGACGGCATCAACATCAAGGCGCCGCGCGGCACAGCGGTCCGGGCGGCGGAGAACGGCGTGGTCGCCTATTCCGGCAACGAGCTGCGCGGTTTCGGCAACCTGCTGCTGATCAAGCACGCCGGCGGCTGGGTCACGGCCTATGCGCATACCGAGCAGGTGTCCGTGAGGCGCGGCGACAAGGTGCGGCGCGGCCAGACCATCGGCCGGGTCGGCTCGACCGGCAGCGTCGCCAGCCCACAGCTGCACTTCGAGGTGCGCAAGGGCACGCGCGCGGTCGACCCGATCCGCCTCTTGGGTCGCCAGACCGCCGGCGGCGGTTGAAGGCTCTTGCAGAACCCGGGGCAGCGACCGCCGAGGCGGAGTAGGAGTTCGGCATGATCGGGTTTCGGACGGCGACCGAGGCCGATCTTCCGGCGATCGTCCGGCTCCTGGCCGACGATCCGATCGGGGCGGCGCGCGAACGCGACGAGGATCCGCTGCCGCGGGCCTATCGCGACGCGTTCGACTCCATCCAGGGGCAGACCGGCAACGAGATCATTCTCGCCGTCGACGGCGCCGAGGTGATCGGCTGCCTGCAGTTCACCGTCATACCGGGCCTGTCCCGGCTCGGCGCGCGGCGGGGGCAGATCGAAGGCGTGCGCGTCGACAAGCGCTATCGCGGCAGGAGGGTGGGCGAAATCCTGTTCCGGCGCGCGATCGAGCGGGCCCGGGAAACCGGCTGCGGCCTGCTCCAGCTCACGACCGACAAGGCCCGCCCCGACGCCCGCCGCTTCTACGAGCGCCTCGGCTTCGTTGCCAGCCACGAGGGAATGAAGCTGCCGCTGTAGTCTCCCGTTCGACAGGGGGGCGGAAAAACCGCGTCGCCTGCCGAGCGAGATTTGCGATGCCGTGTCATACCGAAGCGGTTGCCGGTCCGGTCCGGCATTCCGTTTCAGGCGGCGTCACCCGCCCTTCATCTCGACATAGGCCATTTGCAGGGGCCCATCCTCGTCCGCGTCGAGCATTTGGTCGAGCGCGGGGAGCAGGCCCATTTCCTCTTTCTGGATGTGGAAGGCTTCGCGCTCTGCGACCTCGGCGCCGGCCTCATGAAACTCGACCCAGGTCGCCGCGGTAAAACCGTCGGTCTTCGCCTGGGCGATGATCGCGACCAGACGCTCGGCCAGGGGGCGGATGATTTCGTGCTCCTGGCGCAGCATATCGGGGATCCCCGGGTCGGCGAGCTCGGCGAAGCGGGGAAACAGGCGGGTTTCCTCGAAAGCGTAATGGTGGGAGACGTCGTCGCCGAGCGCGGCGGCGACGTCGGCGAGCAGCTTGGCGAGGCTCGCCTCGGTCGCATCCGGTGGATTTCGCGGGCCGTTCGCCGCCAGCAGTTTTTCCAGGCGCTCGAGCACGGCGAGCATGGCTACGTGTTCTTCGTGCAGGCTGCGTAGAATTCCGAGACGCAGGGCAAACATGGTCAGGGCCTTTCCTGATTGGTTGTGACGCGCGGGCGGCCGTGGATCAGCCACCAGATGCGCAGCGCGAAGCCGGCGTAAATCACAGCGCCCACCAGACCGGCGAATCCGCCGAGGCGAACGGGCAGGGCCGCTTCCAATCCGATGCCCGTCCCGACCAGAACAAGTGCCAGGGCGTGGAGCAGGGCATGGGCGTGCAGCAGGCCCTCGGGCGCCAGTTCGCTCGGCCGCGGCGGCCTGGTCCCGGCGCCGGTGGCGTTCATGGACCCGAGAAACGGCAGAATGCGCTGCAAGACGCCCAGAAGGAAGGTGAGCAGCCAGCCGAACAGCGCGAGAAAGGCGAAGAGGCGCGGGCCCTGCATCTCGAAGAAGCCGAGGGCCGTGACCAAGCCGACGACCAAGCTCGTGACCAGGAACCCCCAGCCCGCGCGCAGGAGAAGCGCCGACACGCCCAGGTTCTTGCGCATGCCGGTCGCCAGACACCGCGCCATGCCGCGCAAATGCAGCGCGGCGCCCAGGAGTCCGAGAAGTGCCCCGCCGGCGGCCAGGAACGACACCCCGTGATAGACCCCGGCGCCGCCGGCCACCAGCCCGAGGGCGCTCAGCGCGAAGGTGGCCCGGCTTTCGCCCGCCGGCACGCCTTGGGCGAGCGCGAAGAGCGGCACCAGGACGTGGCTGAAGCCGAGCGCCAGCAGCCCCATGAAGCCGAACCCGGCGACGATCAGATGGACCGCGGCCGTGCGTGCCCGTTCGTCCAGGAAGCCGTGATCGTGGTCAATGATCAGAACGAATCCGAGCGCGACGCCGACCAAGAGCGCCGCGAGCGCCGTCAGGCCGAAGCGGCTTAGGGGCTCGAAGGCGCGCGCGCGCCACAGAACCTCGGCGATGAGGACGAGAAAAATGCCGAGGCCCAGCGCCACGGCAAATCCGCCCAGGGCCATAAGCAGGTGCTCGGCCACCGCCATGCCCCAGACCAAGAGGCCGGTGCCGGGGATGAAGAACCAGGATGCGACCCGGGCCGCCCTGGTGCTCCGCAGCGGCGTTCCCGTCGCCACCGGCAGCATTTGAAAGGCCGCCCCCATGGCCGTCGCCGTGAGCACGCCCAGCGTCAAGCTGTGCAGCGCCGCCAGACCCGGCCCCGAGCCGCCGGCGAAGACCGCCGCATCGTCGGGAAAGGCCGCGATCAGCGCCCAGAGCAGGATGTGGAACCCCAGCGCGGCGGCGAAATAACGATAGGGTATGGTCGGGTCCAGGAGCCGTGCCTGGGCCCCCATGAGGACGGTGCCGGGAAAGCTCACCGGCCGGGCCCTGGGGGACCCGACGCATCGCGCGTGAGGGTCAGGCGCAGGCTGCCGTCCTCGGCGCGCTCCTTGGTCCAGGACCAGCCGCGCTCCAGGAGTTCGGGGTAGAGGTTTATAGGATCGCGCGCGATGAGCACGCGGACCGTATCGCCCGTGTCGGCGCGCTCGATCAACTCGACGATCGCCACGAGCGGCTTGGGGGGTGTGTCGATCCCGCGCAGATCGAGGCACAAGGCTCCGGATTCCCAAAGGACGGGGATATCGCCTGCGACGGGCGCGCGTTTCACAGTCTCGGACACGGTGTCGATTTTCGATTACGGGTCAAGGTTGATTTCGCGAGCGCGGACCCCCGATAATACCTCGGCGACTCCAAATGCGGACCCGGGCAACAATAGCGGTCGCGCCGTCACTGGTGCCTTGATGGCGGTCAAGCGGCCCACGCGGCCGTCAGTCGACACACTTGCTCATGAAGACAAGCGTGGAGCCTCTATGCTTTTGGTGCGAGCGTCTTCCGGTCTCGCGGTAGCCGAGGCGCGCGTAGAAACCGATGTTCTCGGCCATGCGCTCGTTGGTGTAGAGGCGCAGCTCGCGGACGTTCCGCCGCCGGGCCTCGTCTTCGGCCAGGGCCATGAGGCGCCGTCCGAGGCCGCGGCCCTGGTGTTCCGGGGCGCCGGCGTCGTGTCGGCCGCCGGCCT
Source organism: uncultured Kiloniellales bacterium (assembly GCA_947258885.1). Taxonomy (GTDB): domain Bacteria; phylum Pseudomonadota; class Alphaproteobacteria; order Kiloniellales; family JAKSDN01; genus CAMYKD01. The sequence continues at coordinate 24,850 of CAMYKD010000043.1, read as the reverse complement.
TGCGACGGGAAGCCTCGTGCATGTCGTTGCCGCGGCCTACGGCCTTTCGGTGATCTTTCAGGTTTCCGCGACGGCCTACACGCTCCTCAAGGTCGCGGGCGCGGCCTATCTCATTTGGCTTGGGATCGGATATTTGCGAAGAGGACCGTCTACGTTCCGAGAGAGCGCGCTGGTGGAAGCCCTCAATCCCAAGACCGCGCTTTTCTTCCTGGCCCTGTTGCCGCAGTTCGTCGAGGTCGCGGCGGGACCGGTCGTCCCGCAGGTGCTGCTGCTGGGCCTGATCGTCACTCTGACGGCGATCCCCTGCGACCTCCTGATCGCCTTTGCCTCGGGTTCGCTCGCAAAGGTTCTGCTGCGCCGCCCGATCTATGGGCGGATTCAGGATTGGGTTGCGGGGAGCCTGCTGATCGCTCTCGGCGTTTGGGTGGCCGTCTCGCGCCGCGCGGCCTGAGGTCCCTCAATCGATCCGCTTGCCCAGGCGGCCGGCCAGGTCCTGGATGTACTGCCAGGCGACGCGGCCGGAGCGGCCGCCGCGGGTGATCGACCACTCCTTGGCCTCGGCCCGCAGCGTCGGGGGCGACAGGTCGAGGCCGTAGTATCCGGCATAGCCCTCGACCATGGCGAAATAGGTGTCCTGGTCGCAGTTGTGGAAGCCGAGCCACAGGCCGAAGCGGTCCGACAGGCTGACCTTCTCCTCGACCGCCTCGGAGGTATGGATTGCGGTCGAGCGCTCGTTCTCGATCATGTCGCGCGGCATCAGGTGGCGCCGGTTCGAGGTGGCGTAGAAGATCACGTTCGAGGGCCGCCCCTCGATGCCCCCTTCGAGCACGGCCTTGAGCGACTTGTAGCTGGTGTCCGAGGAATCGAAGCTGAGGTCGTCGCAGAACAGGATGCAGCCGCGCGCCTCGCCGCGCAGGCCCTGCAGCAGGCGGGGCAACGACGGGATGTCCTCGCGGTGGATCTCGACCAGGGCGAGGCTCGGGTGCCCCTTGGCCGCGGCGGCTTCGTTGACCTGGGCGTGCACGGCCTTGACCAGCGAGGACTTGCCCATCCCGCGCGCCCCCCAGAGCAGCGCGTTGTTGGCCGGCAGGCCGCGGGCGAAGCGCAGGGTATTGTCGAGCAGGATCTCGCGCTGGCGTTCGACGCCCTGGAGCAGGACCAGGTCGACCCGGTTGACCTTCTCGACCGGCTCCAGCACGTCCCTGTCGGCCTGCCAGATGAAGGCCTCGGCGCTTTCCAGCGGGGCGGAGGCCGGCGCCGCCGGCGCCAGTCTTTCCAGCGCGTCGGCAATGCGCTCGAGAAGCTGCGGCAGGTCGTTGGTCGGGCGTTTGGCCATGGCGGTCCCGGTCGCTCCTGCGCGGCCCGGAGGGCTGCGGACGGGCGCCGAGCCTAGCCAGCGCCCACCACGGCGTCAATCTGGACTGGCATCTTGTAAAGACCGGAGCAATCGGCGAGCCTTTGTGATATCCGCGTCTCCGGACCGGGGGATGGCGTCCCTGACCCGGCCGGGAGATCTGCGGTGATGCGCTGGGATCGGATCATGCTCAACGGTGCGCGGCCTCTTGATGTGGTCCATTTCGCCGCCCTCGCGTTGATGGGCGCCGGAAGCCTGCTGGTTTGGAACCTCGCGGCCCAGGCCCGCTGGTTTCTGATGGTCGATCTCCTGCTGATGGCGGTTCTGGCCGGCCTCATGGCGGGCCCGCTTTCCAGGTGCGGCCCGGCGACGGCGGCGACGGTCCGAATGGTCGTCTCGATCGTTCTGATTGCGACCCTTTTTGCCCAAATGTCGGTGATCGTCCCCAACCTGCACCCACTCACCTACGACGCTGAGCTGCTGCGGATCGACAAGGAATTGCTGGGTTTCGATCCGAATAGCTCTATTGATTTTCTGCACAACCGGATTCTTACGGATCTATTTTCCATCGGTTATTTTAGTTTTTATTTCATACCGATCGCGTTCTTCGTCGTATTGTACCGGGCAAGATCGTTCGAGTGGATCGAACGGGCGAACCTGGCCATTATCACCGGCTTCTACGTCTCTTTCCTGGGCAACGCGATTTTCCCGGCGCTGTCGCCGTTCCGCTACGTCGAAGCCGAAACCCAACTGATCGGCCTGTGGTTCTACGACCACCTCCATTACCTGGTCGACACGCTGGAGCCGCACAAATTCAGCGCCTTTCCGAGCGGCCATATCCTGGTGGCTGCGATCGTGGTCATTCTCGCCGCCAAGTGGCGGCGCGATGTGCTCCCCTATTTTCTCCTCTGGGGCGCCGTCCTTTGGCTGGGAACGATCTATCTGCGCTACCACTACCTGATCGACACACTCGTCTCCATTGGCCTCGCTCCCTTGTGCGTCTGGGCCGCCCAGCTGGTCCCGGCACGCCTTTGCGGGCCGGCGAGCCAAGGGGGTTGAGAGGCGCAACAGGGCCGTTACGGCCGACTTCGCCGCGGGCCTCGGACGACGTTGCAATTCGCGGGCGGGCGGGTATAGTCCGCCGGTCCGAGCCGCCGAGAAGGGAAGGGGTCCTAGATGTTCATTTCGCCAGCCTACGCGCAGGCCCTTGGGGGTGACGGCGCCTCGACCATGACCTCGCTTCTGCCGCTGGTCCTGATCTTCGTCGTCTTCTACCTGCTGCTGATCCGTCCGCAGCAGAAGAAGATGAAGCAGCACCGGGACATGGTGGCGGCGCTCAGGCGCGGCGATCGGGTGGTGACCGGTGGAGGCTTGGTGGGGACCGTGACCAAAGTGGTCAGCGACACCGAGCTTCAGGTCGAAGTCGCCGAAGGGGTCAAGGTGCGGGTCGTGCGCGCGACCATCAGCGAGGTCCTGGCCAAGACGGAGCCGGGCAAGGACAAGGGCGAAAAAGGCCAAACCAAGCCCGCCGAGCCGGCCAACGACAGTGACAAGGGCGGCGGCCTGGCCGGGGGCCTAGGCAAGCTGTTGGGCGGCGGCAGGAAGAGCTGAGCCCGCCAGTGAACGACTTCTCCGCCCCCCCGTCATAGATACCGGCGCCGACCCCGATGGTTCAAATCCCCAAGTGGCAGGTCGTTCTTGTCCTGGTGCTGCTGCTGAGCGGCCTGTTTTTTGCCGCCCCGAACCTGGTCGGCCGGCAGACCGCGGAAAGCCTCCCGGACTGGCTGCCGAACAAGCAGATCAGCCTCGGGTTGGATCTACGCGGCGGGTCCTATCTGCTGCTCGAGGCCCAGCTCGAGTCCGTGGAGCAGGAGCATTTCGACAACCTGGTCGACAGCCTGCGCCGGGAACTGCGCAAGGCGAAGATCGGGAACTCCGACCTTCGGACCGGACCCAAGGGGGTGTCCTTCAAGCTGCGCGATCCGGCAACGGCGGCCCGGGCACGTGAGATCATTGGCGACCTGACCAACGAGTTCCTGGTCTCCGTTTCCGACGACGGGGCGGTCGAGCTCGAGTTCACCGAGCTGGCCAGCGGCCAGCTCCGCAACAACGTGATGGACCAGACCCGGGAGATCCTCGGGATCCGGATCGACGAGACCGGCGTGCGCGAGCCGACCATCCAGCGCCAGGGCCAGGAGCGTATCCTGATCCAGCTGCCCGGCGTGGACGATCCCGAGCGCATGAAGGAGATCCTCGGCAAGACCGCCAAGCTGACCTTCCGCTTCGTCTCGGAGAACGTGACCCCCGGTATCGACCCGACGCCGCGCGGCGCCGAGGTGGTGCCGTCGAACGAGACGGACGCCGAGGGCAATCCGACCGGCGCCTACGTGGTGCGCAAGCGGGTGATGGTCAGCGGCGAGAGCCTCGTCGACGCCCAGGCGACCTTCCAGGAGGGCCAGCCGGTGGTCAGCTTCCGCTTCGATTCGGTCGGCGCCCGGCGCTTCGCGCGGGCGACCCAGGAGAACGTCGGACGGCTCTTCGCCATCGTGCTCGACGGCAAGGTGATAAGCGCGCCGGTGATCCGCGAGCCTATTTTGGGCGGCAGCGGGATCATCACCGGCCAGTTCACCGTCCAAGAGGTCCAGGATCTCGCCTTGCTGCTGCGCGCCGGTGCGCTGCCGGCGCCGCTGGTCATCCTAGAAGAGCGGACCGTCGGTCCCGGCCTGGGCGCGGATTCGATCCGCGCGGGCGAGATCGCCAGCGTGCTCGGCCTGATCTTCGTCGTGGTCTTCATGGCGCTCACCTATGGCCTGTTCGGTGTGATCGCGGACATCGCGCTGATCGCCAACCTGGTGCTGATCGCCGCCGCGCTGTCGGGACTGCAGGCGACGCTGACGCTCCCGGGCATCGCCGGCATCGTGCTCACGATCGGCATGGCGGTGGATGCCAACGTGCTGATCTTCGAGCGCATCCGCGAGGAGATGCGCCTGGGACGCGGCCCGGTCACGGCCATCGACGTCGGCTACCGGCGGGCCATGACGACGATCGTCGACTCGAACCTGACCACCCTGATCGCCGCGGTCCTGTTGTTCTTCTTCGGCACGGGTCCGGTCAAGGGCTTCGCCGTCACGCTGATGTTCGGCATCATTACCTCGCTGTTCACGGCGATCATGGTGACCCGCCTGATCATCGTGGCCTGGCTGCGCCGCCGCCGGCCGCAGACCTTGCCGATCTGAGGGGGCGGCCATGGCCTTGATCCGACTCCTTCCGATCGAACCGAACTTCGAGTTCATGGCGCGGCGCAAGCTGTTCCTGATCTTCTCGGCCGTCCTCGTCGCCGCTTCGGTCGCCCTGTTCTTCGGACGGGGGCTCAACTTCGGCGTGGACTTCCGCGGCGGTATCCTGATCGAGATTCGCACCGAGGGGCCGGCCGACCTATCGGACCTGCGTGGGCGGCTGGGCGGCCTGGGCCTGGGCGAGGTCACCTTGCAGACCTTCGGCGAGCCCGAGGACGTGCTGATCAACATCGAGCGCCAGGCCGGCGACGAGGCGGAGCAGGCGAAAGCCATTGCGGCGGTCAAGGAAGCCCTCGGCACGGAGGTCGCCGACTATCGGCGGACCGAGTTCGTCGGCCCCAAGGTCGGCGGCGAGTTGAAGCGGGCCGGGCTGCTCGCCACGGTCCTGTCGCTGCTCGGCATCGCGTTCTACATCTGGTTCCGCTTCGAGTGGCAGTTCTCCTTGGCGGCCCTGATCGCCCTGGCGCACGACGTGATCACGACGATCGGCTTCTACGCGCTGACCCAGGTCGAGTTCAACCTGGCGACTCTGGCAGCGGTGCTGACCATCGCCGGCTATTCGATCAACGACACCGTCGTGCTGTTCGACCGGGTGCGCGAGACCCTGCGCAAGTACAAGAAGCGCACCATGCACGACGTGCTCGACATGGCGATCAACCGCACCCTGACACGCACGATGCTGACCAGCCTGACCACTTTGCTGGCGCTGATCGCGCTGTTCGTGTTCGGCGGCCAGGTGATCCGCGGCTTCACCATGGGCCTGATCTGGGGCGTGGTGATCGGCACCTACTCGTCGATCGGGCTCGCCGTGCCGCTGCTGTCCAGGTTCCAGCTGCGCCCGCAGGCCCTCGCCGTCGAGGAAGAGGGCGCCTGAGCCGGAGTCGGCAGATGACCGACGTCACCCCTGAGATTCCCGCCGGCCGTCAGCTCGTCGAGGCTTACGGCGGCGGCGGCTTCAAGGTGAGCGGCACCGCCTATCGGGGCTCGATCCTGGTATTGCCCGAGCGCACGGTAAGTTGGGCGGTCGCCGACATCGGGGAGCTGACTCTGGAGAGCCTGGAGCCGATCCTGGCCGAGGGCGGCGCGATCGAGCTGCTGCTGCTCGGCTGCGGCGCCCGGCTGGCTTTCATACACCCCGACTTGCGCCAGCAGGTGCGCGCCGCCGGGCCCGTGCTCGAGCCCATGGACACCGGGGCGGCCTGCCGCACCTACCATGTCCTCCTGGCCGAGGGACGCCGGGTCGCCGCCGCCCTGATTGCTGTCGATTGACTCGATCGTCGAGAAAGCAAAAGGGGGCCGCAAGGGCCCCCTCTCGGATGTTGCTCGTCGTCCGGCTCAGTAGAGATTCTGCGCCGAGACCATGGAAAACAGCATGGGGAACGACAGCAGGGTGTTGGTGCGCGAGAAGAGCATGGCCGTGCGCGCCGCCGCGGCCTTGGCCGCGGCGTCGACTTCGACGATGCCGAGCGCCTTCTTCTGGTTCGGCCAGATCACAAACCAGACGTTGGCCCACATGATCGTGCCCAGCCACATGCCGATGCCGATCGCCCAGTTCTTCGGAACTCCGCCGGTGAAGAAGGTATCGAGGGTGACCGCGCCCCAGAAATAGCCGTTAAGGCCGGCCAGAATCAGGCCGGTCACGATGGTCGCCATGGCGCCCCAGCGGAACCACCACAGCGCGGCCGGCGCGATCACCTTGCCGATCGCCGGCTTCTGCTCGTCCGGGATTTTCGCCATGTTGGGGATCTGCACGAAGTTGAAGTACCAGAGCAGGCCGATCCACATGACGCCGGAGAGCACGTGCAGCCAGCGCAGGAAGAACGCCCCGAAGGTCCAGCCGTCGTAACCTTGTGCGTAATAGAGGAAGAACAGCAACGCCGAGAGCACCAAGCCCCAGACGACGGTGTACCTCAGGTTTGTCAGGATGCCAGACATGTTTCGCCCTCTTCGATTGATTTCCGTCCTCAAAAGACACACGCGCCGCGCCCGCTGGCGGGGCCGCCATTCGTGTCGAGATCGAGTCGCAACGGCGATTATGTAATGCGGCACACCGCTTGCCAAGCAGGATACACTTGCCGGATCGCGTGTCGCTTGCGATCTAGGGGTATGGCCGAGTCCTCCTCGCTTTCATACTGCGCCCGCCAGGTGCGGCGCCACGACCGCGACCGCTATCTGACCTGTCTCTTCGCGCCGGCGGGACGCCGCGAGGGCCTCTTCGCGCTCTATGCCTTCAACCTCGAGGTCGCCAGGACCGCCGAGGTGGTCAGCGAGGCCATGCTGGGGCGTGTCCGCCTGCAATGGTGGCGCGACGCCCTGGAGGAGATCCACGCCGGCCGGCCGCGGCGTCACGAGGTGATCGAGCCGCTGGCCAGGGCGGTCCAGGCCCATGCCCTCACGCGCGAGCACTTCGCGCGCCTGATCGACGCCCGGGAGCTCGACCTGGAGAAGGAGGCGCCGGATACCCTCGCCCGGCTCGAGGACTACGCCGAGGCCACTTCGGCCGGCCTGGTCCTGCTGGCGCTCGAGGTTCTGGGCGCGGACGACGAGGTCAGCCAGCGCGCCGGCCGCCATATCGGCATCGCCTGGGCACTCGCCGGACTGCTGCGCGCGGTGCCGTTCCACGCGCGGTTCAAGCGGCTCTATCTGCCGCGCGAGCTGAGCGAGGCGGCCGGCCTCGACTTCGGCGCGCTCTTCGCGCTGCGCACATCGCCCGCGCTGGCCGAGGTGGTGCGCCAGGTCGCCGCGCGCGCCGGCGAACATCTGGCCGAGGCGCGCGCCCTGCGGCCACAGGTGGCGAAGGCGGCGCTCCCCGCGCTGCTGCCCGCGACCCTGGCGGGACATTACCTCGGCCTCGTGGCAAAGGCCGGTTGCGACCCCTTTCACCGCGTCTTGCAAGGTGCGGCGCCTGGAAACGTCTGGCGCCTGGCCCGGGCCCGACTGCTCGGACGCTATTAGAGCAGCTACTCGGCCGCCTGGCGGCCGGCGCCCAACCAGGTTTCCAGGTCGGCCAGGGCCCGGGCGGACATCGCCGGCCGGCGCTCCTTCTTGCGGATCTTCTTGCCGGCGACGGGTTCCAGCGGCGGGAACAGGCCGAAGTTGACGTTCATCGGTTGGAAGGTGCTGGCCTCCGCGCCGCCGGTGATGTGGGCCAAGAGCGCGCCGTGCGCCGTGGTCGGCGGCGGCGCGGCGATCTCCCGGCCGAGCCGTTCGGCCGCGGCGAAGCGCCCCGCCAGCAGGCCGATCGCCGCCGATTCCACATAGCCCTCGACCCCCGTGATCTGGCCGGCGAAGCGCAGACGCGGCGCGGCGCGGAGCCGCAGGCTGCCGTCCAGCAGGCGCGGCGCGTTCATGAAGGTGTTGCGGTGCAGGCCGCCGAGGCGCGCGAACTCGGCGCCCTCGAGGCCCGGGATCATGCGGAACACCCGGGCCTGCTCGCCGTACTTCAGCTTGGTCTGGAAGCCGACCATGTTGTAGAGCGTGCCGAGCGCGTTGTCCTGGCGCAGCTGGACCACGGCGTAGGGCCGCCCGCCGCTCCTCGGGTCGGTCAGGCCGACCGGTTTCATGGGGCCGAAGCGCAGGGTGTCCGGGCCCCGCTCCGCCATGACCTCGATCGGCAGGCAGCCTTCGAAGTAGGGCGTCGAGGCCTCCCAGTCCTTGAACTGGGTCTTCTCGCCGGCGAGCAGGGCCTGGATGAAGGCCTCGTACTGCGGCTGATCGAGCGGGCAGTTGACGTAGTCGGCGCCGGCGCCGTCTCCTTCGGCCGCGCCCTTGTCGTAGCGCGACTGGAACCAGGCCTTGGTGAAGTCGATCGACTCCTTGTAGACGATCGGCGCGATGGCGTCGAAGAAGGCGAGATAGGCCTCGCCGGTCAGGCGCGCGATGGTCTCGCTCAAGGTCGGCGAGGTGAGCGGCCCGGTGGCGACGATCACCGAATCCCAATCTTCCGGCGGCGCGCCGGCGATCTCCTCGCGGCGGATCTCGACCAGCGGCTCGGCCTCGAGGCGCGCGGTCACCGCCTCCGAGAAGCCCACGCGGTCGACGGCCAGGGCGCCCCCCGCCGGCACCTTGTGGGCGTCGCCCGCGGCCATGATCAACGAGCCGAGACGGCGCATCTCCTCGTGCAGCAGGCCGACGGCGTTGTTCGCCCAGTCGTCCGAGCGGAAGGAGTTTGAGCAGACCAACTCGGCGAGCCCGCCGGTCACGTGCGCCTCGGTTTCGCGCAGCGGGCGCATCTCGTGCAGCACCACGGGCACGGCCTTGCGGGCGATCTGCCAGGCGGCTTCGCTGCCGGCCAGCCCGCCGCCCACCACGTGAACCGGTTCGAGTACGTTCATGGCTTTCCTATACATCAGGCGGAAAGTCCCCGCCAGCAAGTGCGGAAAGGACTTCGGAAAAACCCGTTTTAGTGCTAGGCAGGACCGTTCCCCGTGCTTGGCACGACGACGACTTCGAGGACGAGCCATGACGAGATCCCGGCGGACGGCCCCGACATACCTCATGATCCTGGCCCTGGCGATCAGCGCCGCGACTCTACCCGGGCCCGCCTGGCCGGCGGAGGCCGGGCCAGGTCCCGCCGCCGACGCGCCCGGCGCCGTCCAGGTCGCGGCCGGGGCCGAGCGCGAGCCCGGGGCGGTGGGAATGATCATCGATGGTTTGGTGGTGCGGCCGCTGGGTCTGGTCGCGACGGTGCTGGGGACGGTCGCATTCGTCGTCACGCTGCCATTCAGCGCGCTCGGCGGCAACGTCGAGGAGGCCGGCGAGAACCTCGTGGTCGGGCCGGCGGCCTATACCTTCACGCGCTGCCTCGGCTGCTTCGGCGGCCCGGACTGACTGGCCGGGCGCCGGCCCGCCGCGCTTGGCGCGGGGCCTGATCTCGCGATAGTCTGTGTCCGGCAAGCGGGGCGCAGGGCGAGGGCGGCGGCACCATGGAGAACCTCACGATCGACGGCAAGCGGCTGTGGGACAGCCTGATGGAGATGGCGCAGATCGGTGCCACGGCCAAGGGCGGGGTGTGCCGCCTGGCGCTGACCGACCTGGACCTGGAGAGCCGGAACCTCTTCGCCCACTGGGCCGAGGCCGCCGGCTGCAGCATCTCCTTCGACGCCATGGGCAACATTTTCGCCCGCCGGCCGGGCCGCGACCCGGAGCGGCCGCCGGTCCTGACCGGCAGCCACCTGGACAGCCAGCCGACCGGCGGCAAGTTCGACGGCGCCTACGGGGTGATGGCCGGCCTCGAGGTGCTGCGCAGCTTGAACGACCACGGCGTCGAGACCGAGGCGCCGGTCGAGGTCGTGGTCTGGACCAACGAGGAGGGTAGCCGCTTCGCCCCGGCCATGACCGGCTCGGGCGCTTTCGCCGGGGTCTTCGACCTGGACTACGCCCACGGCCGCGCGGATGTCGAGGGCCGGACCATCGGCGCCGAGCTGGACCGCATCGGCTACAGGGGCGAAGGCTGCGGCGGGCGGCCGGTCGGCGCCTACTTCGAGGCCCACATCGAACAGGGCCCGATCCTCGAGGCCGAGGGCAAGACCATCGGCGTGGTGACCGGCGCCCAGGGCCAGCGCTGGTACGAGATCACGCTCACGGGACAGGAGGCCCACGCCGGGCCGACCCCCATGACCCGGCGGCGCGATGCCTTGATCGGCGCCTCGGTCATCGTCAAGGCGGTCAACCGCATCGGCCACCAGTTCCAGCCCGACGCCTGCGCCACGGTCGGCATGCTGCGGGTGCGGCCGAACAGCCGCAACGTCATCCCCGGCGAGACCTTTTTCACCGTCGACCTGCGCCATCCGAAGGACGAGGTTCTGACCGAGATGGACTGGAGCCTGCGGCACACCGTCGAGGCGGTCGCAAATCGGGGCAAGCTGGAGTTCGAGATCGAGCAGATCTGGCAGTTCGACGCCACGCCCTTCGATCCGGACTGTATCGCCGCGGTGCGCGCCGGCGCCGAGCGCTATGGCCACGGCCACCGCGAGATCGTCAGCGGGGCGGGCCACGACGCCGTCTACATGGCCGGCATCGCGCCGACCGGCATGATCTTCGTGCCCTGCGAGGACGGCATCAGCCACAACGAGATCGAGAACGCGACGCCCGAGGACCTGGCCGCCGGCTGCGAGGTGCTGCTCCACGCGGTGCTGGAGAAGGCCGGGGGGCGGTGAGGGGGACGCGGCACACGCGGGGGCCGGGCGATGGCTGAGGCGGCCTTCGCGCAACGGCGGGTCGTCGTCACCGGCGCCGCGCGCGGCCTCGGCCAGGCGCTCGCGATCTGTCTTGCGGACCTGGGGGCGGACCTCGTGCTCTGCGCCCGCAGCGTCGAGGGTCTCGAGCGGACGCGTGCGGTGATTCGGGACCGAACCGGCAAGACCAGTGAAACGCACCTGCTGGACATGTCGGATCCCGCTGCAATCGAAGCAGCCTGTCGGGCTGTCCTCGGGCAGGACGACAGCGTCGACGTGCTGGTCAACAACGCGGCCTTCTGGCTGCCCGGGACCCTGGCGGTCGCGTCGACCGAGGACATCGTGCAGGCGGTCACCTCGACCGTGACCGGCACGATCCTCATGACCAAGGGCCTGCTGCCGGGCCTGCGGCGTTCGGACGCCGCCGACCTGGTCAACGTGGTGTCCCTGGCCGGCCTGCCCGGCGCCTACCGCGGCGAGGCCTCGGCGGCCTTCCATGCGGCCAAGCACGGCCAGTCCGGCTTCGGCGAGGTCTTGCGGCGCGAGCTAAAGGCCGAGGGTATCCGCGTGCTGGCGATCTATCCGCCCGACTTCGACGACGTCTCGCCACTCGATCCCGCCTGGCAGGAAACGCCCGGCCGGCCCGCGGGCGCGACCATGACCAACCGCGAGGTGGCCGAATGCCTCCTCTTCGCGCTCAGCCGGCCCCGCGTTTGCTCCGTGAGCGCGATGGTCCTGGAAAACGGGTGAGGCGGATGGCGTAAACCAAGCAACTAATCATCACTCCAAGATGCAAAACATGCTCCCGGCATGAGTTGGGGGAGGCCGGGGGACGGTGAGGACGATGCATTCGGCGGTCACGCCATAGACTCCTCTATTTAGACGCCGGTCCAGACCAGGATCACGGCGAGCGGCAGGGTAATCCGGACGGTCCATGTCCAGACCCGCGCGACCACGCGCAACTCCGGTCGGAACGTCTGCCTTGCGGGAGTGCCGTAGAGGAGGACCAGGGCCACGTTGGCGAGGTAGAGAGAAAAGAACACAAGGCCGGCCGTCGAGCCCGACAAGGTGGTCTCCGCCAGTCCGACGAACCAGTCCGCCGGCTCGCCATGGGAGCCGATGACCGAGATTAGGAGGCCGAAGAAGATGATCGGAAAGGAAATGACCCACAACGACCTGATTACACAACCGCCAGGCGTGCGGTCAAAGGGATCCTCCGAGTTCCGGTAGGTTTGGTGCCACCATTGGGCGAACGCCATCGGCTTCTGTTCGGGGCGATCGACGAGTTCTCCGTGGGGCGAGATACCATAGGCATCGACGCGGTAGAATGCGTTGTCCGGCAGTTCGAAGATCTCCGTCCAAACCTTGCGCGCAAGCACACGTGCGGTCTCCAGGTCTCGTCCGCAATCGACAAAAAGGACTTCTCGGGAGCGTGGGCTTCGCTTCGGCCTGATCCGATAAGGGATTCCGCTCTCTTCGCAATACGCCTGCACCTTCGGAAGGTAATTCCGCGCCCACTTGTAGGCGGGGAGGATCAACTCAAGTCCGTAGTCGCCGACGTCGCGGATGTACTTCTTGAACTCGAACTGACGTTTGGAGTCCTCGTGGCGGACGGTGACCTGCGCCGACCTGAAACCGCTTTGCAAAAGGCAGGCGATCGAAGTCTCGATCCGCGCGAAATCCCGGTCTACGGCTGGCGGCGGTTCCGGCTTGGGCCGCGGCCTCTGCAGGTAGCGCCAATTGTCCCGCAGCTTCTGATCGGCGAAGGTTAGCGCTAACATCAGTGCGCAGGTCACGACCAGCACGAACCAGAGATAAGCGACAGCGATCTCAGAGAGCGGCATGGGCCGAATCCTACCGCCAAGCGCGACGTAGTGGGGTTGAGGTTATATCCCAACCAGAACTAAAGGCTTCTTAAACGCCATCACAGGCCTTGCAAGCACACCGTCGCCACGTCAAGACGACTCCTGGACTCGGCAACGGCCTCAGAGGCGATCACCCTCCAGAGCGCCGTCGGAGGAGCCGTCGAACTTGGGGAGGTCATCGGTCAGGTCGTAGAAGTCGCATTTCTCTCCAATGAAGATGTGTCCCATCGTCTTCAGGCCGGTCGGCTGATCGAGCGTGCCGGCGACGATCCCCGTGGCGTCCTGTCCGACAGGCTCCCAAAACAGGTTGGATCCGCATTCGCGGCAAAAACCCCGCCGCGCCCTGCCGGAGGTGGCGTACCACTTCAGGCCCTTGTCCTCGACGATCGCGATGTTCGCGTTTCTGGCCTTGGAGTGGGCGCCGAAGGCGCCGTGAAGACGCTGGCACATGGTGCAGTGGCAGTTGATGATGTCGCGAAGGGGGCCGCGCACTTCGTAGCGCACCGCCCCGCAGAGGCAGCCGCCCGAATGTCTTGGCAGATCGGTATTCATGCGTCCTCCCTCGGTCTCGGCAGATCGATCCGGCGACCGGATTCTCACGGCATGAAGTCGCCGCCGTTGACGTAGAAGTTTACGCCGGTCGTGAAGCGGGCTTCCAGGATGGCGTCCACCATATGGGTGATGTCCTGTAACGCGCCGATCCGCCCCATGGGAATATGGCTGACAACCGCCTTCAGGCCTTCGGGCGTGTCGAGGCGATAGCGCTCGCGCACCTCCGGCGTGTCGACGGAACCCGGTATGAGGCAGTTGACCTGGATGCGCGGCGCCAGTTCCCGGGCCAGGCATTTGGTAAGAGCCAGAACGCCGCCCTTGGCGCTGCAGAAGTTTGCGCCGTTCTTCCGCCCCTGAAGCCCGCAGGTCGCCCCCAGGTTGATGATGTGTCCGGGCCCGTCCGGGTGATGCAGGACGAATTCCTGGCAGCAGATGAACGTGCCCTTGAGGTGCGCGTTGATCACCGTATCCCAGGCTTCGTCCGTCATTTCCAGGAGGGGCGCATCCCGGTTCACGCCCGCACAGTTGATCAGGATGTCGACCTTGCCGAAGGCCTCGACGGTCTCGGCGAACATCCGGCGCACCTGGGTCCGATTGCTGACGTCGGCCTTGGCTCGCAGGAGGCGGGCGGCGGCTCCCTCGCGCTCGAGCGCGCCGAACACGGCCTGCGCCTTCCTTTCGTCGCGATAGTTCATGGTCACCGCCCAGCCCTTGCGGGCGAAATGCGCGACCAGCGCCGCGCCCAGCCCGCTCGCACCACCCGTCACCACGGCCACAGGATCGTCGCTCATTGCTCCCTCCCGGCACTCCGATCCGCCCGCCGCCTCGCCCCATGTGCTGGCCTTGGGAGGCGGATAGGGACCCCATGCTGTGTTGTTCAGGATAGAGCCAATGCGCTCCGGCGTCGAACCGCGAGCCGGCAAGGACGAAAGCGGCGACTCGAATACACACTTGCTTAAGCTGGAATAGGCGCCCTCACGCCAGCGTAAAGGCCTCCTGCTCCTCGGCGATGCCCTTGAGCTTGAAGCGGCCGAGGGGGCGGCTCTGGCGGTTGCAGTTGGCGGCGATGGCGGCCGAGAAGACGACCGGCGGAGCGAGCGCGAGGTCGCGGGTCAGGTCCTCGAGGCGGGTGGCCAGGTTGACCGCCGGGCCGATCACCGTGAAGTCGAGGCGCTCGACATCGCCGATGTTGCCGTACATGACGTCGCCGCGCGCCATCGATATGCCGCAGCGCAGGGGCACCTGGCCGGCGGCGGCGCGTTTTTCGTTGACCGCCGCGATGCCGTCCAGCGCCTGCTCGGCCGCCGCGAGGCCGGTGCAGCAGGCGGCGCAGGCCCCATCGGCGTTGAGCCCGGCCAGCGGGAAGATCGCCAGCATGGCGTCGCCCATGAATTTGAGGATCTCGCCGCCCGCCGCCTTGACCGGGCGCGCCATGGCCTCGAAGTAGTCGTTCAGGAGCGCGATCACCTCGTCGAGCGGCAGGGACTCGGAGAGCTCCGTGAAGCCGCGCAGGTCGCAGTACCAGAGCACCGCGTTGATGACCTCGCCGTCGCCGCGCTTGATCGCGCCCGAGAGCACGCGCCCGCCGGAGGTCGGCCCCAGGTAGGTTTCGAGCAGGGTGCGCGCCGTGCGCCGCAGATGGGCCATCTCCATCACGGCGCCGAAGGCCGGCAACACCGCCTCGATCACGGCCAGGTCGAGTGCCGTGAAGCCGCCGGGGCGCCTGCTGGCGAAGCTGATGGCGTTGACCAAGCCGCCGCTGGAGAACGGCAGCGGCCAAATGGTGTAGTCCGTGCAGCCCTCCTGCTCTATCTCCTCCAGGATCGGGAAGTCGCGCGAGCAGTCGGGCGCCTCGATGTGCCGGCGGATCATTGGACCGCCGTCGAAGATCCGGCGCACCGGGCTCTTAAGGTAGTCGCCCGTCGTCTCGATGCCGTGGGCGCGGTTGGTCTCCGACACCTCGCCGCTGTCCCTCTGCCAGAGCATGGAGCGGGCGCGGAGCTGCGGGTGGAGCTGGGGTATGTGGATGGTCGCGCGGTCGAGCGGCACGCCGCATTCGCCGAGGCGTTCGCAAAACTTGCCGAACAACTCGGGCGAGTGGGCGAGGCCGATGCGCTCGGCGAGCAGCCAGTCGATCACCGGCGCGACCCGGGTGCGGGCTTCTACGGCGAGAGGCGGCGGCGGGGTTGTATCGGCGACGAGCGAATCCATCGCCTCAATGTGAGGTCGAGGGCTGCGATCGGCAAGGGGACACGAGGTGTGAAGTATGGGGGCACCTCTCGGTCCGGGAATTCCTCAATTCCACCATATCCGCGCCATCTTTGTCCGGCATAACCCGTCTCGATCGTTCGGCGCGAAGCCGACGCACGGAAATGGGGAACGGGGCGATGAAAAGGCTCTTGGCAGCGGTTCTTTCGGCCCTGATGCTCGCGGCCTGCGAGCCGCCGGTTGACGTCATGCATACCGTGGCGCTCGGCGAGATCGCGCGGGCGCAGGCCGAGGCGGGAGACCGGGCCGGGGCAGGGAAGACCGCCGCGCTCGCCGTGGAGACGGCCCTGGCCGTGACGGACGACACCCGCGGCATGGCGCTGGGCGCCGCGGCGGTGGCGCGGACCCGGGCGGGCGATGCCGGCGGCGCTCTCGCGCTCGCCGAGGGCATCGCGGAGCCCCGGGACCGTGCCCTGGCCTTCGTTCTGATCGCCTTGTCGCAGGCCGAGGCGGGGAACGAGTTGGGCGCCGCCGCCACCGTCGACCGGGCCTTCGACGCGGCGGAGACGATTTCGAATGCCGGCGGGCAGGCCATGTTCACGGCCCTGGCGGCCTGGGCGCAGGCGGCCGTGGGAGATGTGGCCGGCGCGCGCGATTCGCTCGCGG
The DNA here is from genome assembly GCA_947258885.1 of uncultured Kiloniellales bacterium. Taxonomy (GTDB): domain Bacteria; phylum Pseudomonadota; class Alphaproteobacteria; order Kiloniellales; family JAKSDN01; genus CAMYKD01. The sequence goes on along the minus strand of CAMYKD010000043.1, from coordinate 8,733 downwards.
AGATCTCGGACCCGAAGATTCGTGCCGAGACCTTGGCCTGGGTATCGGAGATCCAGGTCGAGGCCGGCGACACGCCCGCCGCGCTCGAGACGGCGCAGGCGATCGCCAACGTGGCCGGCGGCGACGCGGGCGTTCTGATCGTGATCGCGCAGGCGATTGCCGTGGACGTTCATGGCGCGCTCGATTCGCTCATTCTGCGCCCGGAGGCCCGGCCGCGCGTCCGGGCCCTGATCCGGATCGCGACCGCCCAGGCCGAGGCCGGTGACTCGGCCGACGCCCACCGCACCACCGAACTGGCCTTCGAGGCGGCGCGCGCGATCGAGGACTCCGGCGCGCGGGCCAGGGCCCTGGAGGCGGTCGCAGAGGCGCAGGCCGGACCAGGCACGGGGCTCTCGCGAGGGCCTTTGCCCGGTTTCCGGGGCGCCGACGGGAACGCCGACCTGCACACCTACGAGGCGGCCGTCTCGGGCGATGCCTGGGCGACGGCGGAACTCCTGCAGATCGCGCTCGAGCCGGAAGCGGATCCCGACAAGCCGCCGGTCGATCCCGACCGGGTCTGGATCGTCGCCCGGCTGGCCGCGGCCCTGGCCGATGCGGGCGACAAAGCCGAAGCGGAAGCGACGACCGAGCTGGCGCTCGAGTTCGTGGCGGGCTTCCGCCCCAAGGACCGGAGCCTGCCGCTGCTCCTCATCGCCTCGGCCCAGGCTCGGGCGGGCGACATCGAAGGCGCGCTCGCGACGGCGCAACGGATCTCAGACACCGATTAGCGTACCTCACGCCCGTTTCTTGGTTCCCGGAAGCCTAAGGCGCAAGTGCGGTGCGAGGTATTCGCCGGTGTAGCTGCCGGGCGCTTCCGCGACCTCTTCCGGGGTGCCCGTGGCGACCACCTGTCCGCCCTTGTCGCCGCCCTCGGGGCCGAGGTCGAGGATCCAGTCGGCGGTCTTGACGACCTCGAGGTTGTGCTCGATCACCACGACCGTGTTGCCCTGCTCGACCAGCGCATGCAGCACCTCGAGCAGCTTCTTGACGTCCTCGAAGTGGAGGCCGGTCGTGGGCTCGTCCAGGATGTAGAGCGTGCGCCCGGTGGCCCGGCGCGACAGCTCCTTGGACAGCTTCACGCGCTGCGCCTCGCCGCCCGAGAGCGTGGTCGCCGGCTGGCCGATATGGATGTAGCCGAGGCCGACCCGCTCGAGCAGCTCCATCTTCTGGCGGATCGAGGGCACGGCCCGGAAGAAGGTGGCGCCTTCCTCGACCGTCATGTCTAGAACGTCGGCTATGCTCTTGGTCTTGAAGAAAACTTCTAGGGTCTCGCGGTTGTAGCGTTGGCCCTTGCAGACGTCGCACTGGACGTAGACGTCGGGCAGGAAGTGCATCTCGATCTTGATCACCCCGTCGCCTTGGCAGGCCTCGCAGCGCCCGCCCTTGACGTTGAACGAGAAGCGGCCGGGCTTGTAGCCGCGGGCCTTGGATTCGGGCAAGCCGGCGAACCAGTCGCGGATCGGCGTGAAGGCGCCGGTGTAGGTCGCCGGGTTGGAGCGCGGCGTGCGGCCGATCGGCGACTGGTCGATGTCGATAACCTTGTCGAGGAACTCCAGGCCCTCGATGGCGTCGTGCTCGGCCGGGTGCTCGCGCGCCTTGTGCAGGCGCCGCGCCAGCGCCTTGTATAGCGTCTCGATGACCAGGGTCGACTTGCCGGAGCCCGAGACTCCGGTGACGCAGGTGAACGTGCCGAGCGGGATCTCGACGGTCAGGTCCTGGAGGTTATGGCCGCCGGCGCCCTTGATGCGGATCTTCTGGCCCTTGTGACCGGGCCGGCGGCGGCGCGGCACCTCGATTTGGCGCAGGCCGGTCAGGTACTGGCCGGTCAGGCTGGCGGGCGCCTGGAGGACCCGCTCCGGCAGGCCGGCGGCGACCACCTCGCCGCCGTGGGTGCCGGCCCCGGGGCCCATGTCCACCAGGTAGTCGGCGCTGCGAATCGCCTCCTCGTCGTGCTCGACCACGATCACCGTGTTGCCCAGGTCGCGCAGGCGCTTCAGGGTCTCGAGCAGGCGCGCGTTGTCGCGCTGGTGCAGGCCGATCGAGGGCTCGTCAAGGACGTAGAGCACGCCGGTCAGCCCCGAGCCGATCTGCGAGGCCAGACGGATGCGCTGGCTCTCGCCACCCGAGAGCGTTGCCGAGGCGCGCGACAGAGTCAGGTACTCCAGCCCCACGTCCCTGAGAAAGCGCAGGCGCTCGTTGATCTCCTTGAGAATCCGCTGGGCGATTTCGCGGGCCTGCGGCTTCAGGTGCCGTTCGAGGTCCGAAAACCACGCCGCCGCCTCGGCGACCGACATCCGGGCGACCTCGCCGACGTGCCGGCCCGCGATCTTGATCGCCAGCGCTTCGGGCTTGAGCCGATGGCCGCCGCAGGCCTCGCAGGGCCGGTTCGCTTGATAGCGGCCCAGCTCGTCGCGCACCCAGTCGCTGTCGGTCTCGCGCCAGCGCCGCTCCATGTTGGGAATCACGCCTTCGAAGGGCTTCTTGGTCTCGTAGGCGCGCAAGCCATCGTCGTAGCGCATGGTGATCGCCTGGCCGGCCGAGCCGTAGAGGATGGCCTCGCGCACCGCCGCGTCGAGCTCGTGCCACGGCAGGTGGGTCGAGACCTTGAAGTGGCGCGCCAAGCTGTCCAGCGTCTGGCTGTAGTATTGAGAGCTCGAATTGGCCCAGGGGGCGATCGCGCCGTCGTGCAGCGAGCGGTTCGAATCGGGCACCACCAGCTCCGGGTCGAAGTAGAGCGTGGTGCCTAGGCCGTCGCATGCCGGGCAGGCGCCGAAGGGGTTGTTGAAGGAGAACAGCCTGGGCTCGATCTCCTCGATGGTGAAGCCGGAGACCGGGCAGACGAAGCGCGCCGAGAAGCTGGTGCGCGCGCCGGAATCGGCGTCCTCGGTGAAGGCCAGGCCGTCGGCGAGGCCCAGCGCCGTCTCGAAGCTGTCGGCCAGGCGCTGGGCCAGGCCGGCCCGGATCACCAGGCGGTCGACCACCACCTCGATGTCGTGCTTGCGCTTCTTGTCGAGCGCCGGCGCCTCGTCGATCTCGGTGAGTTCGCCGTCGATCTTGACCCGCTGGAAGCCGCGTTTCTGCAGGTCGGCCAGCTCCTTGCGGTACTCGCCCTTGCGGCCGCGCACGATGGGCGCGAGCAGGTAGAGCCGGGTTCCCTCGGGCAACGCCATCACCCGGTCGACCATCTGGCTCACGGTCTGGCTCTCGATCGGCAGGCCGGTGGCCGGCGAATAGGCGATGCCGACCCGGGCGTAGAGCAGGCGCAGGTAGTCGTAGATCTCGGTCACCGTGCCGACGGTCGAACGCGGGTTCTTCGAAGTGGTCTTCTGCTCGATCGAGATCGCCGGCGACAGGCCGTCGATCGAATCGACGTCGGGCTTCTGCATCAGTTCGAGGAACTGGCGCGCATAGGCCGAGAGCGACTCGACATAGCGCCGCTGGCCCTCGGCATAGATCGTGTCGAAGGCGAGCGACGATTTGCCCGACCCAGACAGCCCGGTGATCACCACCAGCCGGTCGCGCGGCAGCTCGACGTCGACGCCCTTCAAATTGTGCTCGCGGGCGCCGCGCACGACGATCTTCGGGCCAATGACTGCTGAGTCCATGGAATTTATGTGTTTTTCGAAACCCGTCCCGTGACAGGTCACAATATGATCGATGGCGCGGCGAATTGCGAGACCCCGGACGTTACGAATTCCTACCCCAGAAAAGCCTTTTGGCCGCTTGACTTTCTCGGCGTAATGATGCGTTTCTCTAGGCACTAACGCGGTTACGCTTCATGGGTTAGGCGGGGGCGATTGAATGGCGGGAAGCGTCAACAAGGTCATTCTTGTGGGGAACCTCGGGCGCGATCCCGAAATCCGTTCCCTGCAGGATGGCACCAAGGTGGCCAATCTTTCGGTGGCCACCAGCGAGACTTGGCGCGACCGCGACAGTGGCGAACGACGCGAACGGACCGAGTGGCACCGCGTTGTGATCTTCAACGACCGCTTGGCGGATGTTGCGGAAAAATACCTGCGCAAGGGGTCCAAGGTTTACCTGGAAGGCCAGTTGCAGACTCGCAAGTGGACCGGACAGGACGGCCAGGACCGCTACACCACCGAAGTCGTGCTGCAGCGTTACCGGGGCGAGCTCACCATGCTCGACTCTCGCAGTAGCGGCGAAGCCGGTGGTGAGGGAGGTAGTTACGGTGCCGGGGGCGCCGGAGGTAGCGGGGGCGCCGGAGGTGGCGGAGGTGGCGACTATGGTGGCGGGAAAGGATCCGGAGGGGGAGACTTGGACGACGAGATTCCGTTCTAGAAGGCCCGATTCCCTGCGACGGCCCGGGGCTCGACACGCCGATATCGGCACCCGAGACCGCCGCAAGGAGAACCCGCAACCCCGGCATTGAGAGTGTTATTCACAACCACGTTCAAAGGTGAGGTACCAAGACCATGTCCAAATCCGACATCGTAAACCACATGGCCGACAAGGCCGGGATCAGCAAAGCCAGTGCGGGCGACGCCCTGGACGCCATGATCGAGGCGGTCGAACAGGGAATCAGGGCGGCCAATCAGGGCGATAGCGTCCGCGTTCCCGGCCTGGGCACCTTTACCGTGCGCCACCGCGCCGCGCGCACGGGACGCAACCCGCGCACCGGAGAGGCGATCCAGATCGCGGCAAGCTATTCCGTCGGCTTCAAGGCCGCCAAGAACCTGAAGGACGCCGCCGGGAGTTAGGCCGGCATCCTCTATGCCGCGCCGCGTATTCTCTGCGGCATGAACCGGCAAGGCGGGAAGCCTTGCGGATACCCCTACCTCCGGTATCCGAACAGGGCTTCCCGCCGCTTTCGGCCCCCCGGGGGCGACAATTCGTAAGAATCAGAAACCTCGCTGCTCCGTCCGTCGCCCACCGATGGCGGCGGGCCGGTTTCCGAGGCTGCGGGGCATGCTGCAAGGGTGTCCTCCAAACGCCTGCCGGCAGCTGCCGGACCACCCGGATTTGGTTGTTAGCACCTGCAGAATCGGCTAGATTCTGAGGGCTTGGAAGGCAGTGCGCCGAGTCGGCGGGTTGCCTTTCGTGCCCGCTTTGGACTTTGCGGACTGCATGCGGCACCGTCTCCAGGCCGCCGTGGCCCGGAGATCGCGGTGCGGGCGTCTCACAACGGGAATTCCCCTTGAGCGATACCACGACGCCGCCTTTCGACTCGGACATTACCCCGGTCACGATCGAATCGGAGATGAAGCGCTCCTACCTCGATTACGCCATGAGCGTAATCGTGTCCCGGGCGCTGCCCGACGTGCGCGACGGTCTCAAGCCGGTGCATCGGCGGATCCTCTATGCCATGAAGGAGGGCGGATACGACTGGAACCGCGCCTTCCGCAAGTCGGCGCGCATCACCGGCGACGTGATGGGCAAGTACCACCCCCATGGCAACCAGGCGATCTACGACGCCATGGTCCGCCTCGCCCAGGATTTCTCCATGCGCCTGCCGCTGATCGCCGGGCAGGGCAATTTCGGGTCCATGGACGGCGATCCGCCGGCCGCCGAGCGCTATACCGAGGCCAGGCTGAGCCGGGCGGCGAGCGAGGCCTTGCTCGAAGACATCGAGCGCGAAACCGTCGACTTTCAGCCGAACTACGACGAAAAGGAACAGGAGCCGGTGGTCCTGCCGGCGCGCATTCCGAACCTTCTGGTCAACGGCGCCGGCGGTATCGCGGTCGGCATGGCGACCAACATTCCGCCGCACAATCTGGGCGAAGTGATCGACGCCTGCCGCGCCTACGTTGAAAACCCGGCGATCTCGATAGACGAGCTGATAGAGATCGTGCCCGGACCGGATTTCCCGACCGGCGGCATCATCCTCGGCCGCCGCGGCATTCGCGAGGCCTTCCACACCGGCCGCGGCTCGATCATGATGCGCGGCAAGACCGATATCGAGGAGCTGCGCAAGGATCGCGAAGCGATCATCGTCACCGAGGTGCCGTACCAGGTCAACAAGGCGCGCATGATCAAGCAGATCGCCCACGTGGTGCGCGAAAAGACCGTCGACGGCATCGTCGACATACGTGACGAGAGCGACCGCCACGGCCTGCGCGTGGTCATCGAGATCCGCCGCGACGCGGTCGCCGATGTGATCCTGAACCAGCTCTACCGCTATACGCCGCTTCAGACGTCCTTCGGCGTCAACATGCTGGCTCTGGTCGGCGGCAAACCGGAGCTGCTGGATCTCAAGCGGGTTATCGCGGCTTTCGTCGCCTTCCGCGAAGAGGTGATCACTCGGCGCACCGCCTTCGAGCTGGGCAAGGCGCGCGAGCGCGCCCACGTGCTGGTCGGCCTGGCCATCGCGGTGGCGAATATCGATCCGGTGATCGCCCTGATCAAGGCGGCGCCGGACCCCGCGGCGGCGCGCACCGGCCTGCTCGAGCGGGCTTGGCCGGCCGCGGAGGTCGAGGCCCTGGTGAGCCTGGTCGACGAGCCGGGCCGCGAGGTCGCCGAGGACGGCACCTATCGCATGTCCGAGACCCAGGCCAAGGCGATCCTGGAGTTGCGCCTGCAGCGCCTCACTGGTCTCGAGCGCGACAAGATCGCCGAGGAGCTGCAGGACCTCGCCGAGCGCATTCAGGGCTACCTGGAGATCCTGGAGTCGCGCGCGCGCCTGGTCGAGGTGCTGCTGGGCGAGCTCGACGAGATGAAGCAGCGCTTCGCCGATCCGCGGCGCACGACGATCGAGGAGATGGCTTTCGAACCGGACATCGAGGCCCTGATCCAGCGCGAGGACATGGTGGTCACCCTGTCTCACGGCGGCTACATAAAGCGCGTGCCGCTCTCGACCTACCGGGCACAGCGCCGCGGCGGCAAGGGCCGTGCCGGCATGTCGACCCGCGAAGAGGATTTCGTGCGCCAGGTCTTCGTGCGCGATACCCATACGCCGGTGTTGTTCTTCTCCTCGCGCGGCATGGCCTACAAGCTCAAGGTCTACAGGCTGCCCAAGGGCACGCCTCAGGCCCGCGGCAAGGCGCTGGTCAACCTCCTGCCGTTGCAGGACGGCGAAACCATCACGGCGGTCATGCCCATGCCCGAGGAGGAGGATACCTGGGCCGAGATGGACGTGATGTTCGCGACCTCCAAGGGCACGGTGCGGCGCAACCGGCTGTCCGATTTCATCCGGGTGCAGGCCAACGGCAAGATCGCCATGAAGCTCGAGGACGAGGGCTCCTGGCTGGTCGGTGTGCGGACCTGCAGCGAGAGCGACGACGTCCTCATGGCGACGGCCAAGGGCAAGTGCATCCGATTCCCGGTGGCCGACGTGCGGGTCTTCACCGGGCGCCACTCCGTGGGCGTGCGCGGAATCCGTCTGGCCCAGGACGATGCGGTCATCTCGATGTCGATCCTGCGCCACACGGACGTGACGGTCGAGGAGCGCGACGCCTATCTGCGCTATGCGGGGGCCCGGCGCCGCGCCGAGAGCGGCGACAACGGCGAGGGTCCCTGTGTACCGGAGGAGGTCGGCGCCGAACTCGATCCGGCGCGCATCGCAGAGCTGGAGGCGCGCGAACAGTTCATCCTCTCGATTGCCGACGACGGTCTGGGCAAGCGTACCTCTGCCTACGAGTACCGGGTCTCGGGCCGCGGCGGCCAGGGCGTGACCAGCATGGACCTCAGCCGCGGGCGCGGCCGGGAGACCCCCAGGGTCGTCGCCGCCTTTCCGATCGAGGAAAACGACGAGCTGGTCCTGGTGACCGACGGCGGCCAGCTGATCCGCTCGCCGGTCCACGACATCCGGATTGCCGGACGGGCGACGCGCGGAGTCACCCTGTTCCGCGTCGGCGAGGCCGAGCGCGTCGTCTCGGTCGCCCGCCTCGAGGAGGACGACGAAACCGAGGACGGCGGGGCCGGGAACTACGAGGCCGGGAACTACGAGGCCGAAGACGAAGCCGGGAACAGGGCGCCGGAGGGGCCCGAAGGGGAGAGCTCATGAATACGCGCGAGCCGCTCGTCGGGGTTTATCCCGGCACCTTCGATCCGATCACCAAGGGTCACCAGGACATCATCCAGCGGGCGACCCGGGTGGTCGACCGGCTGATCATCGCGGTCGCCGTCAACGCCGGCAAGGAACCCTTGTTCTCGCCCGATGAGCGGGTGGAGATGGCGCGCGCGGAGGCGGCGGCGCTGAAGGCCGCGCACGCGGAGATCGAGGTCTGCGCCTTCGACAACCTGCTGATGCATCTCGCCCAGGACGTCGGCGCCCGGGTGATCATCCGCGGCCTGCGCGCGGTCTCGGACTTCGAGTACGAGTTCCAGATGGCCTCCATGAACGCCCGCCTGAACCCGGAGGTCGAGACCGTCTTCCTGACCGCCTCGGAGCGCCAGCAGTTCATCGCCTCGCGCTTCGTCAAGGAGATCGGCCGGCTCGGCGGCGACATCACTTCCTTCGTCAGCCCGCGGGTCGCCGTGCGCCTGGCCGAGCGCTTCGCCCAGGAACGCGCGGCCGCCGAGGCGGCGAAGAAGAAAGTCCGCAAGATCCGCGGCGTGTGAGGGACGAAGGAAGACTCCCGCTCGTGGTTGACCAGGGTCAATGCCGCCACTATGGTCGCGCCGTCTCGCCCCCGCCCGCCCGGGCGGCGACCCGAGGGCCCGTAGCTCAGTTGGTAGAGCACCTGACTTTTAATCAGGTTGTCGTAGGTTCGATCCCTACCGGGCTCACCATTATTT
>CAMYKD010000042.1 GCA_947258885.1 uncultured Kiloniellales bacterium | reverse complement strand
GCAAGGCCTAGCCGTTCCAGTCGAGCACCACCTTGCCGCTCTGGCCGGAGCGCATGACCTGGAAGCCCTCCTCGAAGCGGTCGACCGGGAAGTGGTGGGTCAGGATCGGCGAGATCTCGAGGCCGCTCTGCAGCATCGAGGTCATCTTGTACCAGGTCTCGAAGATCTCGCGGCCGTAGATGCCCTTGAGGGTCAGGCCCTTGAAGATCACCTGGTGCCAGTCGATGGTCGAATCGCCCGGCGGGATGCCCAGCATGGCGATGTGGCCGCCGTGGATCATGCTTTCCAGCATGTCGCGGAAGGCCTCGGGCGCCCCCGACATCTCCAGGCCGACGTCGAAGCCCTCAGCCATGCCGAGCTCCGCCATCACCTCCCGGAGGCTCTCGCGGCCCACGTTGACCGCGCGGCTCGCGCCCATCCGCTCGGCGATGTCGAGCCGGTAGTCGTTGACGTCGGTGACCACGACATGGCGCGCGCCGACGTGCCGCGCGATCGCCGCGGCCATGATGCCGATCGGCCCGGCGCCGGTGATCACAACGTCCTCGCCCACCAGGTCGAAGCTGAGCGTCGTGTGCGTGGCGTTGCCCAGCGGGTCGAGGATCGCGGCCACCTCGTCGCCGATGTTGTCCGGCAGGTGATAGGCGTTCATCGCCGGGATCACGAGATACTCGGCGAAGGCGCCCGGCCGGTTGACGCCGATGCCCTGGGTGTGGCTGCAGAGATGGCGCCGTCCGGCGCGGCAGTTGCGGCACTGGCCGCAGGTGATGTGGCCTTCGCCCGAGACCCGGTCGCCGGTCCGGAAGCCGCTGACCTCGCTGCCGGCGCCGACCACCACGCCGCAGAACTCGTGGCCCACGGTCATGGGCACCGGGATGGTCTCCTGCGACCATTCGTCCCAGTTGTAGATGTGGATGTCGGTGCCGCAGATCGCGGTCTTGCTCACCTTGACCAGCAGGTCGTTGTGGCCGACCTTCGGCTCGGGCACCTCCTCGAGCCACAGGCCCGGCTCGGGCTTCGCCTTGACCAAAGCTTTCATGGCGTCGGTTCTCCTTTCCGCCGGCAAAGGAAAAAGGGGACATTCATCTTTCTCCATTCGATGGCCGGCTCGTCAGCTATGCACAGCCGACCAGGAAAAAGAAGAATGTCCCCTTTTTCCTTCACGCGATCACGCCCAGCTCCCGCCCGACCTGGGCGAAGGCGCCGAGCGCCCGGTCGATCTGCGCGTCCGTGTGCGCGGCCGACATCTGGGTGCGGATCCGCGCCTGCCCCTTGGGCACCACGGGATAGGAGAAGCCGATCACGTAGACGCCCTCGTCCAGCAGCCGCGCGGCCATGTCCTGGGCCAGCTTGGCCTCGCCCAGCATGACCGGAATGATCGGGTGCTCGCCCGGCACCAGGGCGAAGCCGAGATCCGCGAGCCCGGTGCGGAACCGGCGGCTGTTGCCGGCGAGCCTCTCGCGCAGCTCCGCGCTCTCCTCGAGCATGTCGAGCACCGTGATCGAGGTGGCTGCGATGACCGGCGCCAGGCTGTTGGAGAAGAGATAGGGCCGCGAGCGCTGCCGCAGCCACTCGACGACCTCCCGGCGGGCCGCGGTATAGCCGCCGGAGGCGCCGCCCAGGGCCTTGCCCAGGGTGCCGGTCACGATGTCGACGCGCGCGGCCACGCCGCAGTGCTCGGGCGTGCCGCGTCCGCCCGCGCCCATGAAGCCGACGGCATGGGAATCGTCGACCATCACAAGAGCGCCGAAACGCTCGGCCAGGTCGCAGATCGCCGGCAGGTTGGCGATGACGCCGTCCATGGAGAAGACGCCGTCGGTGGCGATCAAACGGAAACGGCAGTCCTTGGCCTCCTCGAGCCTGGCTTCCAATTCCGCCATGTCGTTGTTGGCGTAGCGCAGACGCCTGGCCTTGCACAGCCGGATGCCGTCGATGATGCTGGCGTGGTTGAGCGCGTCGCTGATCACGGCGTCGTTCTCGTCCAGCAGGGTCTCGAACAGCCCTGTGTTGGCGTCGAAACAGGAGGAATAGAGGATCGTGTCCTCGGCGCCGAGAAAGGCCGAGATCCGCCCTTCCAGCTCCCTGTGGACGGTCTGGGTGCCGCAGATGAAGCGCACCGAGGACATGCCGAAGCCGTAGCGCGCGAGCGCCGCCCGGGCCGCCTCGACCAGCGCCGGATGGCTCGACAATCCGAGATAGTTGTTGGCGCAGAAATTGACGACCTCGCGCCCGCCGACTTCGATGGCCGGCGCCTGCGGCGAGGCGATGATCCGCTCGGCCTTGTACAGGCCGGCGGCCCGAAGGGCCGCGGTCTCGCGGTTCAAGTGGTCGAGAAAAGAGCGGTCCATCGGCGCCACCCTCGAGCGAGATTGCCGGACGGAGTCCCGGATGCGCGGCGAATGCGTTAGCACAGATTGGCGGGCAAGGCCAATCCCGAGCCGCGCGGCCTGCGCCCGGCGAACCGCAGCCCGGATCTTGGGTCAAATATGGGACATGGGCGGTGATGTCTTGAATCCGGTTGCCGTTTACCTCACATTGCTGGTTCAATCGTACTAGATTAGGGAGCCTTGGGGGGCGCAGCTTCCGGGCATTCGGCGCGATCCGCCGAAAGATTAACGAATTGTAAACACACGTTCGGCAGACTGTTCCGCCTTTATCCCTCGGCATGCCGGTCGGGGATGAAAGGCCGCCTCGCCACGTAAGTCGGATATGATGCGCACACGCACCCGGTACCTGCTCCTCGGCATCCTCCTGTCGGCCATCCTACCGACCGCTACCGTGTCCGCGGAAGCGCCGGGAAGCGTCGCCCTCTCCTACCACCTCTGGGAGGGTGGACTGCACGCATTCAGCTTCGAGACCCGCCTCGACCGCGGCGATACCACCTACAGCGTCAAACTCTCCGCGCGCACCGAGGGGCTGGTCAAGCTGCTGTACCCGTACAAGCTGAAGGCGCGCACCCACGGCATCGCGGATGAGGACGGGCTGAGGCCCACGCACTACCGAAGCACCTCCAAGAAGCGGGGCAAGAAGCGCCGCCAGGACATCACCTACCTGAACGACGGCTCGCTCGACGTGCGGGTGGAACCGAAAAAGGATGCCAAGCGCCAGCTCGAGATGCCGGAGACCCTGAAGTCCGGCACGCTCGATCCGGCGAGCGCCGTGTTCTCGATCATCGAGGCCTTTACCCGTATCGGCCGCTGCGAAGGCAGCATCCCGGTCTACGACGGCCGGCGGCGTTACGACCTGGTGGTCACCCAGGTGGGCACGCGGACCCTTCGGCCGAACAGCTACGGCATCTACAGCGGTCCGGCGACCGTGTGCCGGGTCGCCGTCGAGCCGTTGGCCGGTTTCAAGAAAAAGAAGCGGTCCCGCCGCGCCTTTCCGTCCACCGTGAAGGTGTGGATGGCCCCGGTCGCCGAAGGCGAGGCCGCGGTGCCCGTGCGCCTCGAGGGCAAAACCAACAAGGGCCGTATGGTGCTGCACCTGGTGGAAGCCCTGCAGCAGAACCGGATTGAACACGCCGCCCGCTGAGCGCCCTGCCGCCAGCACCCGCGGCCCCGGAGAGAAGATTTGCGCAAGGAAGACGAACATTGGGGCTGCGGATGGCCCCGACTCGATCATAAGTTCGGCGAGCGCCGGCCCCGCGAATTTGCTGTCCGACAGTCTCATGATCGAAGAATCTGAAACATGGCGATAATGACCGTAGAGGCGCCGCGGGAGCCAATGAAAGCCCGCGGCGCCCATCATCTGGCCCGGCTCCTCCGAAGCCTGAAGTGGTTCGCCGAGGCCCTCGCGATGGGCGCGTTCTGGCAAGTCGCCGCATTGTTGCCGACCGACCGGGCGACGTCGCTGGGCCGGAGGATGTTGAAGGCCATGACACCGCGCCTCAGCAGAACCCAGCGCATCAAGCGCAACCTGCGCCGGGTTCTCCCGGAAAAGAGCGAGCCGGAGATCGACGAGCTGGCCCGAGAGGTCTGGGGAAGCGTGGGTCAGCTATTGGCGGAATATGCCCACCTCAAGGCGCTTTGTATCCATGGAGCCGAGGACCGTGTCGAGGTGGTGCTGGACTGGGACATCCAGGCCTACCGCCGCGCGGGCAAACCCGTGGTCTTCGTCACGGCGCATTTGGCCAACTGGGAACTGACCGCCGCCATGGCCGTGGCGATGGGTGTTCCCCTGACCGTCGTCTACACCCCCTTGAGGAACCCCTTCATCGACCGCATGCTGCAGCGCAAGCGCTGCGTCGTGGGTTGCGACTTCGTCACCAAGAAAGCGGCCAGCCGCCGCCTCCTGCGCGATCTCCAGAACGGCACCTCTGTCGGCCTGCTCGTCGACCAGAGGGTCCGAGGGGGTGAGCCCGTGACGTTTTTCGGTCGGGATGCGCTCACCTCGATCTCGCCGGCGCGGCTGGCGCTGAAGTTCGATTGCGATCTCGTTCCGGTCCAGGTCGAACGGACCGGCGGTGCACGGTTCCGCGTAACGTTCCACCATCCGGTCAAGCCGGGCGGCGACGCCGCCGACTGCCAGACACGGGCGCTGCAGATGACCCGCAAGATCAACGAGCGCTTCGAGGCCTGGATCCGCAAGCGGCCCGAGCAATGGATCTGCTGGAAGCGCCGCTGGCCCGACGCGGCCAGGCCTGAAAAGCCTTGAGAGCCGCGCGCCTCCCGGCGCGAAGGGAATCGCCCTGGCCCGCCCCCGCCGTGACAGGCCCCCGACAGGAGTTAACCACTCGTAAACCATAACGCAGATAACGTGCCGAGCGTGCCTACTGCCCTTTTTTTGCCCCTTTCCCCCTCCATAAGGGCCGCCTTAACCTCGGTCCGGGCTCGAGGGCGATTGGGTTTGCTCGGGTGGTGACGGGTGTCTTGTAACGTGCGGATTTCCGGGAGCGGACGCCGGTGGTTGTCGGCGGTCGCTACATGCTATGATTCCGCCGAGCCGATTCGCCGCCGGCCCGGTACGGATCGGGGGCGGACGCGGCTCGGCACCGGCAACAGCCAGGGTGCCGTTCGTGCGATCAAGGGCTTGGCGGGAGAAAGGCTTGGTGAAGCCATGGGACGGGTCATACGGTGACAGCCTCGATGCCATCCAAGCGGTACCGCCGCCTGCTCGCTTCGCGGCAATTCGCCCTGCGGGAGCCCGATGAAAGGATGACCGTGGCAAGCCAAGGCAACGCGCCGGCGCCCGGAGAGCCCCAGGCTTTCAAGCTGCGCGGCGGTTCCTACACCTTGCTGGTGCTGCAGCTCATCGATCTCAAGAACCCGAACTTCTTTCAGTGGCTGCTGGACAAGATCGCCCAGGCGCCGAATTTCTACCGGCACGCGCCGGTCGTGCTCGACCTGGAGGGCCTCGCGGGGTCGGGGCCTTTCAACTTTGCCGAACTCGGCCGGCGTCTGCGCCAGCATAAGCTGGTGCCGGTCGGCGTCCAGAACGGCACCGAGGAGCAGAACCAGGGCGCCATCAACGCGGGCATGAGCGTTTTCCCCATGTGGCGCGCGGCCCAGCCCCTGGAGGAACCCGCCGCCGCCAAGCCGTCTGCCGAGCCGCCCGCCAAGCCGCCTGCCGAGCCATCCGCAAACCAGTCCGTCAAGCCCTCCGAACCGCCCGTGCAGATGGACGGCGGGACCACGCTGGTCACCCGACCGATCCGCTCCGGGCGCCAGGTCTACGCCCAGCAGGGCGACCTGGTCGTGCTCAGTACCGTGAGTGCCGGGGCCGAACTGCTCGCCGACGGGCATGTCCACGTCTATGGCGCCCTGCGCGGCCGCGCGCTGGCCGGCGTCTCGGGCGACACCTCGGCCCGCATCTTCTGCCGTAGCCTGCAGGCGGAACTCGTTTCGATCGCCGGACACTGGCTGGTCAGGGAGGATATGGACGACCACCTGATCGGCCGGACCGTCCAGATCTATCTGAAGGGCGACCTCTTGGTGATCGAGCCCATGTCCTGAACCGTCCAATCAACCCAGCAACCCTCGGAGAACTTCGTGTCCAAGATAATCGTCATGACGTCCGGCAAAGGCGGTGTCGGCAAGACCACCTCCGCCGCGTCCTTCGCCGCCGGCCTCGCGCTCAAGGGCCACAAGACCGTGGTGGTGGATTTCGACGTGGGCCTGCGCAACCTCGATCTCGTGATGGGTTGCGAGCGCCGCGTCGTATTCGATTTCATCAACGTCATCAACGGCGACGCGCGGCTGAAGCAGGCGCTGATCCGGGACAAGCGGGTCGAGAACCTGTGGATCCTGCCGACCTCGCAGACGCGCGACAAGAACGCCCTTACGAAGCCGGGGGTCGAAAGGGTTCTGGGGGCGCTCCGCCAGGAGTTCGACTTCATCATCTGCGACAGCCCGGCGGGCATCGAGAAGGGCGCCCTCATGGCGCTCTACTTCTCCGACGAGGCGGTCATCGTGACCAACCCGGAGATCTCCTCGGTGCGCGACAGCGACCGCATCCTGGGCGTGCTGGCGAGCCGCTCGCGCCGCGCCGAGCTGGAGATGGAGCCGGTCAAGGAGCACCTGCTGCTGACCCGCTACGACCTGGGCCGGGTCGAGACCGGCGAGATGTTGACCGTCGACGACGTGATGGAGATCCTGGCGATCCCGCTTCTGGGCGTGGTTCCGGAAAGCCAGTCGGTGCTGCGCGCCTCCAACCTCGGGTCGCCGGTCATCCTCGATTCGGCCTCGCAGCCGGGCCAGGCCTACGCCGACGCGGTCGGCCGCTTCCTCGGCGATTCGCTCGAGCATCGCTTCCTGACCGCCGAGCGGCGCGGGATCTTCCAAAGGCTGCTGCGGAGGTCGGCATGAGCCTTCTCGATCTGTTCCGGAAGCAGCCGCCCTCGGCGCCCGCGGCGCGCGAGCGGCTGCAGATCCTGATGGCGCATGAGCGGGCCGGCGTGAGGGGCCCCGACTACTTGCCCAAGCTGCACAAGGACTTGCTGCGCGTGTGCAAGAAGTACATGCAG
This sequence comes from uncultured Kiloniellales bacterium, assembly GCA_947258885.1. GTDB lineage: Bacteria > Pseudomonadota > Alphaproteobacteria > Kiloniellales > JAKSDN01 > CAMYKD01. The sequence continues at coordinate 34,215 of CAMYKD010000042.1, read as the reverse complement.
ATCTCGGACGACAAGGTCTCGGTCCGCGTCGAGGAGTTGGGCAACGTCTCCATGCTCGAGGTCAACATCGAGCTGCCGGGCGGCGGCGCCTACGCCAGGTAGGGACGCCCGCGCGGCGGCCACGGATCTGCCGGCGCAGCAGGCCAAGCGCGGCGCGGGTTTGCCGGTCGGGGGTTTCTGGATCGTACAGAGCTGCAATGGAGAGCTATAGGGGATGCCATGATCAAGCCACTTACCCTTGTCGTCCTGGCCGGTGTCGCCGGGGCACCGTCGTTCGCTGATCAGCTGAAGGCGGGCGTGGCCATGCCGCCCCCGCTTGTCCCGGCGGTCTCACGGCCCACCCGCCATCCCAATCCCGGCGATGACGACGCCGCAAGCGGATCCGCCGGTCCTCTATGGGCGCAATCCGACGTCGGTCTCTACTACGTCGGGCATAAGCACCGCTACGAGGGTGGCGAGGGCGGCGAGGGCGGCGAAGGCTGGCGAACGCGGGAAGGTGGCGAGGGCGGTGAAGGCGGCGAAGGCCGCTACCATCATCGCGGCCGCGCCGGGCCGCCGCATCACGGCCTGCCGCCGATCATCGTTCCCTGCGGCTCCAAGGAGCACGCCGGAACGCTGCTGGGCGCCGCCATCGGCGGTCTGCTCGGCAGCCAGCACGGCAAGGGGGACGGAAAGGTCGCGGCCGTCGCGGCGGGAACCTTCCTCGGCATGTTTCTAGGTCGGGAAGTGGGGGCCTATCTGGACGTGACCGACGAGGGCTGTGCCCGCGACGCCGCGCAGCGGGCGGGGACGGCGCCCCTCGGCACGCCAATCCGGTGGAACAACCCCGAGACCGGCCACTCCGGAACGGTCACCCCGGTTCGCGAGGGCCGACGCGACAACACGGGCCAGTACTGCCGCGAATACCAGCAGACCGTCATCGTCGGTGGCCGGGTCGAGGAGGCCTACGGACGGGCCTGCCGCCAGCCCGACGGAAGTTGGCGAATCCTCCAGTAGCGTGGCGGACGGCAATCCGCGACAGGCCCGGACTCACGTCGCGACCTCGGACACGAAGTCCTGGTACTTCCCGGCGGCGGTCCGCGGGATCTCCGCGTGGTAGGAGAGGCGCACATCGAACGGGTGGCCAAACTTGTCGACGACCCAGCGGCGCAGCTCGGTCTCCTCGGCGGGCGTTAGGACACGCCCTACGACCAGGCGAAGCTCGATCGTCTCGAGGGCCGTTTGAGCGAACTGGTACTGCCGGATCGGCGCAACGGCGAGGAACCGGCTCATGTCTTCCGACGAGAGCAGTGGCCACCGCTCCTCGCCGGAGGGCATGACCAGCATATTCTGCTTGCGTCCAAGGATCCGCCGCAGCACGGGCAGCCCCCTGCCGCAGGGACACGGGCCGCCGACCTCGGCATAGTCGCCGATCTCGTAACGAATGAGCGGCATGGCGAAGTTGTGCAGCGGCGTCACCACCACGCGCCCGACCTCGCCGGGCGGACAGGGACGGCCGGTTTCGTCCAGGACCTCGACGAGGATCCCTTCGGACTGCACGTGATAGTGCTCGTGCTCGGGACATTGGAGCGCGATGTAGCCCGCCTCCCGCGCCGTGTACATATCGACCAGGGGCACGCCCCAGGCCTGCCGGCAGAGCGCGCGCGTGGCCGGACGGAGGACTTCGGAGATCGTCTCGACCTGGCGCAGGCCGGGCAGGCGGATCCCCCCGCCGAGGCAGTGTTCGGCCAGACGGTGGACGATGCTCGGGTGGGTGAGAAGATAGTCCGGATCCTGGCGCCGGAGCCAGTCCGCCTGCTGTTCGAGGCCGCAGGTGATGTTCAGGCCAACCGAGGGTCCCGTGTCGAAGACCGGGCTGCTCGAGCCGCCCCAGTTCGGGGCGGCGGTGCCGTCGGGATAGGGCGCCTTGCCTGCACCCGACTCGCGGATGACCGCCAGCTTGCCGCTCATGTCCCGGCGGTGCCACAGGTGATCGCGAACGGTGAAGGCACTCCAGAGCAGCTCCCACAGCTGACTCCTGACGACGCGGATCGGCCTGCCGGTGGACCCGGAGGTGAAGATCTCGCTTGTCCGGCCGTGGTTCGGCGGCAGGGAACCGCTGCTCAGGGTATCGCCGGCGGCCTGGATCTCGGCCCGAGAAAGCACGGGCAGCCGCAGCCAGTCGTCCCGACGCAGGCCGCCATCGGGCCCGAGCCGCAGGCCCTTCAGACGACCGCGGTAGAACGGCACCCGGCGCCGGGCATGGGCCACGAGCAACCCCAGCTGCCGCATCTGCCGCTCCAACAAGCGCTCGGCGGAGCACCACTGGCTCTGCTCGAGCTGGAACAGAACGGCCAGGAGCGCCGATCCCCTGGGCTCGGGCACCGCCGGCCAGCAGACACCATCCACCGAGCTCTTCAGGAGCAGCTCCGTCATCCGGGGACGTCCGGTCGCGGCGATACGGTCAACCGGCCGCGCCCAGTTCCGCGAGCGCCCGCAGGCGGATCGCCCGGCCGGGGCGCGCGCCGGTGGTCTCGCCGTCCCGCCAGACCGCGCGGCCGTTGACCAGCACCAGGTCGATACCGGTGGCCGGCGTCTTCGGCGCCTCGAAGGTAGCCGTGTCGATCACCGTTTCCGGGTCGAACAGCACCAGGTCGGCAAAAGCGCCGGGCCTGAGGGCGCCGCGTTCGGCGAGGCCGAAACGGCGGGCCGAGAGGCCGGTCATCCTGTGCACGGCCTCTTCGAGCGGGAACAGCCCGACCTCGCGCGCGTAGTGGCCCAGGACGCGCGGGAAGGTGCCCCAGAGTCGCGGGTGCGGGAATTCGTCGTGCGGCAGGCCGTCGGAGCCGATCATGGTCCCGGGGTAGGCCAGGATGCGCTGCACGTCGGCCTCGTCCATGGTGAAGAAGATGCCGCCGGCCGGCTGCAGCGCCTCGGCCGCTTCCTGGAGCCCGAGGCCCATCTCCTGCGCGATCCCGGCGAGGTCGCGGCCGGCGACCTCGGGCCGCGCCTTCGACCAGGTGACGATGACGCGGCTCGCCTTCTCGATGAAGCTCCGCTCGAGCACGGTCGAGGCGGCGTTGTAGGGATAGGCGTCGAGGCCGACCGCCTGGCCCTGCCGGGCCCGGTGGATCAGGGCCAGCGTCTCGGCCGAGCGGCCGTGGTTCGCCTTGCCGGCGCACTTGTGGTGCGAGATCACGACCGGCGCCCGGGCCGCGCGGCCGATCGCGAAGGTCTCCTCCAGCGAGTCCATGACCCGGTCGGCCTCGTTGCGCATATGCGTGGTGTGGAGGCCGCCCGCGGCGCCCACCGCCTCGGCGAGCGCGATCACCTCCCCGGTCGGGGCGGCCGCCGCGGGCGCATAGTCGAGCCCGGTCGAGAGCCCGATCGCGCCGGCCTCCAGCGCCCGCTCGAGCTCGGCGCGCATGGCCGCGATCTCGGCGCCGCTGGCCGGACGGTCCAGGCCGTCCATGGCGCCCGCGCGCAAACTGGAATGGCCGACCTGGCAGAGCGCGTTCACCGCGGCGGGCGCGCCGTCCAGGCGGTCGAGATAGGCCCCGAAGTCGGCGAAGAAGCCCTCGGCGCTGTCGCAGACGAGGTCGAGCGGCGCGGGCGGCGGCCGGCGAAGCGCGAGCGGCGCCAGGCTGACGCCGCAGTTGCCGGCGACCACGGTCGTGACCCCCTGGCTCACCTTGCAGGTCATCGCGGGGTCGACCAGGAGCGCCCGGTCGTCGTGGGTGTGCACGTCGATGAAGCCGGGCGCGACGGCCCGGCCGCCCGCCTCGATCTCGACCGCGCCCTCGACGCGGGAGAGATCGCCGAGGCCCGCGATGCGGTCGTCCGTGACCGCGATATCGCCCCGCATCGACGGCCCGCCGCTGCCGTCGATCAGCCGCGCGTTCCGGATCACCAGATCGGCGTGGTCGATTTCTGCCATGTCCATACGCGTACCTGCTCCCCAAGCCCCGCGCCGACCAGGGGCTTCGCATCATCACAACGGGTCACGGCAACTGCACGCCGAGTCCGCCCTCGACTAGTTCCCGAGCAGCTTCTTGAGCGTGTCGCCGGCGTCCTTGGCGCCCTTCTCCAGCGCGTCCTTGGCACCGGCGGCGCCGGTCTCCGCCGCGCCGGTCAGCTTGTCCAGGGCGAGCGGCGAGACCGCCTTGCCGACGGTCCCGCTGACGCTCGAGAACACCGCCGCCATGACCTCGTCCGGAGTCGCGCCGCCCGTGTCCTTGCCGATGTCCTTGAGGTGGACGGCGGGCAGCGGCACGCTGAGGGTCTTGCCGCCCAACGCACTGGCGCTGACCTTGACCGTGCCGTCACGCACATAGAGATTCTCGATGATCAGCTTGGGGCCTTCGGCGCCGCCGCTGCCGGCACCTGCGCCCGAGCCTTCGCCGCCACCGCCGGACATCTGCTTGGCGTAGCGGTCGACGTTGCGCTTCAGGGCGTCGATGTTGCTGCCGGCGTCACCCAGCTCATAGGTCACCTCCGGCGCCTGGATCACGATCTCCTTGATGACCACCGGGTCCGAGGTGACCGTGGCGACGTCCAGCTTGAGGCTGACCTCGCCCAGCCAGACCGCGCCGTCCGTGGCGAAGCCCTGGGGATTGCCGACGCGCAGCCCGCGCAGGGCGCCCTCGCCGGAGGTCACCGAGACCTCGGCCGAGTTGAGCTCGACATCGGCTTGCGTGGCCTCGGAGCCGAAGCTCTCGACCGCCGCCACGATGAGCGAGCCGAGCGAGGTGAACACGAAGTAGAAGACGACCGCCAGCACGACGATCAAGACGGCGGCCGCGCCGCCCCCGATCTTCAAGCCCTTCTTCATGACCGTTCTCCTTGCCGCTTCCAGAACGCTCGCCCCGGCGCTTCACCCCGGCGTGTCTCTCGAGGGCGCCAAGCGCCTTCGCCAACGCCGGTGTCGGTGGTGGGCCCGGCAGGATTCGAACCTGCGACAACGCCGTTATGAGCGGCGCGTTCTGACCGCTGAACTACGGGCCCGTGTGTCAGATATCAGAAAACGGCCGGACAGAGGACAGAAATTTGGGCCGGCCGGGGCCACCGCCCTTCGGCACGCCGCCGTGCGGAGCGGGCACGAACGCCGCGCTGTCGGACCCCCGACCGGTCGGCTGGCCGACCGGCGCGGGAGGGCACGCCGCACGGCTCCACCTTTAGAGCATCTGACTGATAATCAAGCGCTCTATAGCGTGTTGTTTTCGGAATTATTATTATATAAGAATATATTGATGCCAGTTTGTTCGGATAGCGGTTTCGCCTGGGTTCCTTGTCGGGTACCAAAGAGAATCGGACAGAGAGGCGGAGTTCCGCCCGACGTCCGGGACCGCCTCGGCGCTCTACGGCGCCGCCGCCGGCCTGTCCGAAGCGCCCGCCCGGACGATCTCGCGGACCCGTTCGGCCCAGGCCTCGAGCGCCAGGCGCGTGGCCTCGATGTCGCTTTCGGCCGGGCCGGCGAAACCCGGACGGCCGCCGACGCCACGGTTCAGGATCCAGCCGAGCACATGGGGCGAAACGCCCTGCCGCGCCATGCCGGCGGCGGCGGTGCGGCGCAGGTCGCCGAGGCGGCAGTCGCCGACGCCGGACAGCTCGGCCATGCGCCGGGCCGCCTTGGAGAAGCCCGAGACCGGCCGCCCCGAATGGCCGCGCGCGGGAAACACGTAGCGGCTGTCGGTCCGGGGCAGGGAGGTCAGGATCTCGATCGCGAAGGACGAGAGCGGGACCGCGTGCGCGCCCCGGCCGCCGGCCCGCCCGCCGACCCGCCCGCCCGCCGCCTCGGGCGGCAGGGTCCAGATCCGGCTGGCCAGGCCGATGTCGGCCAGGCGCAATCCGGCCACCGCGCGCCGCCGCTGGGCGGTCAGCAGCATCAGCTTGCCGAGCGGACCGAAGGGCCAGCCGATCCGCTCCCAGGCCGACCACAGGGCGACCAGCTCGGCCTCGCCCAGGACCCGCTCGCGGGGCGCCTCGCGCGCCGGCGCCCTGACCGCGACCACGGGGCTCGCGGGCACCAGGTCGACCTCGAGGCCCCAGGCGTACATCTTGCGCACCAGGGCCAGACGCCGGTTGGCGGCGGTGGGATGGCCACGCCGGACGACGCGCTCGAGCAACTCGATCACGTCGCGCCGCGTGACGGTCTCGGCCGGCCGGCGGCGCCAGGCCGGCAGCAGGTCGCGCTCGATCATCCGGGCGTCCTCGGCCCAGCTCAGCTTGTTGGGCTTGGCATGGCGCTCGAGGTAGGCCCTGGCGAAGGCCTCGAAGGTCAGCGCGCCGCCGGTCATCGAGGCGCGCTCGGCCGCCGGGTCGCGGCCTTTCGCGGCCTCCCTGAGGGCGTCCTCGGCGGCGTCGCGGGCGATTTCGAGCGACAGCGCCGGATAGCGCCCGAGCGTCAGGCGCCGCTTGCGGCCCGCCACCCGGTACATGACCTGCCAGGACTTGCGGCCCGCGCCGCTGACCCGCAGGCCGAAGCCCGGCAGCTCCTCGTCCCAGAGATCGAGCCGGCCCGCGGCCGGCGCCCTGGCCTCGGCCACCGCCTGTTCCGTGAATTTCAGAATCGGCATCGCCCGCTCCGCCCGAGTCGCTCGAAGGAGTTTACGTCGCCTGCGGGGATGGGGGGAAGCCGGGCCTGAAGCGGACTGGGCGGGCCGCCGCGCCGTCAGGTGTCTTCGGGGTCCTTCGGCTTGAGCCTCGAGAGCATCTTGGCCTGGATCCGGCGGATGCGCTCGCGGGTGACCGAGAACTGCTGGCGGGCGTCCTCCAGGGTGTCGCCGGTGTCCCTGCCGATGCCAAAGCGCATTCTCAAGACCCGCTGCTCGCGCGGAGTCAAGCTGGCCAACACCTGTTTGGTGGTCTTGCGCAGTTTGCCCTGGATCGCGGCGTCGAGCGGCCGCGCGGTCGCGGCTCCGTCCTCACGGTCGATCCCGAAGCGCCGGCAGAGGGCCCGCTCCTCCTCCTCGGTCAAGGCCTCGATCAACCCGCCCGGCACCTCCGCCCCGCCGGAATTCCCGTCACCCACGAGTTCCGCGGCGGCCAAGTCCTTGGCGCGCGCCAGGGCGTCGCGCACCTCGGCCAGCGGCAAGTGGAAATAGCCGGCCAGCTCGGCGGCGCTCGGGCCGCGGCCGGCTTCCACGCGCATGCGCCGGCTGAGGCGCAGGATCTCGGCGATCGGGTCGGTCAAGGGCCGCGGGTCCGCATCCGGTCACGACGCCTCCGGGTCCTCGGGCTTCAGCGAGCGGCGGGCCCGCGCCTCGATCTCGCGCAGGCGCCTGCGGCTCTCCAGAAGCTGCTGGCCCAGGCGCTCCAGGGCCGGGTCGGCCTCCATGGCGATGTCGAAGCGCATGCAGAGCACGCGCTCCTCGCGCGCGGTCAGGCCCTCGGGCGCGGGCGACGCCACAGCCTCCGCGTCGTCCTCCGCGTCGTCCTCGGCCGGGTCGCCCGGCGCGCCCTCGAGCGAGACCAGTCCCTTGGCGATCTTGAGGGCTTCGCGCACCTCGGCCGGGTCCATGCCGAGGCGCATCCCCAGCTCGTGCGCGCCGGGCGCGCGGCCGGTCTCCTGCCGCATCTTCTGGCTGGCGCGCACCAGCTTGTGGATGGTCCCGATCATCGGCGCTCCGTCCCTTCGTCCGCACCGCCGGCAGGTAAGAACAGGGGCCACCTGAGCGGCGGTGTGGCCAAAAGGAATCGGCTAAGGGTTGTCCCCGGCTTCGTCGCTGTCAACTACGGCAATGTTCAATCCGGCAAGGCGTACCATCAGATCCTCGATCTCGTCGGACGAAACATGCTCGGGCGGTATCGTCTGGGTGATTTCGTCGTAGGTCACGAAGCCGCGCAAGCGACCACGGCCGATCAGGTCTTGTATCGCAGCCTCGACTTGTCCTTCACCGCCCCGGCTCAACGAATCATGTATCCAGGAAGCTGCGCAGCTTGCGGCTTCGGCTCGGGTGCTTCAGCTTGCGGAGCGCCTTGGCCTCGATCTGGCGGATGCGCTCGCGGGTGACCGAGAACTGCTGGCCGACCTCCTCCAGGGTGTGGTCGGTGTTCATGCCGATGCCGAAGCGCATCCTCAAGACCCGCTCCTCGCGCGCGGTCAGGCTGGCGAGCACCCTGGTCGTGGTCTCGCGCAGGTTGGCCTGGATCGCGGCATCGAGCGGCAGCACCGCGTTCTTGTCCTCGATGAAATCGCCCAGGTGGCTGTCCTCCTCGTCGCCGATCGGCGTCTCGAGGGAGATCGGCTCCTTGGCGATCTTGAGCACCTTGCGCACCTTCTCGAGCGGCATGACCAGGCGCTCGGCCAGCTCCTCGGGGGCCGGCTCGCGGCCGATCTCGTGCAGCATCTGGCGGCTGGTGCGCACCAGCTTGTTGATCGTCTCGATCATGTGCACCGGGATGCGGATGGTGCGCGCCTGGTCGGCGATCGAGCGGGTGATCGCCTGGCGGATCCACCAGGTGGCGTGACCGCCTTCATCAGGCCGATGTTGCCCTCCTGGATGAGGTCCAGGAACTGCAGGCCGCGATTCGTGTACTTCTTGGCGATCGAGATCACCAGGCGCAGATTGGCCTCGACCATCTCGGTCTTGGCCTTGGAGGCCTCGCGCTCGCCGGCCTTGACCGTGTTGACGATCCGGCGGAACTCGCTGATCGGCAGGCCGGCCTCGTCGGCGACGTTGTAGATCTCCTTGCGGACGGCCTTGGCTTCGTCGCCGTAGATCTCGCCGAACTTGGACCAGCCCTTGCCGGTCAGGCGCTTGACCCGGCTGACCCAGCGCGGGTCGAGCTCGCGTCCGTAGTAGTGGCGAAGGAACTCCTCGCGCTTGACGCCGCAGCGCGCGGCGAGGCGAAGCAGCTTGCCCTCGAGTCCGATGAGCCGCAGGTTGAGGCCGTAGAGCTGGTCCACGAGCTGCTCGATGCGCGCGTTGTTGAAATGCACGTCCTTCATCAGCTCGACCAGCTCGGCCTGGAGCTTCTGGTAGCGATTCTCGGTCTGGGTCGGGACCTGCTCGCCCCTTTGCAGCAGGGCCAGGCGCTTGTCCTGGACGCGGGACAGCTTGGCGTGGATGGCCGCGATCTGGTCCAGGTCCTCCAGGACCTGGGGCCGAAGCGCCTCTTCCATGGCGGCGAGGGACATGGTGGTGTCTTCTTCTTCCTCGTCACCCTCCTCGCCTTGCTTGGCCTCCCCGGCCTCGCCGTCGGCGCCTTGCGCCTCGGCGGGCGCCTTCTCTTCGGCCGCGCCATTTGCGCCTGCCTGGCCTGCCTCGCCGGCCTGGCCTGCCTCGCCTGCCGCCTCCGCCTCGTCGTCCTCTTCGCCCCGTTCCTCCTTGGCGATGTCCTCGTCGTTCGGACCGCCGCCATAGGTCGCGTCCAGGTCGATGATGTCGCGCAGCAGGATCTGGCCCTCGACCAGCGCCGCGCGCCAGGACAGCAGCGCCAGGATGGTCAGCGGGTTCTCGCAGATGCCGCTGATCATCTTTTCCCGGCCGGCCTCGATGCGCTTGGCGATGGCGATCTCGCCCTCGCGCGACAGCAGCTCGACCGAGCCCATCTCACGCAGATACATGCGCACCGGGTCGTCGGTCCGGCCGATGTCCTCGTCGTCCAGGTTGCCCGTGGCGCGGACGTTGGTCTCCTCCTCCTCGGTGTTCGAGTCCTCCTGCTCCTCGTTCTCGACGACGTTGATACCCATCTCCGAGAAGATCGCCATGGTGTCCTCGATCTGCTCCGAGGAGACCTTGTCCGGCGGCAGCACCTGGTTTATCTCGTCATAGGAGACGTAGCCGCGCTCCTTGGCCTTCTGCAACAGCTTCTTGACCGCGGCAACCACGCTGTCCATCAAGGGACCTTCGGTGGTTTCCTCGCGGGTATCGGTCGCCTCGGCGGCCTCTTTCGTCTTGCTTGCCATACAGCCTCACGCCTAAGACACAAAAAAACGACGACGACACGCCGCCCCTGGCACCCGCCGCCCCTGATCCCTGATTTCTAGCTCGATTCGCCCGGCTCTACCGTTTTCAGGGCATCGAACTCGACGCGTCTGCTTTCACCCCCCTGCACCGAGCGTTGCCGGGCCTGAAACCGGGCGAGCGGTCCCTCGCTCAGATCCTCGGCCAAGTCGCGCACCGCCCGCGCCGCGTCCAGCTCGGCCTGACGCTCACGGTGCAACGCCAAAAAGTGCACCCAGTTCGGGCGCACTTCGGCAAGCGGCGTTTCCGGCTTCACGAAGGACCATGTTTCATACACCCGCCGGTTCAAGAGACCGTCCAGAACCTTCGAAAAGCCTTGTTCGCACAGGTGGCGTTTCAAGGCCTCGCTGTCAAGGTCCGGCGTCCCGGCAACAAGGTCGACCAGCGCCCCGGCGAGGCGCCGCAGCCCGGTGTCGGCCAGCTCGAGACCGGCCAGGTCCTCGGCGTGCTCGGCCAGGAGCTCCGGGTGGTTGATCGCCGCGGCCAGGAGCACCTGCTCACGGCGATGGCGCAATTCCCCGGGCGACTGGCGCAGCCCGCGGCCCACCGGGACGAGGGCCGGTGGGGGCCGCCGCCCGGGGCCGAGGCCCCGCCGGGGCCCGGCGCCGGCGCGTCCGCCGCCGTGGACGCGCCGGCCGGTCACCGGGTTGTAGCCGAAAGCGGTCTCGAATCGCTGCTCCATCGCCTGCCGGTAGGCGGCCTGTACGTCCGGGTCGCGAATCTCCGCGATGTTCTTTTTGAGGGCCTGCCGCAGGCCGGCCTGGCGTTCGGGCGTGGCGAGGTTGCGGCCTTCGACCTCCATGAGCCACAGCAGGTCGCTCAGCCCGAGCGCCGCATCGAGCGCCCGGCGCAGGGCCTCCGGTCCCCGGCCGGCGAGCAGGCTGTCCGGATCCTCGCCGGCCGGCAGCAGGGCGAAGCCGAGCGAGCGCCCCGGGGCGAGACCCGGCAGGGCGGTGAGCGCCGCCCGAAACCCGGCCCGCCGGCCCGCCGCGTCGCCGTCCAGGCAGAGCACCGGCTCGGCGGCGAGGCGCCAGAGCTCGACGATCTGCCGCTCGGTGATCGCCGTGCCGAGCGGCGCCACCGCTCCCGGAAAGCCCGCCTGGCTCATCGCGATCACGTCCATGTAGCCCTCGGCGACGATCAGCTCGCCGGTGTCGTGGGCCGCCTGGCGCGCGCGGGCCAGGTTGTAGAGAACGCGGCCCTTGTGGAACAGCGGCGTGTCGGGAGAGTTCAGGTACTTGGCCTTGGCCTCGCCCAGCGCCCGGCCGCCGAAGGCGACGACCCGTCCGCGCCGGTCGGCGATCGGAAAGACGACCCGGTCGAAGAAGTAGTCGCGCAGCGGCCCGCCGTCCTCTGGCCGTTTCAGCAGTCCGGCCTCGACCAAGAGATCGTCGCCGATACCCTTGGCGTTCAGCGCCTTCTGCAGGGACCCGCGCCGGCCGGGCGCGAAGCCGAGCCGGAATTGGGCAATGGTCTCGGACCGCACACCGCGCCCGGTCAGATAGCTCAGCGCCGTCTCGCCGCCAGGGCCGGAAAGCTGCGTTTCGAACCACGCGCAGGCCAGCTCCAGAACCTCGCCCAGGTCCGTTCGACGGCGCGCGGCGGCGCGCTCCTCCGGCGAGCTTTGCGGTACCGGCAGCCCGGCCTCGCCCGCCAGCTTCTCCACCGCCTCGGGAAACGACAGCCCCTCGCCGCGCATGACGAAGCCGATGGCGTCGCCGTGGGCGCCGCAGCCGAAGCAATGGTAGAAGCCCTTGTCCTCGCTGACGGTGAAGGAGGGCGTTTTTTCGGTATGGAAGGGACAGAGCCCCTCATGCTCCCGGCCGCGCTTCTTCAGCTTGACCCGGCGGCCGATCAGGTCGGCCAGCACGATGCGGGCACGGATCTCGTCGAGGAACTGGGGCGGAAAGGTCATGGCGCTTTCGCTGGCGACTCCGGGCCGTAATACTAGCAGAGCCCGGCGGGCGGCAAGAGCGCGAATGCCGATCGCGAATCAATATGTTCTGGAAAAGTCGGTGGACTTCCGCGGGAAAACCTTGGGGATCGTTTTGCGGGCCCGGCCAGCCGGCCCCATCAGGCCAAGCGCTCCTTTACCAGCTGGCTCGCCTTGCCGAAATCCATGCGCCCGGCATAGCGCTCCTTCAGGGTGCCGATGACCTTGCCCATGTCCTTGATGCTGCTGGCCTCGAGCTCGCTTATGGTCTGGTCGATGGCGCTCCGGACCTCGGCCTCGCCCAGCTCCTTGGGCAGGAACCGCTTGATCACCTCGATCTCCGCGGCCTCACGGTCGGCGAGGTCCTGGCGCCCGCCGTTCGAGTAGGCCTCGATCGACTCGCGCCGCTGGCGCACCATCTTCTGCAGCAGCTCGAGGATCTCGTCCTCGCCCACGCCGTCGCAGTTGCCCTTGCCGCGGGCCGCAATGTCACGGTCCTTCAGCGCCGCCAGAATCAGGCGCAACGTGGCGACGGCCAGCTGGTCCTTCGCCTTGAGCGCAATTTTCAAATCATCGTTCAAACGGGCGCGCAGCATAGCTGAGCCTCCGGCACTAGGATCCGTGGAAACGGTGGCGAGACTAGCGAATTCGCCGCCAAATGGCAAACCCTCCGATTTATCGTAACCTTATGATTTATAATGATTAATTTCTATACGTCCAACTTGACCCCGGGCCGGCCTTGGCTTAAACAGGTGCCGCCGCCGGCTGTTCGGGCCGGCCGGCGGGCAGGCCGCCGCTTGGTGATCCGCCCCTGTCGCCCGAAGGACGCGTCCTCATGAACCAAGCGAGCATCGCCGCCGCCGCCGCCCCGGACCGGACCGGGCGGCCCGCCGATGCGACCGCGGCGCTGGTGCTGGCCGACGGCACCGTGTTCTGGGGCCGCGGGGTGGGCGCAGAGGGCCGCGCGGTGGGCGAGGTCTGCTTCAACACCTCGATCACTGGTTACCAGGAGATCCTGACCGACCCCTCCTACGCCGGACAGATCATCACCTTCACCTTCCCGCATATCGGCAACGTCGGGGCCAACTCCGAGGACGTCGAGACCACGACCCCGGCGGCGCGCGGATTGGTGTTGCGCGCCGACATCACGGAGCCGTCGAGCTGGCGCGCGGCCCAGCACCTGGACACCTGGCTCAAAACGCAGGACCTGATCGGCCTCGCCGGGATCGATACCCGGTCGCTGACCCGCCGGATTCGCGAGCTGGGAGCGCCCCGGGGCTGTATCGCCCACGCCTCCGACGGCGCGCTCGACCCCGCGGCGCTGCAGGCCGCGGCGACGGCCTGGCCGGGCCTCGAGGGCATGGACCTGGCCGACGAGGTCACCTGCCGCCAGACCTACGCCTGGGACGAGACCCGCTGGGCCCTGGGGGAAGGCTACGGCCGCCTCGAGTCGCCGAAACATCACGTCGTTGCGGTCGATTTCGGGGCCAAGCGCAACATCCTGCGCTGTCTCGCCGCGCTCGGCTGCCGGGTCACCGTGGTGCCGGCCGGCGCCACGGCGGAGGAGATCCTGAGCCACCGGCCCGACGGCGTGTTCCTGTCCAACGGTCCCGGCGACCCGGCGGCGACCGGGCGTTACGCGGTGCCGGCCGTCCAAGAGCTGCTCGGCACCGGCCTGCCGATCTTCGGCATCTGCCTCGGGCACCAGATCCTGGCCCTGGCGCTCGGCGCGCGCACCAGCAAGATGCATCTGGGCCATCGCGGCGCCAACCATCCGGTCAAGGACCTGGTCACCGGCCGGGTCGAGATCACCAGCCAGAACCATGGCTTCGTGGTGGACGAGGCGTCCCTGCCGCCCGAGTTCGAAGCGTCCCATGTCTCGCTGTTCGACGGCTCCAACGAAGGCCTCCGGATCGAGGGCCGTCCGGTCTTCTCGGTCCAGTACCACCCCGAGGCCTCGCCCGGCCCGCAGGACAGCCACTATCTGTTCGAACGCTTCGTCGCGCTGATCGAGCAGCACAAGGCCGGGCGGAAACCCCGATAGGCTACGGTCCCGGCACCGGGGACAGGGACTGGACGTAGGCCGCGATGGCGGCGCGGTCCTCGTCGCTGAGGCGGCTGGTGCTTTCGCGGATCACGTCCTCCATGGCGCCGCCGGCCACGTCGCCGTCGGGCAGGAACCCGGTCTTGAGAAAGAAGGCGATATCGGTCTTGCTCCAGCCGCCGATCCCGTCCTTGGCGTGCGGCGTGATGTTAGGCACCTTCTTGCCGTCCGGCCCCTCGGGATTCCCGGCCAGCTCGCGCCCGCCGTCCAGCGCGCCGAGCCGGCCGCGCGGACTGTGGCACTCGGCGCAGTGCCCCAGATGGCGTACCAGATAGGCGCCGCGGTTCCAGACGTCGCTCCGATCGGGGTTCGGACGGAAGGGCGCGGGCTCGAAATAGAGCCACTGCCAGACGGTGGCCAGGAACCGCAGGCCGTAGGGAAAGCCAAGCTCGTGCGGCTTGTTGGCCCGATCGGCCGGCGGAACGCTTTGCAGATAGGCCCAGAGGTCCCTCATGTCCTGCTCGGTCATGCCGCGGTAGGAGGTATAGGGAAAGGCTGGATAATAGGGCCGGCCCTGCGGGTCGCGGCCCTGGCTCAGCGCCTGCAGAAAATCCGCTTCCGTCCAGCCGCCCAGGCCCGCACCCGGATCGGGCGTGATGTTCGGCGTGTAGAAGGTGCCGAAAGGCGTCTCGAGCGCGCGGCCGCCGGCCAGGACCGTCCCGCCGCCCTTCTCGTCCGTATGGCAGGCGACGCAGCCCGCGGCGCGCAGCACATACTTGCCGCGGGCAACGGCGTCGGGCTCGGCGGCAGCCGTCCCGGCCAGCGACGCGCCCGAAACGAGCAACACGGCGCAGACCGGGACCAAGAGGCGCAAGGCGCCTCCCACTCCGACCGCTATTCCTTCTTCTGGCGGAACGGCTTGTGGCAGCCGCCGCAGGTCTTGCCGAGCGCGCCGAGGCCGTCGGCGATGGCCTGACTGTCGCCGCCTTCGGCGATATCGGCGAATTTCGCGGCCGCCGACTGGAAAGCCGAGACCGCCAGCTTGAACTTCGCGGGCTCCTCCCAGATCTTGGGCAGCGCCCCGGTATCGGCGTAATCCATGGGACCGCTGTTGGCCGGGAAGATATCGGGGACGATCAGGCTCATGTCCCTGATCCCGCGCGCGTGATTGGCGACGTGGGCGCCATAGCTCACTTCGCCCTTGACCACGGCGGCGATCGCACCGGTGTGGCCGCCGATCGCCTTCATGACGCTCTGACGGTACTTAACCAGGTTCTCCGGCGAATCGGCCGCCAAAGCTTGACCGGCCAGGCCCAGCGCCAGGCCAGCGCTCAGCGCGCATAGGACTCTCCTCATCGGCTCTCTCCCTTGCGTTGCGTTTAGCTCCAAGGTCGGCCGTCCCATCGATCGGCCCACCGCGGATCAGGCTAGCGCGCGCATAAGGAACTGTCTAATCAACCCGCTGTGAGCAAAGACGCCGCATTTTGTACGCGCACCACGCCGCAGCGCCCGGCCAGCGGGCGGCCGAACGCGTATTCGAGAAATGCGTCCTTATCACGGTCTTGGGAATCAGCCCAGGTTGGAGAAGTGCTGCAGCGCGATGAGGGCCGCAATTCCGAAGCCGAGGATCAGAAAGAACGTCAGACCGATCATCCCCAGGCTCGGCTGACTTTCCGTGGCGGCCGAGCGTCGGCGCCTGGGCCTCCGGTGTCTTCGAACGGCCCCCGGCGTCCCCGGCTTTGCCGCCTGGGCTGTCTGTTTCGCCTGGGTTGCCGCGCTCTCGGCCGCGCGGAGTTTCGGGCTGGAATAGATCACCTTGCTCTTGGTCCGGCCGCTCTCCTCGTCGTGGGTTTCCTCCACGACGCGCGTTTCGCGGTGGCGCAGGCCCTCCTCGATCCGGCGCGCCTCGATGAGCGCGAGTTCCCTGTCGTCGAACAGCGACGCGATCTGCCACGATCCGCTTTCGTATGTATGGACCTCGTATGCGATCAACATTGCCATCTCCGCGTATCTCCAAGCTACCCGGTCACACTTGGCGGATGTCCGCCGGGCTTGCGAGCCCGCCGGCGCCGGCCACCAGGCGGCAGTTCGCTGCGCCGAACAGGAAATTCACCAGCGTTCCGTCGTCTGACAGGGGCAAGATGATGCTGCGGTACACGATCCTGGACTCGTCGATATCGAAATCCCCTCCGATGGAAATGGGGACGCGCTTGTGGATAACCTTGGTCATGTACGACGACGCATGCCGGAGTACGGTTTGTTCAGGACAGTCCGCCACCGCGCGCCCGGCGACCTCGTCCCAGTCCGGGACCAGGAGGCCGCCGCCGACATAGCGGAACGAGGCGAGCTCGGGCTGGGCGCCGACCGCGATCAAGAAGCAGTTCGCCCAGTAGGCCCCAAGATCCGCCGACTCCACATCGGACACGCTCGGAAAGCGCCGTGCACCACGCAAATTCTCCCAAAGCTCCAGGATCCGTATGACGAGCCGCCGCTCGCCCGACAGAAACGTAGTCATTGGCCAGCCTATATATACTAGTCTATTAATATAAATCTTAGCGTGGAATTAGAAAACAACCCGTTAACCGAACCGGCCCTTCGAATCCGCAACAGCACAACTGCAAGTAACCCGGCCAAGCCTTCGCGGAGCGGGTCATCCGGCCTAGGGCCCGGGTCCGATCAGGACTCCCTGCCGCGCGGACGCAAAGGCCAGCTCCGCGTGCAAGGCCTCGCCCGCCGCAGCGCTCTCGCCCTCCGCGAAGACCAGGTAGCGCAGCGGACCGCCGGGGACGACCGCGTCGAAAGGATAGCATGTGACCAGGGTGAGGGCCGGGCGTCCATCACCCGGGGCCAGCCGGGCGCGCCGTGCGTCGATCACCCGGGTCTCGACGACCCGGTAGCTGCGCCAAGCACCGTCCGGCCGCTGCAGGCGCAGCTCGGTCCCGGCCTCGAGATCCTGGAGGAAGCGGAAATGGGTGTCGCGGTGGCCCGAGAGCACCGTGTGGCCTGCCCTGCCGGGCGTAGCCGTGCCGCCGAGGTGGCCCGGGCCGAAGGCCAGCGTCCGCCCGCTGGCACCGGCCAAGACGACCTGGTCCACTTCGAGCATCGGCACTCGCAGGCGAGCCACCGGATAGGTATCGGCCCAGGGCCAGGGGCGGACCGCCGAGGCGCCGGCAAGCGTGGCCTCCCAGGCCCGCGTCAGCAGGACCTGGGCGAGCCAGGCCTTGGCATGGATCGTCCCGGCCGCGCCGATCCGCCAAAGCCCGGCCCCGACAAGCAGGATCCCGAGGGCCGTGGCGGCGTGCCGGAGAAGGCGCCGCCCCGGCACCCTAGATCCCTGCCTGTCGAATCCGGCCGACCGCGATCAGGAACACCAGGCCGAGCAGGAGAAAGCTCAGGCCGCTCAGCGCCAGCACCTCGGCCGGCGTGGCCGTCTGCGGCAGGCCGACACCGACGCCCCGGGCCGCCGCCTCCCGCATCAGCGGGGCCGGCAGGCTGCGCAGCGGCATGGTCTGCTCGGCGGCGCCGAAGACCTTGTCGTAGTCCATGCCGTGCGGCAGGTTGCGCGGCACCTCGGCGCTGTCCAGGGGCGCCCCCTCGGGCCGCGCCTTGACCTCGTCGACCGCCACCAGGCTGGTGTAGGTCGTGACCAGGCGATGCTTCAGGGCGAGCGCGACGGCATCCTTGCGCACCGCCGCCCGGTCGCGGCCCCGGTAGAGCCCGTCCTGGATATCCGCGAATTTGGCGCGCGCCCAGATCGCCGCGACGCCGGGCGCCGGCGCGACGGCGGCGAGGCGGACGCTTCGCTGCCAGATGGCCTCGCCGCGGCGGGCGCTCAGCCGCAGCGCGCCCTCGAGGCGGTCGAGGGTCACCCCTTCGATGCGGGCGGCGAAACCGACCGGCTGGTCGGCATAGAGATCCGGCAGCGTGGCCGGATGAAACGCCACCGCGCTTTGGACCGCCTCGGGCCAGTCCGCGGTCAGGTCGGTCAGCGCCGGCCGTTCGAGCTTGCGGAACAGCCCGGACATGCGCTCGGCAACCTCGCGCGGGTCGCCGATGTAGGTGAAGCTGCCGCGGCCCAGCTCGGCCGCCTTGCGCATGAAGTAGCTGTTGGGGGCGGAGCCGATGCCGACGGTGAAGAGGCGCGCCTCGGCCAAGCGCGCGGCGATGGTCAGGAACAGCTCGTGCTCGTTGCCGACCGCGCCGTCGGTCAGAAACACGATCTGGCGCAGGCGCCCGGGCAACGGCACCTCGTCGAGCGCCAGGTTGAGCGCGGACCGCATCTCGGTGCCGCCCTCGGCCTCCAGCGCCCGGACGTAGGCCTTGGCCCGCCGCAGGTTGTCGCGGTTCGCCGGGCGGGCCCCGAGAAACAGGGACCGGGTCGTGCTGTCGAAACGGATGACGTTGAAGCGGTCGCCGGGGGCGAGCCGGTCGAGGGCGAGCGACACCGCCTGCCTGGCCTGCTCGATCGAGCGGCCGTGCATCGAGCCGGAGGTGTCGATCACGAAGATCAGGTCGCGCGGTTGGCCCGGCCGAGGATCCTCACCGTCCTCGCCCGCCTCGTTCTCGCCCGCCTGGGGCGGCAGCAGGCTGACCAGCAGGTAGCTGTCGCCGTCGATCTCCTCGGCGAAAACCGCGGCCTGCGGCTCCGCGCCCACGGCAGGGCGCCATTCCAGCAGGAAGTCGCGGTCGGCGGGAACGCTGCCGTCGGCCAGGGTAATCAGCCAGCGGCCCTCGGCGCGCTCTTCGATCGAGACGGGATGGTAGAGGCTCGCGATCCGGTCCAGGGGCAGGCCGGCGTCGAGGGAGACGCGCAGGCTGACCGGGTTCGCCAAGCCTTCCTCGGGGCGGCGCACCGGCCCGAAGAGATCGCGGCCGCGCGCCTCGCCGGCCGGATCGGCCTCGGGTGCGGACGGCCGGAGGGCGATCGGCTGCGCCCGGGCCGGCGGCCCGGCCGGACCCGGGGGCGCCTTGACCAGGGGCGCGGACTCAGGGGCGGGGGTGTAGCGCGGCGCCACCACCATGGGGAAGCGATAGCTGAACCGGCCGCCGTCGTAGGCCACTTGGTCCTGGTATTCGATCTCGATCGACACCTCCTCGCCGGGACCGACGTTGGCGAGCGACGTGACGAAGACGTTGGGGCGCTCGCTGCTCAGGAGGCTGGCGCGCCGGCCCTGGGCGGCGGCCTCGCGGTAGACCTTTTCCGCGGCCTCCTTCTCGAGAATCCGGCCTTCGATGCGGCGCTGGCCCACGGTCATGACCAGGCGGTCGACCGCCGAGCGTTCGGGCAGCGGGAAGACGTAGACGCCCTCGAGCCAGGCGGCCGAGGGATTGTGGAACCGCTGGCGAACCTTGACCCGGGCGACCCGCCCGTTGACCTCCACGGCGACGTCGCTCTTCAGGGTCGGCGCCTCGAACAGGGCATCGTCGCGTCCCGCCTTGAAGAACAGCCCGGCGGGCGGCGGACCCTCGGCGAAGGGCGCGGCGGGCTGGGCGGCACCGACGGCCTGGGGCAGCAGGAGAGCGGCCAGGAGCGTGACCAGGCCGGTCGCCAAGGTCGCCGCGACCACGGCGAGCGAGCGCCGCAGGATCGTCCTGGCGCGGGGCGGGAAGACGCCGGCGGCCCGATGGGAGGTTGCTCTAGTGGACATGTTGGTTCCCCCTGTTCCTGACTTTGCCCGGATCTGGACCGGGCCATTCCAGGCGAGAAGCGGGGCGGCGGCGGGTCGGCAAAGCGGCCATTTCTTGGTGCTTTGTGGCGGCAATGGGGCGGCCGCGCGGAACCGGGAAGCTGGACCACGGTGAGTATCGGCGGCCGGCCGGCGCCTTCCCGGTTGCCAGCCGGGGGGCGCTCGATTACCGTTCGCGAAGGGCGCCAGGGCGCCCCGAGGTCTCCGAAAAACGAGGAGGGCAAGGCCATGTCGTTGATCGCCGAGCGTCTGTCGCGAATCAAGCCCTCGCCGACCATCGCGGTGAGCACGAAAGCGCGCGAACTGAAGGCCGCCGGGCGCGACGTGATCGGCCTGGGCGCCGGCGAGCCGGACTTCGATACGCCGGACAACATCAAGGAGGCGGCGATCGCCGCGATCCGCCGGGGCGAGACCAAGTACACCGCGGTCGACGGCACGCCGGAGCTGAAGGCCGCGATCTCGGAGAAGTTCCGCCGCGACAACGGGCTCGACTACAAGCCCGAGCAGATCACCGTCGGCACCGGCGGCAAGCAGGTGCTCTACAACGCCCTCATGGCGACGTTGGATCCGGGCGACGAGGTGGTCATCCCGGCGCCCTACTGGGTCAGCTATCCGGACATGGCGCTCTTGGCCGGCGGCCAGCCGGTCGTCGTGTCCTGCCCGCAGAACAACGGCTTCCGCCTGCAGCCCGACGACCTCGAGGCGGCGATCACCGACAAGACCAAGTGGATCATCCTGAACAGCCCCTCGAACCCGACCGGCTCGGCCTACAGCCGCGAGGACATGAAGGCGATCACCGAGGTGCTGAAGCGCCACGCGCAGGTCTGGGTGATGACCGACGACATGTACGAGCACCTGGTCTACGACGGCTTCGCGTTCTGCACCCCGGCCGAGGTCGAGCCGGCGCTCTACGAGCGCACGCTGACCGTGAACGGCGTCTCCAAGGCCTACTGCATGACCGGCTGGCGCATCGGCTACGCCGGCGGGCCGGCGCCGCTGATCAAGGCCATGGCCAAGGTGCAGTCGCAGTCGACCTCGAACCCCTCGTCGGTCAGCCAGGCCGCCGCGGTCGAGGCGCTGGCCGGGCCGCAGGACTTCATCGCCGCCCACAACGAGGTCTTCAAGGCACGCCGCGACCTGGTGGTCGAGCGCCTCAACCTCTGCCCCGGCCTGCACTGCCACACGCCCGAGGGCGCGTTCTACGTCTATCCCTCCTGCGCCGGAGCGATCGGCAAGAAGACCCCCTCGGGCCAGACCATCGGCTCGGACGGCGACTTCGTCACCTACCTGCTGGAGGCCGAGGGCGTGGCCGCGGTGCAGGGCGAGGCCTTCGGCCTGTCGCCCTACTTCCGGGTCTCCTACGCCACCTCGACCGAGGCGCTGGAGGAGGCCTGCGCCCGCATCAAGCGCGCCTGCGAGGCGCTGACGGATTGACGGACGCGAGATAGGCAGCTGGTGCGCGCGCCATGAAGTTCCTCATCGTCGGGGCCGGCGGGGTCGGCGGGTACTTCGGGGCGCGCCTGGCCGCCGACGGCAACGAGGTCACCTTCGTCGCCCGCGGCGCGCACCGCGCGGCCATGGAAGACGACGGCCTGATCGTGCTCTCGCCGCTGGGCGACCTGCACATAAAGAGCCCGCAGCTCTTCGACGACCCGCGTACGGCCGGGCTCTTCGACATCGTCCTGTTCTGCGTCAAGCTGTGGGACACGGAGGCTGCGGCCGAGCGGATCAAGTCGCTGCTGGCCCACGATAGCGCCGTGGTCTCGCTGCAGAACGGCGTCACGGCGGAGGAGACCCTGGCGCGCGTCCTGGGCCCGCAGCATGTCCTGGGCGGCATCGCCCAGATCTCGGCCACGATCGCCGAGCCGGGCGTGATCCGCCATACCGGGAACTTCGCGCGCCTGGTCTTCGGCGAGCTGGACGGCCTGCCGTCGTGGCGCCAGGAGTGCCTGCTGTCCGCCTGCATCGGCGCCGGCGTCGAGGCCACGGTCTCGACCGAGATCACGCTCGAGATCTGGCGCAAGTTCGTGTTCCTGGCGCCCTTAGCCGGCGCCGCCTGCTTCTACCGCTGCAGCGCCGGCGAGCTGCTGGCCGTGCCCGAGCGGCGCCGGATGCTGGAGGCCCTGACCGCCGAGGCCATCGCGGTCGGCGAGGCCAAGGGCGTCGCCCTGGAGCCCGAGATCGAGGTCGAGATGCTGAAGAAGCTGGAATCCTTCCCGGCCGAGATGAAGCCCTCGATGCTGCACGACCTCGAGGCCGGCCGCCGCCTCGAGCTCGACTGGCTGAACGGCACGGTCGCGCGCCTGGGCAAGGAACTGGGCGTCGAGACCCCCGCCAACGCCGAGGTCACCGGGGCGCTGAAGCCCTACGCTGAAGGAACGGCATAAGCCCGAGAAAAAAATCCCGGGCCAGGGGAGGCCCGGGGTCAAGGTTCTTCAGACAGGGAGATTTAGATATTGCCCGCCGTCATCTCCTTGGCGATGTGATCGGCCTGGCGGATCGCCAGGGTCACGATGGTCAGGGTCGGGTTCTCCGCGCCGCCGGTGGTGAACTGGCTGCCGTCGGAGACGAAGAGGTTCTTGATGTCGTGGGCCTGGCCGAAGGCGTTGACCACGCCGTCCTCGGCCCGCGCGCTCATCCGGCAGGTGCCCAGGTTGTGGGTCGAGGGATAGGGCGGCACCTCGTAGGTCGCCGTGGCGCCGACCGCGTCGTAGACGGCCGAGCCCTGCTTGTAGGCGTGGTTGCGCATGGCGACGTCGTTGGGATGGTCGTCGAAGTGCACGTTGGGCGCCGGCAGGCCGTACTGGTCCTTTTCGCTGGCGTGCAGGGTGATTGCGTTCGATTCCTGCGGCATGTCCTCGCCGACCAGCCACATGCCGGCCATGGTCTCGTAGCCCTCCATGGCCTGGGCGAAGTTCGCGCCCCAGGCGCCGGGGTCGAGGAACGCGGCCATGAAGGGGATGCCGAGCGACAGGGTCTCCATCTCGTAGCCGCCGACGAAGCCGCGCGAGGGGTCGTTGCCCGACTCGTCGGTGATGATCCCCGCCATGGTCGTGCCGCGGTACATGTTCACCGGCCTTGGGAAGGTCGCGTAGACCGAGCCTGTCATGTGCCGCATGTAGTTGCGACCGACCTGGCCCGAGGAGTTGGCCAAGCCGTCGGGGAACGTCGAGGAGGCCGAGTTCAGGAGGATCCGCGGCGTCTCGATCGCGTTGCCGGCGACGCAGACGGCGCGGGCCTTCTGCAGGTGCTGGTTGCCGTCCTTGTCGGCGTAGAGCACGCCCGACACCTTGCCGCCGGCGTCGTGCTCGATCTTCAGCGCCTGGGCCTGGCTCCTCAGGTCCAGCTTTCCGGTCGCCTCGGCCTTGGGGATCTCGCTATAGAGCGTCGACCACTTGGCGCCGGTCTTGCAGCCCTGGAAGCAGAAGCCGATCTGCTGGCAGGAGCCGCGGCCGTCGCGCGCCCGGCTGTTGATCGACATGCGCCCGGTGTGCACGCCCTTGTAGCCGAGCCGCTTGGCCCCGGCATACATGACCTTGAAGTTGTTGTTGCCGGGCAGGCCGGGAATGCCGTTGGTCCGGGTCGTGCCCATCTTGTCCTCGGCCTTGGCGTAGTAAGGCTCGAGGTCCGCGAGGGCGAGCGGCCAGTCGAGCAGGTTGGCCCCCGCGATGCCGCCATAGGCCGACTTGACCTTGAACTCGTGCTCCTGCAGGCGCAGCGAGGCGCCCGCCCAGTGCACGGTCGAGCCGCCGACGGTCTTGCAGATCCAGGCCGGCAGGCCCGCGAAGTCCTTGGCGACCCGCCAGGAGCCCGAGGTCGTGCGCTTGTCGAGCCAGGAGAGCTGGCCGAAGGAGCCCCACTCGTCGTTCTGGAAGTCGTCGATGCCGTAGCGCTTGCCGGCCTCGAGCAGGACCACCTTGATGCCCTTCTCGCAGAGCTCGTGGGCCAGGGTCCCGCCGCCCGCACCGGAGCCGATCACGGCGACGACGGTCTCGTCGTTGAGGTCGAATTTCGCCATTTTCCTGTCCTCCCCGCTCAGCCGGCCTTGGGGCTGGCGTCCTCGGACGGCTCGCCGGCCCATTTCAGGTCGTCGAAGCCGCGCTCGAGGTAGCCGCCGAACTCGAAGGAGGCGCCCTCGTAGCCGAAGTGGCGCCAGACCAGCGGGTTGTTGTAAAGCGCGACCACGGCGGTGCCGCGCACCTTCTGGAAGAAGGGCGTCGCCTCCATCGACTCCAGGACCTCGAGCTGATAGCCCTCGGAGAGGTCGACCCAGTCGACGCCCTTGGCGGAATTGAGCTGGCCGACGCCGTCCTTGATCAGGCCGGCGAGCCCGCCGTCCCCCTTGGCCGCGCCGTCGAGCTGCTCGACCACGCCGGCGTAGTACATGTCGCCGAGCGAGGGGTGGGGATAGAGCCGGCGCGACATATCGAGCAGCGTCACGCCCTCGTGCCCGGTCAGGGTGTCCAGCTCGAGCGCCCAGGCGCCGTCGCTGGCCATGATGACCGATCCCGACGCGACCACGGCCGCACCGGCCGCCGCCAGGCCGCTGGTCTGCAGGAATTGGCGGCGGTTCATGCCACTGTTACTCATCTCGTTCCTCCTCCCTTCTCGATCTCTTGCCGCGGTGCGCGGCCGGCGCCTCACCGGTAGCGGCCGTGCCGTTCCAGCACCTCGATCTTGTAGCCGTCCGGGTCCTGGACGAAGAAGAAGCGGGCCATCAGCGCGCCGTCGCGGTGGAACTCCTTGACGTCGGCGGGCTCGAGCCCGAGCTCCTGGAACCGGTGATGCTCGGCCTTCGCGTCGTCGACGCAGACCGCGACGTGGCCGTAGCCGCTGCCGTGGGTGTAGGGCTCGCTCTGGCCCTTGTTCAGCGTCAGCTCGATCTCGAAGTCGTTCTCGTCGTTGCGCAGGTAGACCAGCGCGAAGCCGTCGAAATCGAAGTGGTCCGCGACCTCGAGGCCGAAGGCCTTGCCGTAGAATTCGATCGACCTGTCCAGATCCAGCACCCGGATCATCGCATGGATGGCCTTCGCCATCGCCCCCTCCCGGCTTTTCTTGTTCTTGGCCGGACTAGGCTACCCCCTGGCGGGACCCCGGTGGTGGTAGCGGGATACTACACCTGCTTACTCGGCGGCGCCGGCGACCAGCTCGCGGCGGGAGTCGTGCACCACTGCGGCCGGGCCCTTGAGATAGTTCACGCAGCTGACGCGCAGCAGCGAGGCGAAGTTGGCGATCCCGCCGTGCTGCTCCAGGACCTCGTCGTAGAGCGTCGACAGGAAGCGCGGCGTGGTCATGCCCTGGCTTTCCGCGAGCTCGTCCAGGATATCCCAGAAGGTGGCCTCCAGGCGGATGCTGGTGGCGTGGCCGGCCAAGCGCAGCGAACGGGTGATGTAGCGGTAGTTGCCGGGATCCTGTCCGGCAAAGATCTGACACATGATGTAACCTCCCTGACCGAGAGCCCATTTTTGAGCCGAGGGCCCCGGCGTTTGGCTCAGCATAGCACGATCGGGGCGCCGGACGGCAATTCCCGGGGCCGGACCGAAAAAAAGCCCGCTTTTCTGTTGAAGGCGGGGGTCTAGTTTGAAACCATTGACCGCAACAGATGAGGAAGCGCGATCGGCCTTCCCCACGGTCTGATCTGCAGGGAGGTATCCATGACCACAAAGACGGTATCGCCGCCACGTTGTGCCGTACTTGTCGGCCCCTATACGAGCGGCAAGACGACGCTGCTCGAGGCCATGCTTCACACGGCGGGCGCGATCCACCGCAAGGGGTCGATCGCCGAAGGGAATACGGTCGGCGACAGCACGCCCGAGGCCCGCGCCCGCCAGATGGGCGTCGAGCCCAACTTCGCCCACGCCGAATACCTGGGCGAGGCCTGGTCCTTCATCGACTGTCCCGGCTCGGTCGAGCTTAGCCAGGAGAGCCGCAACGCCCTGATGGCCGCCGACGTCGCCGTCGTGGTCGCCGAGCCCGAGCCCGAACGGGCGCTGACCCTGGCGCCGATCTTCCGCTTCCTCGAGGACTACAAGATCCCGCACATGCTCTTCGTCAACAAGATGGAGAAGTCGAACGCGCGGATAAAGGACCTGCTCGAGGCGCTGCAGGCGGTCTCGCCGAGCCCGCTGGTGCTGCGCCAAGTGCCGATCCGTGACGGCGAGGACGTGACCGGCTTCGTCGACCTGGTGAGCGAGCGGGCCTACCGCTATCAGGAGGGCAAGGGCTCGGACCTGATCGAGATGCCGGAGGCGGTCCGGGACCGCGAGGGCGAGGCGCGCCAGGAGATGCTCGAATCGCTCGCAGACTTCGACGACGACCTGCTCGAGCAGCTGCTGGAGGACAAGATACCGGCGCCGGACGAGGTCTACGGACAGCTCACGGAGGACCTGCGGAAGGACCTGATCGTCCCGGTGTTCCTCGGCTCGGCCGAGCACATGTTCGGCATCACGCGGCTGTTGAAGGCGCTGCGCCACGAGGGGCCGGACCCGGCCACGACCGCCGAGCGCCTCGGCATTCCGATCGGCGGCGCCCTGACCGCCACGGTGGTCAAGACCCTGCACCAGGCGCACACCGGCCGGCTCTCCATCGTCCGCATCTGGAACGGCCAGATCGAGGACGGCATGACCCTGGCCGGCGAGCGCCTGTCGGGCCTGTACCATATGATGGGCGGCGAAAACCAGAAGCTCACCAAGGCCGGGGCCGGCGAGGTCGTGGCGCTCGGCCGGCTGGAGGACCTCCAGACCGGAGACCTGATCACCGCCGAGGGCCGGAGCGCCGGGTCCGACATGCTCTGGCCCGACGCGAAATCGCCGGTCTTCTCGCTCGCCGTCGCGCCGAAGAACCGCCAGGACGAGGTCAAGCTGACCACCAGCATCGCCAAGCTGATCGAAGAGGACGCCTCGATCTCGCTCGAGCACAACGAGAGCACCCATCAGATGCTGCTCTGGGGCCAGGGCGAGATGCACCTGAAGCTGGCGGTCGAGCGGCTGAAGAGCAAGTACAACGTCGACGTCGAGATGGCCCCGCCGATGACCGCCTACAAGGAGACCATCCGCAAGGGCACGACCCAACACTCGCGCTTCAAGCGGCAGACCGGCGGCCACGGCCAGTTCGGCGACGTCCAGGTCGAGATCAATCCGCAGCCGCGCGGCCAGGGCTTCGAGTTCATCAACAAGATCGTCGGCGGCTCGATCCCCAGGAACTACATCCCGGCGGTCGAGAATGGCGTCAAGGAGTACCTGGACAGCGGCCCGCTCGGCTTTCCCGTGGTCGATGTCTCGGTCACGCTGTTCGACGGGCAGTACCACTCGGTCGACAGCTCGGACATGGCCTTCAAGACGGCCGGCCGCATGGCCATGCAGGAGGGGCTGCCGAACTGCCAGCCGGTGCTGCTGGAGCCGATCTACGAGGTCACCATCTCGGTGCCCACGGACTTCACCAACAAGATCCACAGCCTGGTCAGCGGCCGGCGCGGCCAGATCCTCGGCTTCGAGCCCAAGCCCGGCTGGACCGGCTGGGACGACCTGAAGTGCTATCTGCCGCAGTCCGAGATCCACGACCTGGTGATCGAGCTGCGCTCGCTCACCCTGGGGGTCGGCAGCTTCGCCTGGAAGTACGACCACCTGCAGGAGCTGACCGGCAAGCTGGCCGATAAGGTGATCGCCGATCGCAAGGCCGCCGATTAGCCGGGCAAGGGCCGCGCCATGACGACCAGCGCCACCCAGGGGCCGGCCGAGCGCGCGGCGGCTCTGCTGCTCGCGGCCCGGCGCGCGCGACGGCCGATCGAGGCGTTGCCGGACGACTGTCGGCCGGCGACCCTGGTCGAGGGCTATCTCGCCCAGGACGCCTTCGTGGCCTTGTCGGGCGGTGCCGTGGCCGGCTTCAAGATCGGTGCGACCAGCGCCAAGGCCCAGGCCTTCCTCGGGATCGACGCGCCCTTCGCCGGCTGTGTCCTGAAGGATGATCTGCACGACAGTCCGGCCGTACTCGCCGCCGCGCGCTTCCCGTTCCGCCTGATCGAGCCGGAGTTCGCCTTTCGCCTGGGCCGCGACCTGGCGCCCCGCGCGAACGGCTATACGCCCGAGGAGGTGGCCGCCGCCGTGGCGGAGCTGCACCCGGCCATTGAGCTCGTGACCAGCGGCCTGCAGGACTGGCGCCGCCAGGGCGTGGCCTCGCTGATCGCCGACAACGGGGTGAACGCCGCCCTGATTCTGGGCCCGGCCTGCGCGGACTGGCGCGAACTCGACCTGCCGCGGCACGAGGTCACGCTCAGAGTCAACGGCGAGCCGGCCGGGACCGGCGTCGGCGGCAACGCGCTGGGCGGCCCCCTGACCGCGCTCGCCTGGCTGGTCGACCACCGCGCGCGCCGCGGCCAGGGCGTCGCGGCCGGTCAGGTGGTCACCACCGGCGTGGTGACCGAGTTCGTCGAGCTGGATGCCGGGGACGAGGCGGTCGCGGACTTCGGGCCCCTCGGCGAGGTCCGGCTCGCGTTCACCGCCTGACCGCCGTTTGTCGTCGGGCCATTGACGCGCGGCGGGGCGGCCTGCACCCTGCGCCCCGGAGCGATCGCGACGAACAGGCCCCCGCCGATGCAAGATCCCCGCTCAGCGAACCCGATCCTCGTCGTCGAGGACGATCGGAACATCGCCGCGCTGGTCGAGACCTACCTCGCGAAGGCCGGCTTCGAGCCGATCGTCGCCCACGACGGGCCCGCGGGCCTCGAGCTCCTCCGCCGGCACAAGCCCGGCTTCGTCGTCCTGGACCTCATGCTGCCCGGCGTCGACGGCTGGGACCTGTGCCGCGAGATCCGCAAGCAGTCCGACGTTCCGATCCTGATCCTGACCGCCCGCGAGGAGGAGCTGGACCGGATCCTGGGCTTCTCCCTGGGGGCCGACGACTACGTGGTCAAGCCGTTCAGCCCGCGCGAGCTGGTCGAAAGGGTCAAGGCCATCCTGCGCCGGTCGCGGCCCGCAGGGCCGGACGCCGACGCGCGCCTGCGGCACGGGCAGCTGGTCCTCGAGCCGGACAAGCACAAAGTAACCCTGGACGGCCGCTCGATCCCCTTGACCCCGTCGGAGTACACGCTTCTCTATACCCTGATGAGCGCGCCGGGGCGGGTCTTCTCGCGCGACGTCCTGCTGGGCCATCTCCATCGGCACGGCGAGGCCGTGGTCGACCGGGTGATCGACGTCCACATCGGCAAGCTCCGGCAGAAGATCGAGGCCGACCCCTCCGAGCCGCGCTACATCCTGACGGTGCGCGGCGTCGGCTACCGCTTCGCCGAGCGGGACGATACGTGATGAGCGCCGGGGGCCGGGCATGAAAAGCCGCCTGCTGTGGAAGCTCCTGGCGATCAACGCGGCCATGATCGGCGTGGTCTTTCTGGTGGTCTGGCTGGCCGTCGACTTCCTGGCGGCCGACTATTTCTCCGTCCTCATGAAGCAGTACAACATCGACCCGGCCGAAAGCCACCAGATGTTCCTGGACGCCATACACCGCTATCTGATCCAGGTCAGCGTGGCGGCCCTGGCGCTCGCCGTCCTGCTGAGCCTTCTGCTGACCCGCAAGGTCCTGCGGCCGCTTTCCGACATGGCGGCGATATCGAGGCGGATCGCCGCGGGCGACTATACCGACCGTGTCGAGGCCGCCTCGCGCGACGAGGTCGGCCACTTGGCGCGCGCGTTCAACCAGATGGCCGACGGCCTGGAGCGGGTCGAGCGGCTGCGCCGCTCCATGGTGGTCGACATGGCGCACGAGCTGCGCACGCCGCTGACCAACATCCGCGGCTACCTCGAGGCCCTGGCCGACGGCGTGGTGCCGCCGTCGAAGGAGACCTTCGAGATGCTCCAGGAGGAGATCCTGCGGCTCGTCCGGCTGGCCGAGGACATCAACCAGCTGACCAAGGCCGACGCCGCCCGGGCCTATCTGCAGCGCGAGGAGATCGCCCTGCCCGACCTGATCGAACAGGTCCTCGAGCTCTACCGCTATCAGTTCGAATCGCGCGGCATCTCGCTGGAGACGCACTACGCCGAGGCGGCTGGCCGGGTGACGGGCGACCGGGACAAGCTGCTGCAGGTGCTGCGCAACCTGATCCAGAACGCCTGCCAATACACCCCCGGCAAAGGCGCCCTCTCGATCTCGACCGAGCGCGTGGCCGAGGGGATCAAGGCGACCTTCGCCAATTCCGGGCCCGAGATCGCGGAGACCGACCTGAAGCTCATCTTCGAACGCTTCCACCGGGCCGAGAAGTCGCGCTCGCGCGACAGCGGCGGCGCCGGGATCGGGCTCGCGATCGTCAAGGAGCTGGTCGAAGCCCACGGCGGCCGGGTCGGCGCCGAGAGCGCCGAAGGCCGGGTCCGGATCTGGTTCACCCTGCCGGCTTGAAGCCAAACCTGGCAGTTTGAAAATAGGGTCAGACCCTATTTCTCCGTTTCCAGCAGAAATCCGAAAATTCAGAAATTGGAGAAATTGGGGTCTGACCCTATTTCTCCGCCGGGCCGAAGCCAAAGGTCACCGATCTTGGCCCTTGGCATAACGGCAATGTGATCGGCCTTTACACAATCTTTAAGGCGTCGTTATCCGCGCTTTACACAGGCCTCCCATCTTGGTCATGCCGGGCCCGCAGGGCTGCGGCCCTCCGATACAGGGCCGGCCGGCGAACACAAACCCGAGTTGGGAGACAACGACACATGACCAAGACCATCCCCCCCAGGCTGAAAGAGACCGCCGTGGCCCTGAGCGCCGCGGTCCTCCTGAGCAGCGCCGCGGCCCTGCCGGCCGCCGTGGCCCATGCCGCGGCGACCCCCGTTCAGGTCGCGGCGGGCTGTAGCCCCTGCAATCCCTGCGCGGCCAAGACCCCGTGCAATCCCTGCAACCCCTGCGCCGCCAAGAACCCGTGCAACCCCTGCGCGGCCGCGGCCAGCCCCTGCAACCCCTGCGCGGCCAAGACTCCGTGCAACCCCTGCGCCGCGAAAAACCCCTGCAATCCCTGCGCGGCCAACTAGGGCCCGATTCTGCCATCGAGAGTCGACTGTTTGACGAGAGGAATGGAAACGATGAATCCTATCAACAGGGCCCTGGCGTTGCTTGCGGCCGCCGGCACCCTGGTCACCGCCGGAGCCGCGCTGGCCGACGACGACGCCACCTACGAGGTCACCATCACGAACCTCACGCGGGGCCAGTTCTTTACGCCCTTCCTAGTGGTGTCGCATAAGCCCGGGGTCCAACTCTTCACTCCGGGCGAGGCCGCGAGCGACGAGTTGGAGAGCCTGGCCGAGGGGGGCGACACCGCGCCCTTCGTGGCCGCGCTCGCCGGCAATCCCTACGTAGGCGATGTCGCCACGGGCGACGGCGTACTGCCGCCCGGCCAGTCGGTGAGCCTGCAAGTCGAAGCCGACGACGACTTCACGCGGGTCAGCCTGGCCGCCATGCTGGTGCCCACCAACGACGCCTTCGTCGCCCTGAACGGCGTCCGCGCCCCCAAGGGCAAGAGGTCCGGAGCCTTCCTTGCGCTCGCCTATGACGCCGGCACGGAGGCCAACGACGAATCTTGCGATTCGATCCCAGGACCGCCGTTCGTCTGCCCCGGCGGGTCCGGGTCGCCGGAGGGCGAGGGCCACGTCCACGTGCACGCCGGCATCCACGGCATCGGCGATCTCGACGACGCCCAACGGGACTGGCGCAATCCCGTCGCGCGGGTCATTATCCGCCGCGCGCCCAAAGATTGACGGTCCGGCGCGGCGGATCGCTCTCGCGCGATCCGCCGCGCCGCGCCTCATTCCGGATGGAGGCCACATGTCCAGAATTCCTGCTTGGATTGCCGCCACCGGCCTGGCCCTGACCGCCGTGACAGCGGAGCCCGCCTTGGCGGCGGGCGAGCGGGTCAAGGTGACCGGCGAGGTCATCGACAGCTGGTGCTATATCACCGAGATCATGTTTCCCGAGGGCTCGGCCCATCACCAGTGCGCCGTGTGGTGCGCGGCGGGCGGCATTCCGGTCGGCATCCTCGGCGACGACGGCACGGTCTACATGGTGCTCAAGATGGGGGACGACGCGACCAGCGTCGCCAACCCGGCCGTGCTCGAGATCCAGACCCACCGGGTCAAGGTGGACGGCGCGCTCTACAAGCGCGACGGCATCAACTATCTGATAGTCGACCGGGTGCTCGCCGACGAGGGTATCGTCAAGGTCAACCACGAGGAATGGGGCGTTCAGCCCTTCGGGAAGTGAGACGATGAAGAGAATCTCGAGCGCGGCAGCCCTGATCGCCGGCCTGCTGGCCGCGGCGCCGGCCTGGGCCGCCGAGGAGTGGGGCTTGCCCGAGGAGGAGGTGGCGCGCTTCGAGGCCAAGGTGGTCGACGTGCTCTGCGAGCTGACCGGCGACTGTCCCGGGGACTGCGGCGCCGGCAACCGCCAACTGGGCCTGGTGACCGACGCCGGCGTCCTCGTGCTGCCGGTCAAAAACTTCACGGCCTTCTCGGGCGCGGCGGCCGAGCTGATCGACTTCTGCGGCAAGCGGGTCGTGGCCGACGGGCTGTTCACGACAAACCGGGACACCAAGATCTTCGCGCTGCAGTTCGTCAAGGAGGCGCCGGACGGCAAGTGGCGGCGGGCCAACCGCTTCCTGACCAAGTGGGCCGAGGCGAACGGCTTCCAGGCGGGCGGCCCCGAGGCCAAGCAGTGGTTCCGCAACGACCCGCAGGTCAAGGCCGTGATCGGGCGCGACGGCGTGCTGGGCCTTGGCACCGAGGCCGACAAGGACTATCTGGAGAAACAGTGAGGGAAGCCAGATGCTGATCAAGCTCAAACGCGGTTGGGAATTGCCGGAGCGCGCGGCCACGCCCGAGGCGGTTTTCCACGACCGGCGGCGCCTGCTCAAGGCCGCGGCGGCCGGACCGATCCTGCTGGCGGCCCCGGCGCTGCTGAGCGCCTGCGACGAGGCGCCCGCGCCGACCGCCCGCGCCGGCGGGGCCGTGGCGCAAGCCGTGGCGGCCGAGCCCGACCCTTCGGCCCACCTCTATCCAGTAACGCGCAACCTGCGCTACCGGCTCGACCGCGACCAGACGCCCGAGGCCGACGCCACGACCTACAACAACTACTACGAGTTCGGCTCGTCCAAAAACATCTGGAAGAAGGCCCAAGCGTTGCCGCTCAGGCCCTGGACAGTGGTGATCGACGGCCTGGTCGAGCGGCCTTTCGAGATCGGCATCGACGAGCTTCTGGCCAAGATGCCGCTGGAGGAGCGGCTCTACCGCCACCGCTGCGTCGAGGCCTGGTCCATGGCCGTGCCCTGGAGCGGCTTTCCCCTGAAGGCGCTGGTCGACCTCGCCAAGCCGCTGTCCTCGGCCAAGTACGTCCGCATGACCACCTTCCACGACCCCGAGGTGGCCTCGGGCCAGAAGGCGCCCTGGTACCCCTGGCCCTACGAGGAGGGCCTGACGGTCGCCGAGGCGACCAACGAGCTGGCGTTCATCGCCACCGGCATCTACGGCAAGCCCATGCCCAAGCAGAACGGCGCCCCGCTGCGCCTCGCCGTGCCGTGGAAGTACGGCTTCAAGTCGATCAAGGGCATCGTGCGCTTCCAGTTCACCGAGATCCGCCCGGTGAGCTTCTGGGAGGAGGTCCAGGCCGCCGAGTACGGCTTCTGGGCCAACGTCAACCCCAACGTGCCGCACCCGCGCTGGAGCCAGGCTTCCGAGCGCGTGCTGGGCGCCAACCATCGGCTCGAGACCCAGCTCTTCAACGGCCAACCATCGGCTCGAGACCCAGCTCTTCAACGGCTACGGCGAGTTCGTCGCCGACCTCTACAAGGGCCTCGAGGGCGAAAAGCTGTTCATGTAGATGCGCCCGCATCGCCTAGGGCGTGGTCGCGGTATGCATTCATGGTCTTGGCGATTTCATCGAGAGGCGCGTCGAAAATGTCGTCCATTCGGATGACCTGACGGCTTCGGTCGAACCAATCGCCAGCAAGCCACGCCTTCCATGATCCTAGAAGGGAGAGCCGTTTAGCGGCCGGCGGTAGTTGAAGCTCGATGACCTTTCCCCGGGCCGCATGGGATCTTACCGCGCAAGCCGGCAAATCTCGCCAACTCCAGCTGATTTTCCGTCCAAATCGGACAAGAATGAGACCCGTTTCATCTAACAGCATGAAGTTCTGTGCTGGCAGATGAGAAAAGCGCTTGGACAGCACGAAGACTGGAGCTGTGCAGATCACCAGGAGTGGGACGAAGAAGACGGCACGTGGCTGGCCCCAACTTACCGGCTGCGTGAACAGAATCGTCGCGCAAGCTAGAACGGCTATAACAGCGAGGGCCATAACCGTCCACTGCAACAGCGTCAGTCTGTCCAAGAAGCGCGCGCTGGGCGAAATCTGAAACGTCACCGTTTGCATTTGAACTCCCCCGAGATCGCCTTGCCAACCGTGCAGCCGCGATTCTCGCTCACCAAAAGTCTCCGGCCCAAGTTAACGAAGCCTTAAAGCACCCGTGCGGCGTCGACGTCAGCGCAAAAAAAATGCCGGGCTCTAAGGCCCGGCAAGTTGAACAGGGAGGCTTCACGTCTGGGAGACGTAGGGTCCGAAGACCCCATCCGGGCCTTGCGCCCCGG
>CAMYKD010000041.1 GCA_947258885.1 uncultured Kiloniellales bacterium | reverse complement strand
CCCGGCACCGGCGCGGGCAGCTTCTGCGCGGCGCGCCAAGCCTGGCTGGGCGCCCGCCTGGTCGAGGCCGACGGGCGGCCGGTCTACCTCTTCATGCACCACCCGCCCTTCGACATCGGCATCCCGAGCCTGGACCGCATCAGGCTGATGGATCCTGAGGGCCTGGCCGTGACGCTCGAGGGCGGAACCAACATCGCCCACATCTTCTTCGGCCACGTGCACCGGCCCATCAGCGGCAGCTGGCGCGGCATCCCCTTCTCGGCGCTGCGCTCGACGGTCCACCAGGTCCCGCTCGACTTCGAGACCGAGGCTCCGGTCCCCTACAACCACGAATCCCCCGCCTATGCAGTCATCCTGATCGAGGACGGCTGCACCGTAGTCCACCACCACAGCTACCTCGACAACAGCCACGTGCCACCCGGTACCGACCGCTACGCCCCGGCGACGTGAAGGGGAGCGAGGGCGCGGCGGTAAGAGGAGTTGTGTGTATAGGGTCTGCCTTTGCGGGCTTAGGCACGCCGTAGAGGCTCTATAGGACTCCACAAGCAAAACCATGCGAAAAACGCGCGCCATCATTTTGCTGACACTGCTGCACGCAGGCGTGACAGTCGGCGCGTTCCTGCTCTTGTTCGCCATCAGGATGGATCGCTTCGATACCGGGCTCGATTCTACATTTTTCGAGCGGGCGCTCGATCTACTGGTGGTCGTGCTTTTCTTTCCCTTGGTCCATTTCTCCCGCCTGGCTCCTGCGGGTTCGTTCCCGGGCCTCTGGGGCTACGTGCCGATAGTGCTCAACAGCGCCCTATGGGCGTCGACGCTCGTTTATGCTCTGTTGTGGTTCCGCAGGACACGAGGCTGAGTCGCGTCAACCGTCATGTGCCTAGAGCTCATACTCCGACCGGCCCCCGGAAGAGAGGGCGCCTCGCCGCGCAGGCTCTCCGAGGCGACCGGGTTGCGCATCATCAAGATTTGCGATCTGGGCGGTCAGGCACTTCATTTCTCGGTGAGCGGAGGGTGTTCCTGTGAGTTCCTGGCCGAGGATGCGGACTGGAATGATGACGTCTGGGCACTGGAGGAGGAGCACCTGCCCGCCCTGGCAGAGGCGGTGGCCCTCTATGGAGAGAAGAATCGGCACTTCGAATTCCTTGCGCACTGGCTGGACGGCGAGGCGCCCCGCGCCAGAAAGCAGATAGGGCTCAAAGGCCTCGTCAGCGCTATTGCCGCGAACAAGGTCGAGAACAACGTCGTCTACCAAGTCGGGCATGGCGGATAACGGCCGCTTCACGTGGAAGCCGGAGGCCTCGATATGAATGGCGCGCAGATTCTGAATATCCTGCTCTCGATTGCCAGCATTTGCGTATCCGCGCTCTTCGTTTGGGTCGGAATTGCGATGAGCTCCGATTCATTTCTCGGGACAGCTCTTTTCGGTTATGTAGCTATCGCGTATGGGGCAATTAACGCCGTTCTGGTCTTCATAGCCTGGTTCAGGCCCGAAGCACCGGTCCAAAGGGTATCCAAGTATCTCGCTCTTGTTTTCTTGGCTGCGATCGTCGTGGGGTCGTTCGATCTAGGGAGGCTGAGTGGTCTGGAGGTGGCCGGTATTATCGCAGTCGCAGCGATGCTTTTCGTCAACTGGTACGCGGTAAAGAGGCTCGTCGCTGGGCGGAAGCGTGCCTAACAGTTCGTTCGAGAAGGAGGCACTGCGGTCCGGTGGCCGGACCTGGCTGCCGCTTGTCCTGCTGCTGGTGTCGAAGGTCGCGATCGAGGGCGGCATTCCGCCGCTGGGCTATGCCTTCTGGCAGGCCCTGGGACCGGCCCTGGTGCTGCTGCTGGTCTGCGCGCTGCGCCGGATCCGCCTCGGCCTGACGCGGGGCGAGGTGTTGTTCTACGTGACGGCTGGGCTGCTCGGCATCACGATTCCCAACATCAACTTCTTCTTCGTGATCGGGCACATACCGGCCGGCGTCATGGCGGTGGTCGTGGCCACCGCGCCGATGCTGACCTACGGCTTCGCACTGATGCTCGGCGAAGAGCGCTTCGGCTGGCGGCGCGCGGCCGGAATCGGGCTCGGCCTGGCCGGGGCGCTCTGCCTGTTGCTGCCGCGCACCAGCCTGCCCGACCCGGCGATGCTGGGCTGGGTGGTCCTGGGCTTCCTGACGCCGGCCTTCTATGCCGCCAACAGCCTCTACTCGGCACGCCGGCGGCCGGCGGGCGGCCATTCCCTCGGCCTCGCCTGCGGCATGATGTTCGGCGCGAGCCTGTTCCAGAGCGCGGCCATGCTGGCGAGCAACAGCTTCTATCCGCTCTGGCCGCCCTTCGCCTTGCGCGACTGGGCGCTGTTCGGCCAGATCGCGATCTCCTCGGTCGCCTACATCCTGTTCTTCGAGGTCCTGCGCCTGGCCGGCGCGGTGTTCTTCAGCCAGGTCGGCTATATCGTGACCCTGACCGGCCTGGCCTGGGGCATGGTCGTCTTCGGCGAGCGCCACAGCGGCTGGCTCTACCTGGCCACTGGGCTGATCTTCGCCGGCCTCGCCCTGGTCAACCTCAAGCGCCGCGCGCGAAGCGGGTCGGGCAGCGCCGCGCCGGATCCATCAGGCGAGGGCTGAGGGTTAGGCGGCGGCCTTCTATCGCGGCAGGGCGGCGCGCAGGGCGTCGGCCTTCGGGTTGGCCACCTTGCGGCCGATGACAATGTCGCGCGGCGTCGGTTGGCCGCCGTAATACGCGCCGTTCCAGGTCTCGCGCTTGATGATCGCCGCGCCCTCCAGCGCGCCGCCGCCGAACAGCCCCATGCTCTTCGAGAAGGCGTAGACGTCGAGCCCCAGGTTGGTCGTGGTCGAGGCCTCGATGCCGCCGCCGACCGGTCCGACCGCGACGCTGGCGTCGGCGCCCAGCTTGAACTGGCTCTTCAGGACGGCGTCGACCGCGCCGTCGTTCATCACGGTGAGCACGACCTGCGAGACCTGGCCGCCGATCTGCAGGCCGATGCTGCCGGCCGCCAGGGTGTAGAAGGCCGGCGGGCTCCAGCTGCCGTCCTTGCCCTTGACCAGGAACACGCCCGAGCCGCCCTCGCCGCCGATGATGAACCCGCCCTTGACCAACTGCGGGAAGATCAGCACGCCCTTGGCGGTCGCGAGATACTTCTTCAGCTCCGGCATCTCGGGGTCGCCGAGCAACGCCTCGATGGTCAGGCGCGACTTGTCGACCAGTTGTTCCGGTTCGCTTGCGGCGCCGGCCGGGCGGATCGCCGCAAGGCTCAGCGCGAACACCGCGGCAAGTAAGGCGAGTCCAAAGAAGTTTCTTGATGCATTGACGGCGGTCATCGCTGGTCCTCTTGCGGTTCAAACGCTGGCCGGCTCCGCGTCAGCGGTCCGACCCACTGTTCATATAGGGCGCCTGGTTCACGCGCACCACCCGCCAGGCCTCGTCCTGCCCGCTTGCCGGGGCGACGCTCGACACCGGTCCGGCGATATGGTCGAGGCGGGTCAGCGAGCAGTTGTCGACGCTGAGCGCGAGCGCCCGTTCCGGGTCCAGCCCGAGGGCGAGCGCGAGCGCCGCGCGGATCGTCCCGCCATGGGCCACGGCGACGATGTCGCGCCCGGCGTGCTCGGCAGAGAGGCGCCAAACCGATCCGCGGACCCGCTCGACGACCTGGACGAAGGACTCGCCGCCCGGCGGGGCCTCGGCGGCCGGCGCCAGCCAGAAGCGGTGCCAGGCGCCGTCGCGCCGCTCGGCCAGTTCGGCGTGGCTGAGGCCCTGCCAGTCGCCGAAATGCTGCTCGGCCAGCAACGGTTCGACCAGGGGCTCCGGCGCGGCGGCCAGATGGTCGAGGATCGCCTGAGCGGTCTGCCGGGTGCGCCGCAGGTTCGTGATCACCCAGACCGGGTTTTCGGGCAAAAGCGCGGCCAGGCCCTCGAAGGCCGGCCGGTCCGAGCAGTCGGCCGGCAGGTCGCCCTGGCCGTAGATTCGGCCGCCGGAATCGACCGGCGCATGGCGGATCCACCACCAGCGGGTCGTCGCGCTCATGTCAGGGCCACCGCGGTCAGCAGCACGGCGATCTCGGCCGCCTGCTGCAGGGCGCCCAGCACGTCGCCGGTGTAGCCGCCGATCTGCGCCCGGGCGAGCCAGGCGACCAGGGCGGCACCCAGCGCCCCGGCCAGCAGCGCGGCCAGGCCGGCGCCCACCCCTTGCGTCAGCAGGGCGACAGCCGCCGCCAGGGACAGCGCGATGCCGGCGTCCGCGGGCTCCGGCCGGCCGGTCGCGACGGCAAGGCCCGAGCTGCGGGCCAGCGGCATCGTGGCCATGGCGGCCGGCAGGCAGGCGCGTGAAACCGCGTGGGCGGCTGCCAGCGCGAGGACGACGGCGGCGGGCGCGGCGAGCGCGGCCAGCGCCGTCGCGCGAATCGCGATGGACAGCACCAGGGCCGCCGCGCCGTACGCGCCGGTCCGCGAATCGCGCATGATCTCGAGCTTGCGCTCGGGCTCGGCGCCGCCGCCGAAGCCGTCGGCCGTGTCCGCCAGGCCGTCCTCGTGCAGGGCGCCGGTCAGCCCCATCGTCGCGGCGACCGCGATCAGGCCGGCGATGAGCGGCGGCAGTCCGAGCGCGGCGGCCAGCCAGAAGGCCGCGCCCCCGGCCAGGCCGACCCCCAGGCCGACCACCGGGTAGACCCGCGTGGCGCGGCTCAGGCTGCCGGCCGCGGCGATCTCGCCGACCCGAACGCGGGTCAGGAATCCCACCGCGACCCTGAGGTCGGTCGACCATTCGGCGAGCTGGGGGGGTGGCGGCATCGAGGGGCCCGGGCGTGATTTCGGGTGGTCTTCGCCGCCCGGTTATAGGACAGTTGCGGGGCTAGGCAAACGCCCATGACACGCCCGCGACCGCGGCCCGGCGCCGCGAGGCAAAAGGGGAGAAAGGCCATGAAGGACAGGAAGTCCGAACCCGAGCTGGACGAGATCCGCGCCTTGCTCGCCGAGCTGCCGGGTCCCGACGCCGAGACGGCGGCGGCCGCCGCCGCCCGCCAGGCCGAACTCACCAAGCCGACCGGCTCGCTCGGCCGCCTGGAGGAGCTGGCGGAATGGCTGGCGGCCTGGCAGGGCCGCGTCGAGCCGGTGCTCGACCGGCCGCACACCGCGGTCTTCGCCGGCAACCACGGGGTCGCGGCGCAGGGCGTCTCCGCCTATCCGGCCGCGGTCACCAAGCAGATGGTGGCGAACTTCATCGACGGCGGCGCGGCGGTCAACCAGCTCTGCGCGCTGGCCGATGCCGACCTCCAGGTCTACGAGATGGCCCTGGACGAGCCGACGCGCGACTTCACGCAGGCCCCGGCGATGCGCGAGGCCGACTGCGCGCGGGCGCTCTCCTACGGCATGATGGCGGTCGAGGCGGACATCGACGTCCTGGCGCTGGGCGAGATGGGCATCGGCAATACGACCAGCGCGGCGGCCGTCTGCCACGCGCTCCACGGCGGCCGGCCCGAGGACTGGGTCGGCCGGGGCACCGGCGTCGACGACGCCGGGCTGCTGCGCAAGGCCGAGGTCGTCCGCCGCGCCGTCGCGCTTCACAAGGACGACATGGCCGATCCCTTCGACGTGCTGCGCTGCCTTGGTGGGCAGGAGATCGCGGCCATCGCCGGCGCGGTCCTGGCCGCGCGCATGGCCAGCATCCCCGTGCTGCTCGACGGCTACGCCTGCACCGCGGCGGCCGCGGTGCTGCACGCCGCCGAGCCCGGCGCGCTCGACCACTGCCAGGTCGCCCACGTCTCGGTCGAGCCCGGCCACCGGCGCCTTTTGAGCAAGCTCGGCAAGCGCCCGCTCCTCGACCTCGGCCTGCGCCTCGGCGAGGCCTCCGGCGCCACGCTCGCGATCCTGCTGCTCCAGGCCGCCGTCGCCTGCCACAACGGCATGGCGACCTTCGCCGAGGCCGGGGTGAGTGGGACGGGCGACTGAACGCCCGCCTATTCCCCGATCTGCAGCAGAAGGCCGCGGCGGCGGGCGACTTGGAAGCTGTAGAGGAAGGTGGCGGCGGCGATCGTGAGATAGAGCAGGTTGAGCAGGGCGGCGCGGAGCAGGAGGTCGCCGCGCACGACCCCGTCGATCAGGATCGCGCGCATACCCTCGAAGACGGCGGCGTAGTAGATCGCGCTCACGGGCGCGATCAGGAAGATTGCGAGCCAGGCGACGCTCTCGGCGCCCAGCCCGACGCGCAGGATCAGCGCGCAGACCAGCATGCCGATGGCCCAGCCCATGACCAGCAGGTTGGTGAAGAAGGCGAGCAGCGGCAGGCCGAGCTCGAAGACCGAGACCTCGTAGAAGACGATCGCCAGGCCGGCCGCCGGCAGGACGCCGATCAGGGTGCGGATCACGCTCATGGTCATCAGCGCGGCCATCAGCTCGGCCGGCTTCAAGGGGCTCACCGAGAGGTTGCCCAGATTGCGCGACCAGATCTCCTCGAGGAAGGACAGGCTGAAACCGAGCTG
The DNA here is from genome assembly GCA_947258885.1 of uncultured Kiloniellales bacterium. GTDB lineage: Bacteria > Pseudomonadota > Alphaproteobacteria > Kiloniellales > JAKSDN01 > CAMYKD01. The sequence goes on along the minus strand of CAMYKD010000041.1, from coordinate 25,341 downwards.
GCCGCGGAACAGCACGTCCCAGAGCAGGACCGCCGAGATCAGCACGCCGGTCGCCTGGGCGATATAGGAGGACTTGGTCGCCAGGAAGAGGGTGAAGAAGCCCCAGAGCACCATCTGGATGGTCGGCCAGTACATCATCTCGAAAATGCGCGGCCAGGAGGTGCGCAGCAGATAGGCGTGGCGCAGCACCATGGCGCCGATCCGCGTCGCGGTCGAGCCGCCGGGAGCGCGCGTGGAGTCGGGGCCGCGCGCGCTCACTCCGCCGCCCTTTCCGGCGCGTCGGGCCCCTGGCGCTCGCGCGCGATGTCGAGGAAGACGCCCTCCAGGCTGTCCTGGCCGTAGCGCTCGAGCAGCGCCGCCGGGCTGCCCCGGTCGACGATGCGCCCGCGGCTCATCATCAGCACTTGGTCGCAGAGCCGCTCGACCTCGGCCATGTTGTGCGAGGCGAGCAGGATGGCCGCGCCGCTGCGGCGCTGATAGCCCTCGAGGTAGCCGCGCACCCAGTCGCCGGTATCCGGGTCGAGCGAGGCGGTCGGCTCGTCGAGCAGCAGCAGCTCGGGCGCGTTGATCAGCGCCTTGGCCAGCGAGACCCGGGTCTTCTGGCCGGCCGAGAGGTTGCCGCTGCGTTGCTTCAGCAGGTCTGCGATGTCGAGCTGCTCGGCCAGCTCGAGCACGCGCCGGCGGGCGCTCGGCACGCCGTAGAGGCGGGCGAAGAACATCAGGTTCTGCCAGACCGTCAGGCGGCGCGGCAGGTCGACGTAGGGCGAGGAGAAGTTGAGCCGGCCGAGCACCCGGTAGCGGTGCCGGATCATGTCCTCGCCCAGCACCCGCACGCTCCCGGCGCTGGGCAGCAGCAGGCCGAGCAGCATCGAGAGCGTCGTGGTCTTGCCCGCGCCGTTGGCGCCGAGCAGGGCGACGGTCTCGCCCGCCGATACGGTGAAGTCGATGCCGGCCACGGCGGCGACGCCGTTGAAGGTTTTGGTCAGTCCGGCGACCTCGATGACTGGGGCTTGCATCGAGTTGATATGGCACGGCGCCCGACCCTTGGCCAGGGGCTAATCCCGCGCCGCAGTCCTTCGCTGGTCCGATGCGCGACGCGTGGCGGCCCGGTGCCGCGACTTCGCCTCGCCCAGGGCGCGTATCATCTCCTGCGGGTCCGTGGTCACCAACAACAGATGGTCGATGTAGTGCCCTTGGAACATGGTGATGCCGAGCGAGCGCCCGACCTCGACGGCCGTTTCGCTGTCGCTGCGGCACAGGATGATCCGGTCGGAAGACTGCAGGGCGATGGCCGCGCGCAAGGCCGCGCCCCGCGCACCCGTCGTCTGGTCGGCGAGGTCGCTGCTCCATTGCAGCTTGATCAGGTCGAAGCCGAGTTGCTTCCGGTCGAGGAAGGGCAGCGACAGGTGGGTCGTCCCGTCGAGGCAGAGCTTGTAGCCGCGCCCGTGAAGGAAATCCCGCGCGAAGAGGAAGCTGCCGATGTCGGCGAAGACGTCGACCAGCTGCAGCTCGACGACGATGGTGCGTCGCGAGGTGCCGTTGAGCACCTTGTCGAATTCGATGAACTCGGGCGAGAGGAGGGTGTCGATGTTCAGGTTGATGCTGAAGGCTTGGTCGATCGATTTGTCGTCGTTGCGGGCCAGCATTGCGATCATGCGATTGTCCAGGTACCGTGTCAGGTCCTGGAACAACCAACGGTTGGCCAGGATGTCGTGGCTCGGCAGGAGCTTCTGCCTCAGATCCTCGATCGAGATATAGAACTCGTGGAAGACGGTCTTGGGGTCGGCGTCGTTTGAGACCGCGCAGACCGGCTGGCGGCGCACTACGCTGGAGAGGTCGGCCTGCGCTATGGCCCTGATGATGGTCGCCAGATGCGGCGGATCCAGGGGCAGGGAGGGTGCCTCGGACGCGTCCGCTTCAGCCGCGCGCTGCTCGACCGCGCGTTCGGCGTCGGCCTGCGCCCGCGACTCGACGAGCTGCTCGGCCAGGGACAGGAAAGCCCGATAGTCCGTCTCGATCTTGTACCAGGTGCAGAACTCCTCGCCTTCCTGCTCGTGGCCGGTCAGCAGAGGATCCTCGCTGAACAGGTAGCGCAGGCGCAGTACGCACTCGTCCAGCTCGGCCACCGAAACGTCCTTGCAGAGGAGGATCATGTCGTCGTTATGAATGCGGAACAGGGCGCCATCTTGGCCGGCGATCAGCGGTTCGAAGGCCGATGCGGCGATACGCAGATGGTGCCTGCGGCGGTTATAGGGCCGCAGTCTGGAGAAATGCACGTGGATGGCTCGCCGCCCGGCCCGGAACTTGTCCAGGCGCTTCGCGTAGTCGAGAAGGGCCTTCTCTTCGTGGGGCCGAGTCTTCTGGGCGGTCTCGTTCATGGGTATCCGATCTCGGTGCCGGCGCGCTTGGATCAGAGGAAACTAATCGAAAAGTGTTAATCTATGTTGACTGTTGAACCTTTGGGCGTCCGGAGCGATCTTGCCGAGCGCCGAGGCCTCGGCAAGGAATTGGGGTAAATCGGAGAGGCGATGGTGTCGAGCCGTTCCATCGGAGAAGCGGAGCATCCGGCGACCCAGGCGCGGGTCCCCGAGGGAACGCTGGTCTACGCGATCGGCGATAGCCACGGCTGCGTGGACCGCCTGCGCGCCCTGCACCAGGTCATCCTGGAGGACGCCGAGCAATCGGCGCAGGCGCGGCGGGTGGCGGTCTATCTGGGCGACTATATCGATCGCGGACCGGATCCGCGGGGCCTTGTGGCCCTTCTGATCGGGGAGCCGCTGCCAGGATTCGAGCCGGTCCACCTGATCGGCAACCACGAGGCTTTTCTACTGCGTTTTCTGGTGGACCTGACCGTCGCCCCCTTATGGATGATGAACGGCGGCGCGGCGACTTGCCTCAGCTACGGCGTGGATCCGGCCCGGCCCCCCGAACATGCCGAGGGCGACGACTGGCTGCAGCGCGAGCTCGAGGCGCGTATCCCCGAGACGCACCTAGCGTTCTTCGCCGCCTTGCGGCCGAGCCACCTAGAGGGCGATTACATCTTCGTGCACGCCGGCGTCCGCCCGGGCGTTCCCCTGGACGCCCAGGACCAGGCCGACCTGTTGTGGATCCGCGAACCCTTTCTGAGCTCCGACGAGGACCTGGGCAAGGTGGTCGTGCACGGCCACACGCCGACCGACGCGCCGGTGGTGCGCGCCAACCGGATCGGCGTGGACACGGGCGCCTGCTATGGTGGGCCGCTCACGGCGCTGGTGCTGGAGGGCGCCGAGCGGCGCTTCCTCCAGGTCTGAACCGGCCCGGGGGCGAAGGAACTCGATAGGAATAGGCCGGACATGGCGTTACGAAAAAGAATTCTGGTCACCGGCGGCAGTGGGTTCCTGGGCTCGCATCTCTGCGAACGGCTGCTCGACGACGGCTGCGAGGTGATCTCCGCCGACAACTATTTCACCGGCGCAAAGGACAACATCGCCCATCTTCTGGGCCACCCGCGGTTCGAGGCGTTGCGCCACGACATCACCTTCCCGCTCTATATAGAGGTCGACGAGATCTACAATCTCGCCTGTCCCGCCTCGCCGGTCCACTATCAGCACGATCCGGTGCAGACCACCAAGACCTCGGTGCACGGTGCGATCAACATGCTGGGCTTGGCCAAGCGGCTGAAGGCGAGGATACTCCAGGCCTCGACCAGCGAGGTCTACGGCGACCCGGCGGTCCACCCGCAGGACGAGTCCTACCGCGGCAACGTCAACCCGATCGGCCCGCGGGCCTGCTACGACGAGGGCAAACGCTGCGCCGAGACCCTGTTCTTCGACTATCACCGCCAGCACCGGCTGAAGATCCGCGTGGCCCGGATCTTCAACACCTTCGGGCCGCGCATGCTGCCGGACGATGGGCGGGTGGTCTCCAATTTCATCGTCCAGGCCCTGACGGGCGCGCCGATCACCGTGTTCGGGGACGGCGGGCAGTCCCGCTCGTTCTGCTATGTCGACGATATGGTCGAGGGTCTGGTTCGGCTGATGGCGGCGCCGGACGAGGTCACCGGCCCGGTCAACCTGGGTAATCCCGACGAGATCCCGGTCCTGGACCTGGCCCGCAAAGTGATCGCCATGACCGGCTCCAAATCCGAGATCGTCTACGCGCCCCTGCCCGAGGACGACCCGCTGCAGCGCCAGCCGGACATCTCCCTGGCACGCGAGCTGCTGGACTGGGCGCCCGCCGTCGACCTGGAGGCCGGCCTCGAACGGACCATCGCGTACTTCAGGTCGTTTGTGGGGTCGCGCTCGGCATGACGTGCCCCCGGCTCCCGGCGAGCGCCTTTCTTCGGCTCCCGGGCAGGGTATATTAGCCGGGTGCGGCAGGCGCAAAACGGGAGCGATCCAACCTTGGCCGAGACCGACAGCCGGAGCGACCTCGACGCCTATTTCAACGCCGGCTTCGACGAGCACGCCGCCGTGGCCGCGGCGACCCGCCGGGCGCTGGTTGCCCCCTTCGGCTGCCTGGTCGAACTCGCCGCCGGCTCGCTCGCTGCGGGCGGCAAAATCCTGTTCTTCGGCAACGGCGGCAGCGCGGCGGACGCCCAGCATCTGGCCGCCGAGCTGACCGTGCGCATGGACCGGAATCGCCCGGCGATCGCCGCCCTGGCGCTGACGACGGACTCCTCGATTCTGACGGCTATCGGCAACGACCTCGGCTTCGACACGGTCTTTGCCCGCCAGATCGAGGCGCTCGGCCGGCCGGGGGATTTGGCCCTGGCGCTCACCACCTCGGGTACCAGCCGCAACATTTTGCTCGGGCTCGAGACCGCGCGCCGCCTGGACTTGGTGCCCGCCGCCTTCGCGGGCAAGGGCGGCGGCGACCTCGCCGGCCTGGCCGATCCCGTTCTGGTCGTACCGTCGGACACCACGCCCCGCATTCAGGAAATGCACATCACCTTGGGCCAGCTGTTCTGTGGCGCGCTCGAACAGAGACTCGGCCTGGCGTGACCGTCGGAGGGCAGGCGTGACCGGCAGGAACGACACCGAGGACTTCGCCGCAAGTCTCGACGCTCTGGCCGGCGTCCGCGTGCTGGTGGTCGGCGACGTCATGCTCGACCGTTTCGTCGCCGGACGTGTCGAGCGGATCTCGCCCGAGGCGCCGGTCCCGGTGCTGCGGGTCGAGGACGATCGGACCGTTCTGGGCGGCGCGGGCAACGTACTGCGCAACCTGACGGCGCTCGGCGCCCGCGGAACCTTGCTGGCCGTGACCGGCGAGGACCCGGCGGGCGGCGAGGTCGAGCGCCTGGTCGCGGCGGAGGGCGCGGCGGACAGCCGCCTCCTGGCCGTCCCCGGCCGGGCCACGACCATCAAGGAACGCTACATCGCGGAGGGTCAACAGCTTCTGCGTGCCGATCGGGAATCGCGGCACGTTGTGCCGGAGGCGACCGCGCGGGCGCTCGCCGAGGCGGTCCGGGCGGCGCTTTCGGAGGCGGCGGCGCTGGTGATCTCGGACTACGGCAAGGGGTCGCTGTCGCGCGACCTGCCGACGGACCTGATCGGCCTGGCCCGCGCGGCCGGCAGGCCGGTCATCGTCGATCCGAAGGGGGACGATTTCTCGCGCTATCGGGGCGCCAGCCTGGTGACGCCGAACCGCCGCGAGCTGGAGCAGGCCTCCGGCCTGGAGGCGGGGGACGATCGGGCGGTGGAGGCGGCTTGCCGGGCCTTGATCGGGCGCTGCGGGCTCGATGGCGTGCTCGCGACGCGCAGCGAGGCGGGCATGACCCTGGTGGAACGCGACGGCGCGGCATGGCATTTCCGGGCCGAGGCGCGCGAGGTCTTCGACGTCACCGGCGCCGGCGACACGGTGGTCGCCATGCTCGGCGCCGCTCTGGCCGCCGGAATCGGGTTCCCGGACGCGGCCCGCCTCGCCAACATCGCCGCGGGACTCGTGGTCGGCCGGCTCGGCACGGCCGTCGCCCGCCCGGACGAGCTGCGCCGCGCCTTGCTCGCGCCGGACGCCAAGGTGGTGCCGCGCGATAGCCTCGTGGAGGTGGTGGCGGCCTGGCGCCGCGCCGGGCTCCAGGTCGGCTTCACCAACGGCTGCTTCGACCTGCTGCACCCGGGCCACCTCTCGCTGCTGCGCCAGGCGCGGGCCGCCTGCGACCGCCTGATCGTCGGACTGAACAGCGATGCGTCGGTCCGGCGCCTCAAGGGCGGCGGGCGCCCCTTGCAGGACGAAGCGGCGCGGGCCGCCGTTCTGGCGGCGCTGGCGGATGTCGACCAGGTCGTGGTTTTCTCCGAGGACACGCCGCTCACCCTGATCGAGGCGCTCCGGCCCGAAGTGCTGATCAAGGGCGCCGAATACACGCTGGCAGAGGTCGTAGGCGCCGAATTGGTGCAAAGCTACGGCGGCCGGGTTCTTTTGGCGAAGATCTTGCCAGGGCACTCCACGAGCCGGACGATCGAGCGGATTTGAGGGCGGGCGGCCGAGCGTGGCGGTCAGGTACCTTCGCTCAGTCCTTCGGCCCTGATCTCCCACCATCCCGAGAGACAGTCGGTGGCCGTGGGTTCCGTGATACCCTCGAGCAGAAACTCGGCCCGGATGCGGGCGCGCACGACGATCAGGGGCAGGCCCGACTGTCGGGCCAGGTCCCGCTCCATCCAGTCGCAGGGATCGAGGCTCTCGTACCGCACGTAGGTGGCGGCGGTCGCGGCCAGGGCCAAGCCGATCAGAAGGAGCGCATACCTCATACCTAGACTTTCGGCCTCGTTCTATCGCACCCGGAAGGTCGCCGGCCGAAAAGCGCAGGCCGGAGGCCTCCGCAGGGGGGCGGCGCGAGGGGAACTATAGGGTCTCGAACGGGGAATGGCGAGGGGCGCCTTCACCGGGGATCGGTCAGGCGGCCGAGGCGTTCGGCGGCGGCGAGACCGAAGCGCAGGCACTGGGCCCGGCGCCGGGCCGCGTTGAGGCGGAAATCCGGCGAGTCGCGCAGAATCACCGCGCCGTAGGGGTCGGCTGCCATCAGGCCGCAGTCCACGGGCAGCACGTCCCGTGGAAAGTCCTCCGGCACGGCAAAGAAGAACCGGTCGCAGAAATCCAGGTACTCGGGCCACTTGCGGTCGCTGCGGAAGTCCTCGAGGCTGCGCTTCACCTCGACGATGGTGACCTGGCCGCCTCGATCCAGTCCGATCACGTCGACCCGCCGCCCGGAGCCGAGGGTGAATTCGGTCAGCGTCGCCAAGCCGTGGTCCGCCAGGGCCCGGCAGACGCCACGGGCCAGCAGGACGGCGAGATCGGGCGGCACGGCCTGGACGGCCCGGCTGTCTTCACTGTGGCCCAAGGGCTGTTCCATCCTGGTTTACGGACAGGATGATAGATTGCCCAGCCCGTCTAAGGAACAGGCTGGCCGCCCCGATCGGGTCCGCGCTACATCTGGGGAAGGTCCTGAGCCTCCTGCAACGCGAGGACGCCGCTTTGCAGGTCGCCGGCCGCCAGGACGTCGATGCCGGTCAGCATCTTCAAGAGATAGACCGCGGCGAAGATCGGCACGAGCAGGAGCAGCGCCAGAAGGAGATAGCCGACGAACGAACGCAGGCCCGGCCGGGCAGGCCCGCCCAGGGCGCGGTGTTCGCGGCCCATGAGGAAGACCATGTAGAACCGGCTGCGCCCGAAGGAAAGACTCCGCCGGATATCGACGGCGTGGCGGTTTATGCCGCGGGTGCCGAACATGGTCTTGATCGCTTGCTGCTGTGTCGGCGTGAAGGAGGTCGCGACCTGAGGTTCGATCCGCTTGAAGTAATGATCGAGGAAACCGTCGTCTGGCGAGGCGGCCGCTCGATGGCGGCTCGAAGGCAATTCCCCCGAACCGCCAGGGTCCCCGGCCATGGCGGAACGGGCCGCCGCGGCGCTGCGATTGATCTGTTCGACGGTTGCCTTGTGCCGCACGTCAGGACCTCGCACTGTTCTTCTCCGGCCGGCGACGTCCCGCCCTGCGGGCTGTCGCGCCGCCGGCCGTCGCCGTTGTGACCTCGATCTCGGAAAGTGCGGCGACCGACCTTGCACGATCGCTTGATCTGGGGGTGCCCTGTCGTTCCATGCCCTTGGCCGTTCTTGCCTGTTGGCTGTGCCGCTGGCCGAACTCTAGCACCTGGGAATAAAAGGGCTGTTAAATTAATCTAGTATTTTCAATGCATTCGAGGCAAATGCCCGGAAGCTCAGGCGTCTCGGCTCAGGCCTTTCCGGCGGCCAGCGCCGCGGCCCTGATCTCGCTCAGGGAAGCCCGTGGCGTGAGTGCCTCCGGGTCCACACGCAGCTCTAGTAGGGCAGGCTTGCCGGCGGCCAGCGCCCGCTCGAAGGCCGGTGCGAACTCCTCGGTGCGAGCGACCACTTCGCCCTGGGCGCCGAAGGCCTTGGCGTAGGCCGCGAAATCGGGATTGACCAAATCGGTGCCGCTGACCCGCGCGGGGTATTCTTTTTCCTGATGCATGCGGATAGTTCCGTACATGGCGTTGTTGACCACCACGATGACGATGCCGAGGCCGTACTTCACCGCGGTAGCCAACTCCTGGCCGTGCATGAGGAAGCACCCGTCCCCTGCAAAACAGATCACCGGCCGGTCCGGATGCGCGGCCTTAGCGGCGATCGCGGCGGGCAGGCCATAGCCCATCGAGCCCGAGGTTGGCGCCAGCTGACTTCGGTAGCGCCGGAACTGATAGAAACGGTGGACCCAGACCGTGTAATTGCCGGCGCCATTGGTGATGATCGCCTCGGGCGGGAGCCTGTCACGCAGCCAAGCCACGATCCGGCTCAGCTGCAGCTCGCCCGGGTTGTCGACCGGTTCGGTCTGCGCCAGATAGTCCGCATGGGCGGCGTCGACCCAGGGCCGGCGTTCTGCGGGTACTTTGGGCGCGAGCCGCCGCGCGGCCGCCGCAAAGGCCGCCATACCGGCATTGATCGCCAACTCGGGCTGGTAGACCCGGCCCAGCTCCTCGGCGCCGGGATGGACATGAACCAGCGGCTGGGCGGGTTGCGGCGGCTCGATCAGGGTATAGCCCGCGGTCGTGATCTCGCCGAGGCGCGCGCCTGCGACCAGCAGCAGATCGCACTCGCGGATCCGCCGGCTCAGCTTGGCGTCGGCTGCGAGCCCGAAGTGGCCGGCATAGTTGGGGTGGGTATTGTCGAAATAATCCTGGCAGCGGAAGGACACCCCGACCGGCAAGCTCTGGCTCTCGGCGAAGGTCGCGATGTCGGCGCAGGTTCCGGCATTCCAGCCGCCGCCGCCGAGGATCATGAACGGTCTTTCGGCCCGGTCCAGCATGGTCTGCAGGCGCTTCATGTCCTCCGGCCCGGGATAGGCCTGCACCGCGCCGTAGGGCGCCGCGGCGCCGGCGGCCACCCGGTCGCTCAGCATGTCCTCGGGCAGGGCCAGCACCACCGGCCCCGGACGCCCGGCCGTCGCAGTGTAGAAGGCGCGGCCGACCAGCTCGGGGATGCGCGCCGCGTCGTCGATTTCTGCCACCCACTTGGCCAGCGGGCCGTACATGCGCCGGTAATCGATCTCCTGGAAGGCTTCGCGTTCGGTCGTGCCGCGCGCCACTTGGCCGATGAAGAGGATCATCGGCGTGGAATCCTGGAACGCGATGTGCACTCCCGCGCTGGCACTGGTCGCGCCAGGCGCCCGGGTCACGAAGCAGACGCCCGGGCGCCCGGTCAGCTTGCCGTGGGCTTCGGCCATCATGGCCGTGCCGCCCTCCTGGCGGCCTACGATCAGCTCGATGTCGCGGGCGTCGTAAAGCGCGTCGAGGACTGCCAGATAGCTTTCGCCGGGCACGGCGAAGACCCGGTCGACACCGTGGACCCGCAGCAGTTCGACCAGCACCTCGGCGCCGCGCCGCCGCTCCGTCGCGCTCATGGTCGGACCGCCGGCTTGTGGTGCGGGTTGGCCAAAGGCGCCACGCCGACTGCGCTCGTCGATGGGGTCATGGGATCCGGCCGAAGGTCCTCTTGCGCGGTGCCGCCTGTGGTGCCGCGACCCAGCGGTCGCGGGAGCATAGCACGGGTGCCCGCGCGGCAGAAGTGGAGAAGACCCGGGGCAGGAAGCTCCCCGATTCGATGGGGTGGAGGGCCCGGTGTGGTGTCAGCCGGGGGGCCGTCCAAGAAGTCCCGGAACAGGTGCCCTCAGGCCGCCTTGGCGGGAGAGCCCGTCCCTACCTGTTCGGCGAGGTACTCGAGGCGGCTAGCGATTCGCTGGAGTTCGAGGTCGACATGGTGGTCGCCGGATTCAAGCGACCGTACGAAGCTGGCGGCCAGAGCGATGTCCTTGGCGCACTGCTTCTGCTGGCTCAGGCCGTGCCGTGCTGAGTCCGCTTTCCGTTTGTTCCAAAAGGGCAAGCCGGTGCCTCCTATCGGTAAACGTCCGTTAACCATCTGGGATAGTGCCAAAGTGTTTACAATATATTAACCTAGTCAACCCAGTACCGTGTGTCCCGAATCGCCCAGCCGATTCAGGATGCCGATACGTGCGTGGAGGTTCCACAGAAATTACACAGGAGCGCCATCTTTCGCTCGCTATTTTCCGTCAGGAAGTTGAGGATGGAGCGAGATAGAGAAAGATCCCTCAAGTGTCCGAAGCATGTTCTCGAAAATCGATAAGGGCGATGAGTTGCTGGCCGAGCGGATCGAGGCCGTTCGCCGCCGCACCGAAAGCGAGCGGCGGCCCTCGATCATCGGCGCGGCGACGACCGTCTACGGCGATGTCGAGTGTGTCAGCGCCCTTCAGGTCTTCGGCGTCGTCGAAGGGGATGTCCGGAGCCGGGATCTGGTCGTCGAGTTCGGTGCCCATATCGAAGGCCGGGTCTTTGCCGAGCGGTTGCTGGTCTACGGCTCGATCTATGGGTCGGTGACGGCGACGGACATCGGAATTGAAGCATCGGCAAGGATTTTGGGCAACATCACGCACAACAGTCTGATGATCGCGCCGGGCGCGTTTCTCGAAGGGCGCAGGCCGTGGCGGCCGCGACCGGTCATAGGGTAACCGAAACACTGAAGAGTCAAGGGAGGTCAAGATATGTTTTCCAAGTCTGACGACAAGTCCAAGGCCGGTGGGCCGACGGCATTCGGCGACGTGCCGCGCGGCCCAGCAAGTTCCGCCGTTCCCTCGCTGATCAGCGCCGACCTCAAGGTGGTCGGCAACTTGGAGAGCGCGGGCGACCTGCAGATCGATGGCCAAGTCAAGGGCGACATAAAGAGCCGTAGCGTCACCGTAGGCGAATCCGCGCGCATAAAGGGCTCGATCACGGCCGATACGGTGCGCGTCTGCGGCTCGATCGATGGTCAGGTCAAGGGCAACTCGGTGACCATAGCCAAGACCGCCAAGGCAAAGGGCGATATCGTTCACCAAACCCTCTCGATCGAGGCCGGCGCGTCGATCGAAGGCCAGATTCGCCGGCTGGACTCTGAAAAGACCAACGGCGGCACCAAGGCGGCCGCAGCGGCGGCGGCCGGGGCGAGCGCCGCCGCCAAGGCGGCTCCGAGTTCGTCGAACGGCGGCGGAGACAAACCGGCGGCCAGCTGAGTCCCGGGCGATTTTCCGCCGGCTTTCCGGCGTGGATCCCGACATTGGAGACCCCGCACCCCTGCTGAAGAGGCGGGTGGGGGCCGTGCTCGGGTTCGCCAGCCGGCGGCGTGGCACAGGGTGACCCGGCGGCCGGGCTTCTGATACTCTCTCGAGGCCACCTGCGGCCCCGCGCGACCGCACGCCACCCCTTTGTCGCGGCACGAGGACCTTGCCATGTCCAGAGTTGCTATCGCGTTGATCCTGCTGACGACTGCGCTGTTCGGCGGGGCGGCCGGGGCCGAAGGCCCGGATTACCAAGGCCTCCGGCGCGACATGGTGCGTCTTGTCGAGGTTAACGCCGCCATCACCGGCGAAGATACCGGGATCAAGCAGCTGAGCCCGCGGGTCCTCGCGGTGATGCGCGAGGTGCCGCGCCATCTCTTCGTGCCGGAGGCGCTCCGACCTTACGCCTACAATGACCACCCCCTACCGCTCGGCTATGGCCAGAACCTGGCCTCGCCCTTCGTGGTCGCGCTGATGACCCACTTGGCGGAGCTCGAACCCAGCGACGTGGTCTTCGAGACCGGAACCGGGTCCGGTTACCACGCGGCGGTCCTGGCGAAGTTGGCGGCCGAGGTCTACAGCGTGGAGGTGGTCGAACCGCTGGCCGGGCTGGCGGCGGCCAACCTGACCAGGCTGGGTGTCGTCAACGCGCACGCACGTTCGGGCGACGGTTACTATGGCTGGCCGGACCACGCGCCCTACGATGCGATCCTCGTCAAGGAGGCGGTCGACCACGTACCGGTGCCTCTGCTCAACCAGCTCAAGGCCGGTGGGCGCATGGTGCTCCCGCTGGGGTCTCTGGAAGGCGGGCAGTACCTGACCGTAGTGCGCAAGCAGGCCGACGGCACCACGCACAGGACCCGCGTCCTGCCCGTGCTATTCTCGCCGCTGCAGGGCGGCGAACGTACCTAAACTTCCTACCAGGTTTACCCGGGAGGGAGGGTCAAGGCTCGCGGTCTTCGGCAGCCGCGCCGCCGGCCTCCGGGTCGAGGTGGTGGCGTTTCATGAGCGGCGCCTGGGTCATCGCGAAAAGGATCGTCAGGCCCATGATGCCGAATACCTTGTAATAAACCCACAAATTTTCCGGCTGGGTCCGCCAAACCGCCTCGTTGAGTCCCGCCATGGCGGCGAAGAAGACCGCGAAGCGGAAGGTCAGCCGGCGCCAGCCCTCCTGGTCCATGGGCCAGGCGGCCCCGAGCAGCGGGCTCAGGAGCGGCCGGCCGAAGGCGAGCCCGCCGAACAGCACCACGGAGAACAGGCCCTGGACGATGGTCGGCTTCATCTTGATGAAGGTCGGGTCGTTGAGCCACAGAGTGAGGCCGCCGAACACGCCGACGATCACGGCCGTTACCAGGGGCAGCATGGGCACGCGCCGGGCGACCGCCAGCGACAGGGCGAGCGCCACGGCCGTGGCGCCGATCAGCGCCGCGGTCGCGGTCATCAGGTCCGACAATACGTAGGTGCAGAAGAACACCACCAGCGGCCCGTAATCGACGGCCGGCTTTAACCATTGAGGTGCGCGAGGCGAGGGATCGGTCATGGTGCTCTTGACGAGAGTCTGCTCGAATTCGGCGGTTCGAATGGTGTTCCTAGCAGAAACAGGCCGCCCCTTGAAAGGGCCGTCGCAAGTTCGACGGCAGCGGCCTCGGTCTGCCTTTGACCAAGGCCCTCATCGAAAGCCACGGCGGATGTCTCTTGATCCAGAGCGTCCTCGGCGGCGGCACGACCGTAACGGCCACCTATCCGGTCGAGCGGGTGCGCAGCAAGGCGGCCTGAGCGCCCCCGTCGCATTTGGGGGCAGTGTCCGCGCGTGTTTGAAGCGCGCGGATTGCCGACATTACAGAATTGTGCCTCCTGCGATTGCACACAAGGATTGCAACCGATTCCGGGCTGCTCCACAGTGAATTCGCTTTGCGGTTCCAAGGAGGAATCTCGGGCGTTCGGAAAATGCGCGTCCACGCGAGTCAAGCGGGGAGGGAGTCACATGATGATGCGCTGCGAATGGGACCGGCGGACGAGCCGGCGGGCCTTCATGGCCGGCGCCTATGGCCTGACGGCGCTGGCCTTCCTCGCGTTCGCCACGTCGCCGGCGGCCTGGGCCCAGGAGCGGGACGTATCCCTCGGCCTGCCCGGCGTGCGCGGCGGCGTGGTCACGACCAGCGAGCCTCAGGCCGCGCAAGTGGGCGCCCAGGTCTTGCGGGCCGGGGGCAACGCGATCGATGCCGCGGCAGCGGTTCAGTTCGCGCTCAACGTCTTGGAGCCCCAATCCTCCGGCATCGGCGGCGGCGGATTCATGATGATCCACCTGGCCGAGAGCAAGAAGACCTTCGTCGTCGATTCCCGTGAAAGCGCGCCGGCGGCGGCCGATCCCGGCATGTTCCTGCTGGCCTCCGACCCGTCGAACGCCTTTCCGTTCGGCATCCGCTCCACGAGCGGCATCGCGGTCGGCGTGCCGGGAACGCTTCGCGGCGTGGCCACGGCGATCGAGACCTGGGGCACCCTGCCGCTTTCGCGGCTGCTCGGGCCGGCTATCGAGATGGCCGAGCAGGGAATACGTGTGAGCTCCCGCCTGGCGGAGAGTGTCTTGAGCTCGCGGCTCGACAGCGAGCCGGGCAACCCGGCCTACGACCAGGCGCGGGCTATCTTCCGGCCGGGCGGCGCGCCGCTGGCCGAGGGCGACCTCCTCGTGCAGCCGGACCTGGCCAAGACCCTGAAGAGAATCGCCGAGGAGGGCCCCGACGCCTTCTACGGCGGCGAGATCGCCCAGGCGATTATCGACACGCAGCGCAACGTCCGCAGCCTCGCCGATCCCCGCGACCAGGCCAAGCTGGCCGGCCGCATGACCCTGGCGGACCTGGCGAACTACCGGCCCGCTATCCGGCAGCCGGTGACGGGCGACTACCGCGGCTTGCGGATCGTCTCCATGCCGCCGCCCTCCTCGGGCGGCCTGACGGTAATTCAGATCCTGAAGCTGCTCGAGCGCTTTCCGATTGGTGACGAAAGCAAGGGGTTCAGTTTCGGTTCGACCAAGACGCTCCACGTCATGATCGAGGCCATGCGCCTGGCCTTTGCCGACCGCGCGGTCTGGATGGGCGACGACGACTTCGTCGGCGTGCCCTCGAAGGGCCTGCTCGACGACGCGTACATCGCCTTGCGCAGCAAGCAGATCGATCCCGGTGCCCGCCGGGCCGACGTCCAGGCCGGTGACCCGCGCCCCTTCGACACGGCGGCGCTGCCCGCCAAGGTCAAGCTGGCGGCCCTCGCGCTGCCGGACGAGGAGGGCGTCAACACGACCCACTTCACCGTCGTCGACCGCGACGGCAACATCGTGACCTACACCAGCACCATCGAGTCGGCCTGGGGGACCGGGCTCATGGTGCCGGGCTTCGGGTTCCTCTTGAACAACGAGCTCACGGACTTTAACCGAATCCCGGCATTCAATCCGGATCCGGACGCCTTCAATCCGGGCGCCAACGACGTGGCGCCGGGCAAGCGGCCGCGCAGCTCCATGGCGCCGACCATGGTGTTTCGCGACGGCCAGCCGCGGGCGGCCTTCGGCTCGCCGGGCGGCTCGACGATCATCGATACGGTGGTCAACGTGGCGATGAACCTGATCGACCACGAGATGCCGGTGCAGGAGGCCGTCGACGCGCCGCGCATCGCCCAGACCAGCGCCAACGGCGCGACCCGGCGCGAGCTCGGCTTTTCCGAGGCCGCCGTCGCGGGACTCGCCGCCCTCGGCCACAGCCTGCGCGGCCCGGGCGAGATCGGCTCGGTCCAGGCGGTGGTTCTCGACCCGCGCGGCCAGCGCCAATTCGGTGCCGCGGACAAGCGCCGCATCGGCGGCGTCGTCTCGCTGCGCCGCGACCGGAGCGCCGCGGACTAGGCGGCCCGGCCGCCGGTCGCGGCTACGATGGAGTCTGGATGCCTTACGGCCGGAGAAAACTTGGCGGACCCGACAGGATTCGAACCTGTGACCTCTGCCTTCGGAGGGCAGCGCTCTATCCAGCTGAGCTACGGGTCCGTGGGCCGTCTTCCGGAGGATATAGACCAAAGCGCCCGGCGGGTAAATTGGCTTGAGCGTCTTGGGGCGCGGTCGGGCCAAGGACCGGACAGCCAATTCCCGACGCCGCCTTGCGGGCGACGCCGGGGCTCACGAGGATTCCTAACGGGTCGGGCTTCGGCCGTGCCTCAGGCCGCGCGCCACAGATTGGTCTGCTTGCACTTCGGGCAAACGCGCTCGCCGGGCCACGAACTGGTGAACTTGTCGCGGCACATCAGGCACGGGCGCTTCTTCGCCTCGTAGATGCGGTCCGGGGCGGGCTTCTGGTTCTTTTCGCTGGATGACGACATTCTGCTTCCTGCCAACGAGCTGCTTCGTTCTGGATGTTGCAGCGCAACATAGTGATTTTGCGGCCAAAGTCAATGACATTATGGCGGTTTTGCGATCGGAATCAGCCTTTCGGGGCCTCGGCCTCGTGGGCGCCGCGGGTGAGCTGCAGGAAGATGTCCTCCAGGTCGGTCTCTTCGGTGCTCATGTCCTGGACCGTCAGCCCGCTCGCCGCCACGGCGCCCAGGATCTCGTTGACCGGGCTCTCGCTGGTCCGGTAGTGGAACAGCAGGCGCCCCGGGGCGAGCAACTCCGGCTGGAAGCGCCCGAGGCGCTCCGGCACCTCGCCGACGGCCTCGGCCAGCACCAGGGTCAGCGCCTTGTTGTCGAGGCGGCGCAGCAGCGCCTCTGTGGTGTCGCAGGCGATTACCCGGCCGTGGTTGATGATCGCGATGCGGTCGCAGAGCTCTTCGGCCTCCTCCAGGTAGTGGGTGGTCAGCAGCACCGTCGTGCCCCGGCGGTTGAGCGCGCGCACATGGGTCCAGAGCTGCTGGCGCAGCTCGATGTCGACCCCCGCCGTCGGCTCGTCGAGCACCAGCACCGGCGGGTCGTGAACCATGGCCTTGGCGACCATCAGGCGCCGGCGCATGCCGCCGGACAGCGTCCGGGCATAGGCCTCGGCCTTGTCGCTCAAACGCAGGTCGGCCAGGATCCGGTCGGTTCGCCGCTCACGGGGCGGCACGCCGTAGAGCCCGGCCTGCAGCTCGAGGAGCTCGCGCGGCGTGAAGAAGGGGTCGATGTTGAGCTCCTGGGGCACCACGCCGATCGCCGCGCGCGCCTGGCGCGGATTCTCGTCGATATCGCTGCCCCAGATCGCCGCCCGCCCGCCGGTCTTGTTGACCAGCCCGGCCAGGATGTTGATCAGGGTCGACTTGCCGGCGCCGTTGGGACCCAGCAGGCCGAACAGCGCGCCGCGTGGGATCGCCAGATCGACGTCGATCAGCGCGTGATTGGCCTTGTTCCGGCGGCCGCCACGGTAGATCTTGTCGAGGCCCCGGACCTCGACCGCGTGGTCGGGCGGCGGCATGCCGCCGTCGGCGCCGGGACCGGTCTGGATCGGGCTGTCGGGCATGAAGGCTCTTTCGGCGGCCAGCGAGGCCATTGATCGCGCGCGCGCAATCGGTATCATCCGCCCTGGCGCCGGTCAACCGGCGCCAGGGCGAGGAAGGACGAAGGCCATGGAGCCAGAAGAGACGGTCGACACCGAGGTGCTTTCCTGCGACGGCGGCGGCGGGCCGCTCGGCCATCCGCGGGTCTATCTGAACATGGAAGGCAAGGGCCGGATCGACTGTCCCTACTGCGGCCGGCGCTTCGTCCTGGCCCAGGCCGCCGGCGAAAAGGCCGCCGAGTAGACCGCTACGGACGCGACAAGGCCTCCGAGCCGGGGAGAGGGCTCGAAGGCCTTGCCGTCGGGCGGGCCTCCCGGGTGAGCGGAGTGGGCTCCCGGGGGAGGATCGGGCCTCCTTGGATTACGCCACGAGCGCGGCGAAAGAGGTGACGGAGATCAGCAGAGTGATCAGGCCGAACTCGCCGCCGGACTTGCTCTTGTCGAAGTGGAAGAGGAATTCGAACATTTTCATTACCTTGATAGACTGTGCCGTTTCATCGGGGGCGAGTTGAATATACAGGCATTACAGAATAGCACAATAAATACCTGGTGATAAAATGGTTATATTGTGTAATGTAAAAATATTTACTTTGAATTTTAGGAGGAGGCTGCGAACCTGCCGCGTCGGCCCGAGCTGAGCGTGTCGCGCCCTCGACTTGGGCGCCCGCCTACGGCATCCTTCGTCCTATGAGCGCCCCCTCCCCGATCCGCCATCTCTATCTGGTCGACGGCTCCGGCTACATCTTCCGGGCCTACTTCGCGATCCCGCCGCGCAATGCCTCCGACGGCACGCCGACCAACGCGACCTTCGGCTTCACCAACATGCTGATCAAGCTGCTGCGCGAGAGCGACGCCGACGCCGTGGCCGTGATCTTCGACAAGGGCGCCAAGACCTTCCGCAACGACTTCTATCCCGAGTACAAGGCGCACCGCCCGCCGCCGCCCGAGGACCTGATTCCGCAGTTCGCCATGATCCGCGAGGCGACCCGGGCGTTTTCGCTGCCCTGCGTCGAGCTGGAGAACTACGAGGCCGACGACATCATCGCGACCTATGCGCGCCAGGCGCGGGAGGCCGGTATCGAGGTCACCGTCGTCTCCTCGGACAAGGACCTGATGCAGCTGGTCGGCGAGGGCGTGACCATGCTGGACCCGATGAAGAACGTCGAGATCGGCCCCGAGCAGGTGGTCGAGAAGTTCGGCGTGCCGCCGGACAAGGTGGTCGAGGTCCAGGCGCTGGCCGGCGACTCGGTCGACAACGTGCCCGGCGTGCCCGGCATCGGCGTCAAGACCGCGGCCCAGCTGATCGCCGAGTACGGCGACCTGGAAACGCTGCTCGCCCGTGCCGGCGAGATCAAGCAACCCAAGCGCCGGGAGAACCTGATCGAGCACGCCGAGCAGGCCCGCATCAGCCGCCGCCTCGTCCAGCTCGCCGACGACGCGCCGGTCGAGGCGCCGCTCGAGGACTTCACGCTGAGGGAGCCCGACTCGGACATCCTGCGCGCTTTCCTGGAGCGCTACGAGTTCCGCTCGGTGCTGACGCGTCTGGCCGACAAGCTGGGTGCGCCCGCCGCCGAGGCCGAGCCGGCCCCCGCCGAGGCCGCCTACGAGCTGGTCCGCGACCCGAAGGCGCTGGAGGCCTGGGTCGCGGCGGCCAGGGCGACGGGCCTGGTCGCCGTCGATACCGAGACGACCAGCCTGGACGCCATGCGCGCCGAGCTGGTCGGCGCCTCGCTGGCGCTCGCGCCGGGCCGGGCCTGCTACATCCCGCTCGCCCACCGGCCGCCGGGCGGCGACGGCGAGCTCGACCTGGGCGGCGGTGGGGACCTTCTAGAGAACCAGATTCCGCTGGACCGGGCGCTCGCGGCGCTGAAGCCCCTGCTCGAGGACCCCTCCGTGCTCAAGATCGGCCAGAACCTCAAATACGACATGGTCGTGCTCGCCAAATACGGGATCGAGGTCGCGCCGCTCGACGACACCATGCTGCTCAGCTACGTGCTCGAAGGCGGCCTGCACGGCCACGGCATGGACGAGCTGGCCGAGCTGCACCTGGGCCACCGGACGATCAAGTTCGCCGAGGTGGCCGGCAGCGGGAAAAGCCGGGTGACCTTCGACAAGGTGCCGCTCGACAAGGCGCTCGACTACGCCGCCGAGGACGCGGACGTCACCCTGCGGCTGCACCAGGTGCTGAAACCGGGACTCCTGGCCGAGCGCATGACGACGGTCTACGAGACCATCGAGCGCCCGCTGGTGCCGGTGCTGGCCGCCATGGAGACCGCCGGCATCAAGGTCGACCGCGACCAGCTCCGCCGTCTCTCCAACGATTTCGCCCAGCGCGCCGGCGAGCTGGAATCCGAGATCTACGGGCTGGCCGGCCGGCCCTTTACGATCGGCTCGCCCAAGCAGCTGGGCGAGGTGCTGTTCGACGAGCTGGGTTTGGAGGGCGGCGGCAGGAAGACGAAATCGGGCGCCTACGCGACCGGCGCCGAGGTGCTCCAGGGCCTGGCCGCCCAGGGCCACGCGCTGCCGGCGCGGGTGCTCGACTGGCGCCAGCTGACCAAGCTGAAGAGCACCTACACCGACGCCCTGCAGGAGCAGATCGACCCCGCGACCGGCCGCGTCCACACCTCGTTCAGTCAAGCCGTGGCCTCGACCGGGCGCCTCTCCTCCAACGACCCGAACCTGCAGAACATCCCGGTCAGGACCGAGGAGGGCCGCAAGATCCGGCGCGCCTTCGTCGCCGCGCCCGGCCACAGGCTGCTCTCGGTCGACTACAGCCAGATCGAGCTGCGCCTGGCCGCCCACATCGCCGAGGTGGAGGCCCTGAAGCAGGCCTTCCGCGAGGGCCAGGACATCCACGCGGCCACGGCCAGCCAGGTCTTCGGCGTGCCGGTCGAGGGCATGGACCCCATGGTCCGCCGCCAGGCCAAGGCGATCAACTTCGGCATCATCTACGGCATCTCGCCCTTCGGCCTTGCCCAGAACCTCGGCATCGCCCAGTCCGACGCCAAGGCCTACATCGAGGCCTACTTCCAGCGCTATCCGGGCATCAAGGACTACATGGAGCGCATGAAGGCGCTGTCCCGCGAGCAGGGCTTCGTGACCACCCTGTTCGGCCGCAAGGTGCACATGCCCGGCATCAAGGACAAGAACCCGGCCCGGCGCAGCTTCTCCGAGCGCGCGGCCATCAACGCGCCGATCCAGGGTGCGGCCGCCGACATCATCAAACGCGCGATGATCCGCATCCCCAAGGCGCTTTCGGAGGCCAGGCTTTCGGCCCGAATGCTCCTCCAGGTCCACGACGAACTGCTTTTCGAGGTGCCGGAGAAGGAGCTGGAGAAGACCTCGGCCGTCGTGCGCCAGGTCATGGAAGGCGCGGCCGCCCCCGCCGTCGAGTTGTCAGTGCCCCTGGTCGCCGAAGCCGGCACCGGCGACACCTGGGCCGAGGCGCATTAGGGCGCAGCGAAGTAACCTGACCAGGGCTTGGGCCCTCTTTCGAGCATCCGCGAAGGTGCAGTTGTGACACAGGCGGCTGACCCGCAGATCATTGCCTCGGTCCTTCTTAGGAAGGGCTGTGAAGGCAAACAGACGAAACTGTTCGAGAACCACACTTCTGATGCAAAGAACGCCGTCTTGTCAAAGGCGGCGTTGGGCACAGACGAGGAGCCGGTGATCGCCTGTTTCCTTGGCGCAAGCAACTGGTTCCTCGTTACGACCGAGCGGTTGGTCTGGACGAATTCCGGCGGTCTTCAAACACTGTGCATTCTGCGGCTTGACTACGCAGACGATAACTTCGAAGCGGCCTACAGGCGGTGGCTGGCAGCGGATGACCGTGAGTCGCGCAACCCCAAGATGGAGATTGACGAACTGGAACTCGTCGCCGTCGATGGGAGCCGTCGGGCAATCACCCTTGAACCCGGCTATCCGTTTTTCGGCCTGTCGAATGCACTCATGTGGCTGTCCAGATGGGCAAGATCTCAACGCAAGAAGGCCGGCAAGAGTTAGCCGGAACCAGCAAGGCAAAGGGGTCAGGTCCTGTTTTAATATTTTTTACGGTCGCTCCAACGCGCGCCTGATGCGTGTGACGCGCCGGGCGAGCGCGGGATCGTCGGCGACTTCTCGACGGAAGCGGCCGACGGCGCTCGAGGCGCCGGCGGTGTGGCCGTAGCCGAAGGTCTCGGCGATCGCCGAGAGCGGTTGGCCGCCCAGGGTGCGCGCCAGGCCAACGGCGGTATCGCGCGCCGGGTTGCGCTGGCCGCGGCCGCGCGTCGGGGTCAGCAGGCTCTTGCGCGGCTGGCCGAACTCGGCCGCCGTCGCGGCGATGATCTGGACCAGCCCGGGCACCGCCAGGCGCCGAAGCAGCGCCGCCTCGCTCTGGGCGGGCGCCTTCGCCAGGCGCCGCTCGACCTTCCGCCGGAAGGCCCGGCCGCCCAGCACCGGCTCGAGCCGCCCGCGCCGGTAGAAAGCGGCTGTTTCCTCGTCCAGCCCCTCGGCCACGAAAGCGCGGTAGCGCTCGCGCGCGCCGCGCGTGCCGAAGCCGGCCAGGGTCTCCGCCATGTGCAGCCAGTCGGGTGCCGCGGTGCGCCCCAGATAGGCCGGATAGCTCGACCAGCGCCAGGCCTCGGGCCGGCGCACCAGCCCGGCTGAGACCGGGTTCAGGTGGATGTAGCGGCCGACCGCGGCCAGATGGGCCTCGGCCTCGATCAGCACGGCTTTGTAGCGGCCGCGGAAGAGCGGCCCGTCGCGCTTGGCCAAGCGGTTGGCCCGCTGGGTGAAGATCCCGCCCAGGTGGCGCATCGCCCGGCCCAGGTTGCCGCGCGGCGTGCGCAGCAGCAGATGATAGTGGTTGCCCAGCAGGCAGTAGGCATGAGTCTCGACCCCGAAGGTCTCGTCGAGCTCGCCCAGGAGGTCTAGGAAGAGCCGCCCCTCTGCCGGCCCGCGGAAGACCTGCCGGCGCCCGGCGCCGCGGTTCATCACGTGGTACCAGGCGCCCTCGTACTCGATGCGCAGCGGACGCGACATGCGGAGAAGGCTAGTCGAAAAAATAACTTAAAACAAGACCTGACCCCATCTTGCTCATCCTGGAGGCATGATCGAGCGGTCGGGCCGGCGTCGGCTCAGCCCACAGGCCAATCAGCGCTCGGCAGTCCGGTGCCGGATCGGGTATGATCCCGATTGCACCACAGCCTGGCGCGAAGCCGCGCGCGCAGGCGAGAACCCCGGGCAGGAGGTCAAGGCCGGATGCCGTCGCAGTTGCCGATCCCGGGCTACGCACGCTGGGCCTATTTCGCCCTCGGCTGGCTGTTCTTCGGCCTCGGCGTGTTGGGCGCCTTCCTGCCGGTGCTGCCGACCACGCCCCTGATGATCGTCGCCCTCTGGGCGTTCTCCAGGAGCTCGGCGACCTTTCAGCGCTGGCTCTATACCCACCGGGTGTTCGGGCCGCCGCTGCAGCTTTGGCAGCAATACCGGGTGATACCGCCCACGGCGAAGCTGGCCGCGGTCGGCGCGATGGCGGCGAGCCTCGGCTATCTCGCGGCCTTCACGGCCGCGCCGCTGGCGCTGCTGATCGTCACCGGCGGCCTGATGCTGGCGGCGGCCTGGTACATCCTCTCTCGTCCCAGCAGGCCGCCCGCCACCGAGCGCAGCGCCCCATGAACGGCCCGCTCAGGGAAGACCCGCCGGCGCCCGGCGCCGGGGTTCGTCACGTGATGCCAGACGCCCTCGTAATCCTTGCGCAGCGGACGCGACCTGCGGAGAAAGCTGGTCGAAAAAATAATTAAGACAAGACCTGACCCCTTCTAGCGGGTTCGACGTGGGCTGGACTCGACAGTCGCGCGCCGCGGCACTATCGTCCGCGGTCGGCAACGGAAGGGGCCGCCATGCCGCTTTGGCAGCGCATCGCCGTCACGCTCGCCGCGATCGTCGCGGCAAGCTGGGGTGTCGCGGTGCTGGTCGAGACGCTTCTGGGCCTCGCCGTGCCGAGCTATCTGTCCGGCGTCGTCGGCGGGCTGGCCGCGCTGCCGGTCTGGGAGTTCCTGAAGCGCGTCGGCCCGCGCCGCTGATCCCGGCTCGGCCGCTTCGTCACGAAAGGACGTCACCGCCTGGCGGCCCGCGTTGCAGGGGCAAGTTTGTCTTGTCCGGCCGGCGCCCTCGGCTGCGTGGCCGGGCTGCGCCCCGCGGATTTCGGTCCACGCTGCGACCTGCGGGGGAGGCCGGGGGCGCACGATCGCGGGTTGGAAAAAAGGGGCTTTGGTTCCCGGCGGGCTCTTGGCACAGTGGAGGGCCCCCGCCGGGGTCGCCGTCGGAGTCCCGCCGGCTGGGGACGAAATGAGGAGAGAAACCGCCATGGAGAAAACGCTGAAAGCCAACCTCACCAACACGGACACCTGGATGAGGCTCGTCTACATGATTCTCTTCGCGGTGATCTTCAACGTCGCGGAGCTCGTCGCCGGGGTCGTCGTCGTGGTCCAGTTCCTGTTCAGGCTGATCACCGGGGAGGCCAACGAGCCGCTTCGGGACTTCGGCCGCAGGCTGGCCGTCTACTTCCAGGAGACCGTTGCCTTCCTGACCTACCACACGGAGCACAAGCCCTATCCCTTCGCCCCCTGGCCGGCCGCCGCGCCGGAGAGCGCGCCGAGCGCCGCCGCCCTGCCCGAGCCGGAGCCCGCGCCGGAGCCTGAGCCAGAGCCGGAACCAGGGACCGAGCCGGAACCAGAACCCGAGCCCGCACCAGAGCCCGAGCCGCCCGCCGCCGCGAAGCCGGCGCCGGCCCGCAAGCCGCGAGCGAGGGCATCCAGGAAGACTCGCGCAAAACCAAAGGCCGGAAAGGCAGCCGAGGCGCCGCCCGAGGAGAACCCGGAGCGCTAGAACGGTTCCGTCACCCGGCAAGCCGGCGCCGGCCCGCGGCGCCGCGCACCCACAGCATCAGGACGCAGACAGCATGTTCTACGAGACCGAAGGCAACCGCCACGGCTTGCCGCGCGACCCCTTCAAGAGCTGCATCGTGCCGCGTCCGATCGGCTGGATCACGACGCTGAGCCGCGAAGGTGTCGTCAACCTGGCGCCCTACAGCTTTTTCAACGGCGTCGCCTCCGAGCCGCCCATGGTCATGTTCGCGAGCAACGGCCCGGCGCCGCGGCCCGACAAGGACACGCTGAAGAACTGCGAGGAGACCGGGCAGTTCGTCGCCAACATGGCGACCCGGGACCTGCGCGAGCAGATGAACCGCTCGAGCGCGCCGGTGCCGCCCGAAGTCGAGGAGACGGCGCTGGCGGGCCTCGAGACCGAGCCCGCGGCCCTGGTCGAGCCGCCGCGGGTCAAGGCCGCGCCGATCCACCTGGAATGCGCCGTTCACCAGGTCCTCGACCTGCCCTGCACCGCACCCGGCGGGCGCAACGCCGTGGTGCTGGGCTGCGTCCTCGGCGTCCACATTCGCGACGAGGTGCTGACGGACGGCCTGGTGGACCTCGCCAAAATCACCCCGATCGCCCGCCTCGGCTACATGGACTACACGCTGGTCGAGACCATCTTCGCGATGGAGCGGCCCAGTGCGTGACGGGGTGGCGGCTAAACCTCTGCCAGGACGGCTTCGGCCATCGCGGCCATGGTCGGGAACAGGAAGTCGGCCTCGGGACGCTCGGCGACCCGGGCCGTGGCCCCCCAATCGCCGCCTTCGGAAAGGCCCTGGCGGTCGATCCAGGTGCGGGCGAGCCCGGCGGCCTTGGCCGGCACGTGATCGTGGAACAGGCTCTGCGCGGTGTGCAGGATGTCCCCGGGCTTGAGGCCGTGCTCGCCCGCCAGACGCTCCAGCATATAGGCGAAGTTGCGTGGGTCGGGCTTGTAGGACCCGACATCCTCGGCGGTGTAGACGGCGTCGAAGGCGACCCCGAGCTTGCGGTTCGAGGCCGCGAAGCCGTCCCGGTTCACGTTCGACAGGATCACGAGCTTGTAGCGCCTCTTGAGAATGCGCAGCGCGTCGGCGGTGTCGGGAAAGGCGGGCCAATGGGGCAGCGAGCCGCCGAACGTGCGGTCCATTTCGGCGCTCGTCGCGAGACCGAAACGCTCGGCGAAGCTCGCGTGCACCCGCGCCAGGATCTCGGGATAGAGCATGCCGGGGGTCGCCGCCTGCTGCGCGCTCTCGATCTCGGCGAAGGCCTCGAGAGCGACACCGCGCGTGATGTCGTCCCGGCCGCCGGCCTGGATCAGCGGCTGCAGAGCATCCCAGATCCCGCTCTCCCAGTCGATCAGGGTGCC
>CAMYKD010000040.1:36582-56212 GCA_947258885.1 uncultured Kiloniellales bacterium | reverse complement strand
CTCGCTCACGATCGACGACGAGGGCACGCCCGCGCAGTGCACCACGCTGATCGAGGACGGCGTCCTGGTCGGCTACATGCAGGACCGCCAGAACGCGCGCCTCATGGGCATGGCGCCGACCGGCAACGGCCGGCGCGAAAGCTATGCCTGCATCCCCATGCCGCGCATGACCAACACCTACATGCTGAACGGCAAGCACGCGCCTGAGGAGATCCTGCGCTCGGTCAAGAACGGGCTCTACGCGGTCCAGTTCGGCGGCGGCCAGGTCGACATCACGTCGGGCAAGTTCGTGTTCTCCTGCACCGAGGCCTACCTGGTCGAGGACGGCAAGGTGGGGGCGGCGGTCAAGGGCGCGACCCTGATCGGCAACGGCCCGGACGTGCTCACCAAGGTCGCCATGGTCGGCGGCGACATGGCGCTCGACACCGGCATCGGCACCTGCGGCAAGGAGGGCCAGGGCGTGCCGGTCGGCGTCGGCCAGCCGACCATGCTGATCGACGGCCTGACCGTGGGCGGCACCGCGGCCTGAGGGGCGCGGCACGGCCTCCGTCCCCCGCTGAGACCCCGGCATGGGCCTTGCTCACGAGCCAGCCGTGGATCTGCTAACATGTGCATGTACATGCACATGAGGCGTGGCGATGAAATCGGAACGCTTGGTGATATCGGTCTCGCCCGAGGAGAAGGTGCGCCTGCGGAAACTGGCGCGCCGCTCGCGGGTCAGCGTGGCCGAGCTGGTGCGTTCGAAACTGCCTTTGTCCGGAGGCGGCAAGGACACCGCCGGACGACGGCGCGACAACGGCGAGGACGCGCTGAGCGAAGGGGAGATGGCGATCCTGGACCGCGCGGCGGAGACCCTGATCGACCGGACGCGACGCGCGGAGCCAGCCTCCTCCGCCACGGCTGCCACGGCCCAAGGGTCCCGCGTCCTGATCGGCTCATAGGTATCCTCTTCTTAGCGGTCCGGGTTTACGCCGCCGCCGCGACCGCTTCGATCTCGACCAGCCAGTCGGGGTGCGCCAGCCCGGCGGCGATGACCAGGGTCGAGGCCGGCTGGGCGCCGTCCAGGAGAGCGTCGCGCACCTCGCGGAACAGGCCGATGTCCTCGGGCCGAGTCAGGTAGGCTGTCACCTTGACCAGGTCCTGCGGGCCCATGCCCGCCGCGCCCAGGATCGCCAGCACGTTGCGCCAGCTCTGCTCCATCTGCGCGGAAGGCTCGCTCAGGATGCTGCCGTCGGGCTGCACGCCGACCTGGCCCGAAATATGTAGCCAGCGCGCGCCGGACGCGGTCTCGACGGCGTGGCTGTAAGGCGAGAAGGGCGGGACGATGCCGGCCGGATTGTGTCTGATCAGCATGGGGGGCATCCTTGTCGTTCATCCATCGGCGCCAGGGAAGATGGCGGCCATCCAAAAAAATCGCAAGGGAACAAAAAAACCGAATCGCGTTAACCTTTCATTAACTTCTAGACGCTTTACTATCCCCACCTAGCCCTTCCCCATTTCCAGTACCCTCATACCCCGAGGGCCGCAACTTCCCCCAAGTTGCGGCCCTCACCTCTTTTGGGCTTGGCGCTCGACCGCACCCGCTGCACCACGCGGCCCGCCGCCGACAAGCGAAGGCGCGGACCTGCGGGCCTTACACGGAACGGCAAAAGATCGGCCAAGGGAGTCGGCCCGAGCGGCGGTCGATCAGACAGCCTCTTGCAGCCCGCGCGACCTACCATTCGACGAAGAGTCCGATCTCGCCGATTATCCCCTTCGGATAATTCAGGACCTCCGCCTTGAGTTTATAACCGAGCGGCTTGGCGTTCGTTCTCCATCGGTCGTACATCTGCTCGGCGCGTCCGGTCAGTGACTTCGGCCAATCCGGCTCGTTGTTGTTGATCGCTCGCCCGCCATCGGCGCAGAAATCCGAGGGGAACTTGGCTATCATGAAACTGGTTTCGCCGCGCTCCGCCAGGCGATACACGGTTTCTCGAATTCGCCCGATGTCTTCCTCCGTGACCTCGCTGGTCATGAAGAAACGCCGAAACTGTTCCTCCTCTTCCTCGAGAGCCTTGCTCCGCCCCGCCGCCTGGGCGGCCTTCTCGGCCTGTTTCTCGGCCATGCGCTTGCGAAGCTCGGCCGCGGGGATGGCTCCACCGGCGGGTGCTCCCGCGGAACCGTCTTTCTTCGAGGGATCATTCATTTTCGTACCTCCACAGTGCCCTGCAACTGATACCAAGGATCCTTGTTAGAGCTGGAACGAACTCGATCAGGCGACGATGTGATAGCCGCCGTCGATGTAGATCGTGTCTCCGGTGATCAGCTTCGCGGCATCGGTCGCCAGCGAGGCGGTGGCGATGCCGACGTCCTCGATTCCGACCAGACGGCCGGCCGGCGCCCTCTGGGCCGCCTTGTCCAGCAGCTCGTCGAAATGCTTGATCCCCGACGCCGCGCGGGTCTTCAGCGGACCGGGGGATATCGCGTGGACACGGATCCCCTTGGGGCCCAGCTCCTGTGCCAGATAGCGCACCGCGCACTCCAGCGCCGCCTTGACGGGGCCCATGACGTTATAGTGCTCCACCACCTTCTCGGCGCCATGATAGCTCATGGTGAAGAGAGCGCCGCCGTTGGTCATCAACGGCTCGGCCAGCCGGGCCATACGAAGGAAGGAATGGCAGGATACATCCATGGCCTCCAGGAAGCCGTCCCGCGAGCAATCGGCCAGACGGCCGTGCAGGTCCTCCTTCGACGCGAAGGCGATGGAGTGGAGCAGAAAGTCGAGCCGGCCCCAGCGCTGCTCGATCTTCTCGAACACCGCTTCCAACTGCCCCTCCACCGAAACGTTGAGCGGCATGAAGATCGACGCCTCGACCTCCCGCGCCAGCGGCTCGACGTAGGGCATGGCCTTTTCGTTCAGATAGGTGACGGCGAGCTCCGCGCCGAGGAACTGGAAGGCCTTGGCGCAGCCGTAGGCGATCGAATCGGCATTGGCGATGCCGGTCACCAGCCCTTTCTTGCCTTCCAGGGTCCGATCTTTCGAATTGAACATCGCGTGGTCCCGTTTCCCGAGGTGCTGGTTTTTGCCGCAACGCTGCGTCGTCCGGATTAGAGCCCGCGCAGCAGACGCTGCGTGTGCAGAGCGATCATCTTCTCCTCGTCCGTCGGGATGACCCAGGCGGAGACGGCGGACTCCGCCGTCGAGATCCTGGGACCGCCGGCCTGGTTCGCCGCTTCGTCCAGGTGCAGGCCCAGCCAGCCGGCATCGGCGCAGACCCGCGCGCGGGTCTCGGGCGAGCGCTCGCCGATCCCGGCGGTGAACACCACCGCATCGAGGCCGCCCATCGCGGCGGCCAAGGCGCCGAGTTCGCGGTTGATCCGATAGACGAAGTAGTCCAGCGCCAGCTTGGCCCTGGGGTCCTCGCTCGCTTCCAGGTCGCGCATGTCGTTGCTCACGCCCGACAGGCCCAGCATCCCGCTGTCGTGGTAGAACAGCCGCTCGAGCGCTGGCACGTCGTAGCCCTTCTCGGCGATCAGGTAGAGCGGAACGGCGGGATCGAGGGCGCCGCAGCGCGTGCCCATCGGCAGCCCGTCCAGCGCCGAGAAGCCCATGGTGCTGTCGATGCTGCGCCCGCCCTTGATCGCGCACATGCTGGCTCCGCTACCGAGATGGGCGACGACGACACGGCCCTCGGCGATCTCGGGGGCGACCCGCTGCAGCTCCTGGGCGATGTACTCGTAGGACAGGCCGTGGAAGCCGTAGCGGCGCACGCCCGCGCCGTACAGCTCCTCGGGCAGGGCGAAGCGCTCGGCCACTTCGGGATGGCCGCGGTGGAAGGCCGTATCGAAGCAGGCGACCTGCGGCAGCTCCGGGTTCATCGACTGTGCGGCCTTGATGTAAGCGAGGTTGTGCGGCAGGTGCAGCGGGGCCAGCGGGACGAGCTTCTCGACGGCGCTCATGAGCGCATTGTCGATCAGCGCCGGGGCACTGAAATCCGTGCCGCCGTGGACGACCCTGTGGCCCGCGCCGACGACCTCCGAATCCTTGATCTGCCCCGTCGCCCAGCCGGCCAGATAGCCGAACAGGAACACCCGGTCGGCCGAGCTGGCGTCGGCCCATTGCCGCTCGCCGAGGACCTTGCCGTCCCGGTCCTTGGCGATGAAGCGCGGCGCCGTGCCGATACCCTCCATCTGTCCCTTGATCGACAGCTCGAGGTCCGTCTCGCCCGTCATCTGATAGATCGAGAACTTCAGGCTCGACGAGCCGCCGTTCAGGACGACGATGAGGCCGGTCATGATCCCGAACCTTCCTGGTCCGGCTTCGGCGGCCGCGGCCGCCGGGCCTCGGCCGCCAGGACGGCCACGGCGCAGGAGGCCATGCGCGTACGTACGGTGTCGGCGCGGCTGGTCAGGACGATCGGAACGCGGGCGCCCAGGACGATGCCGGCGGCGTCCGCATTAGCCATGAAGGTCAGGTTCTTGGCCAGCATGTTGCCGGCCTCGAGGTCCGGCACCAGCAGGATGTTGGCGCGGCCCGCGACCGGCGAGGCGATGCCCTTGGTCTCGGCCGCCTGCGGATTTATCGCGTTGTCGAAGGCCAGCGGACCGTCGAGCAGCGCGCCGGTGATCTGGCCCCGGTCCGCCATCTTGCAGAGCGCCGCCGCCTCGAGGGTCCCCGGGATCTTCGGGGTCACCGTTTCGACGGCCGAGAGCACGGCGACCCGCGGCTCCCCGACCCCCAGGGCCTGGGCCAGCTCGATCGCGTTCTGGCAGATGTCGCGCTTGTCCTCCAGCGTCGGGTAGATGTTGATGGCCGCGTCGGTGACGATCAGAACCTGGTCGTAGGTCGGCACGTCCATCACGAAGCAGTGGCTGATCCGGCGGCCGGTCCTGAGGCCCGTGTCGCGCTTGGCAACCTCGCGCATGAGCTCGTCGGTGTGCAGGCTGCCTTTCATCAAGGCCTCGGCTTCGCCGCCGCGCACCAGCGCCACGGCCTGGGCGGCGGAGTCCTCGCTGTGCTCGGTCGCGATCAGCCGGTAGGGCGAGATGTCGAGCCCGTCGCTCTCGGCAACGGCTTTGACCTTCGCCTCGGGACCGACCAGGATCGGCGTGATCAGGCCCGCTTCGGCCGCCTCGATCGGCCCGGCCAGGGAAGCCTGGTCGCAGGGGTGCGCGACCGCGGTCGTCACCGGTCCGAAGGCCCGGCTCCTTTCGATCAGGCGCCGGTAGTTGTCCTGGCGCTTCAGGCCGACCTCCGGCAGGGCCGTCCGCGGCCGCGAGATCTTTTCGACCGGCGCGACCATCTCCGCGGTCCCGGTCACGACCTCCTCGCCGTCCTGATTGGTGCACAGACAGTCGAACACGACGAGGTTCTGCCCCGGTTTCTTCTCGGCGGCGGTCACGCGCGCGGTAATCGTGTCGCCGATTACTACGGGACGGTGGAACTTGAGGTTCTGACCGGCGTAGACCGTCCCGGGACCGGGCAGCTCGTTGCCCAGCACGGCGGAGAGCAGGGACCCGGTCCACATGCTGTGGGCCACGGGACCGGCGGCCCCGGTGAAGGCCTGGTCGACGTGGCTCGGGTTGATGTCGCCGGATACGACGGCGAAGAGGTCGATGTCGTCCCGGGTCAGGGTCCGCGACAGGCTGGCCCGGTCGCCGACCGCGATCTCGTCGAAGGTCTTGTTCTCGATCGTTTCGGAGGTGTCCGGCATGGCAAGGCCTGCTCGCGATGAAGAATAGCGGTCACGTGGATTTGCGCCGGCTTGGCCGCTTTGTCCGCGGCGGCGGCGTCCGCACCGCCTTGGGCGCGGGGGTCGAGCTCAGCTTCTCGGCCAGCTCCTCGACCTCGTCGGCGGCCACGCCCGGCACCACCGCTTCGCGCAGCTTGGCCCGCCGGGCTGTTCGCGCGGGCTCGCTCGGTTCCGGCGCGGGCGCCTGCTCGACACCCAGAACCTCCCTGACCTTCTGGAAGCGCTCTTCGCGCACCGGACTGAGAGAGCGGCCCGCCGTGGCGACCCGGACAGCCAGATCCAAGGCTTGGCGCCGCGCCTCGTCGCTCTGCAACAACTCGGGCAGGGCCGCCAGGGCGCGCGCCTCGTCGAGCAGCACCATGTAGCTCTGATCCTTGACCAGCTCGCGGAACTCCCTGAACGAGATCGGCGTGACCTGGGAGTACTCGGAATGAATCGTCTGGAGCATCCGGAAGGACCGGGCATCGAACTTGCTCTCTTCCCGGCCGGTATAGACGAGAATGCGGATCAGCCCTTCGTTGAAACCGCCCTGGGCGATCCGCGCCTTGATCGCGTCGAACTTCTTCTCGATCAACGCCTCGCGCGCCACGTCCCGCGCGCGCGGCTTCGGCGCCTCGGCCGACGCCGACCGCAGGCCGGCCGCCGCTTGCACCCAGGGCGAGTCGTAGACGGCCTGGAACAACGCCTCCGAGACGCTGTCGCGCGCGTCGCGGTAGAGGTCGAGCGATTGGACGATCTGGTCCGAGACCATCTTCTGCCAGGCCAGGAAGGGATTGTCGGGAGCGGCCGGACGACGGTTCTCCTGCACCGCCTTCGCCAACGGTTCGAGCGCCCGCATGGCGGGGTTCACGTCCGACAGGAGCAGGTGCTGAGCGCGGTGCGGCTGCATGAACCGGAGCGCCTCGGCGGTCTCGTCATTGGACCACAGCTGCACCCAGGGGGCGACGAAGGTCCGGTATAGGCCCTCGTTGATCTCGGACACCCGCGAGACCGTCTCGAAGCGCCGCTCGTCCGCCTCGCTTGCGCCGCCCAGGGCCAGGATGTCCTCGATCGTGCGCGCCTCGAAGCGTGCGATGTAGTCGCCGGCGATCAGGTCCGCGTTCGGATCGTCCGGCCGTTTCTCCTCCAGGACCGCCTGGTAGAGGCCCGGCGGCAGCGCGTCGATGATGTCCATGTTCTCGACGCCCGCGGCATGGCCCTTCTTGGCGATCTTGCCCGAGACGAAGATGCCGAGGTGGCCGACGGTGTCATGCAGGGCATAGACGATGACCTGCTCGTTGGCGCGGATCTCGTCGACGCTCTCGTAGAGGTCGGCGATCCAATGCAGCGCCTGCTGCGGCGGCGTGATGTTGTCGCCCCAGGAGGCGAAGACGATGATCGGCGAGCGGATGTTCCTGAGGTCGATACGGTTGCCCCGGCTGGTAACGATCTCGCCGGCCTGCAGCTTGTTGCCGACGAAGAGGTTGTCCACGATGAAACGCATCTCCTCCGCGTTCATCAGGAACAGGCCGCCCCACCATTTCTCGAAATTGAGGTAGCGCTCTGCCTCGGTGTCGATCTTGGAATACAGGTTGTATTGCTTCGTCCACAGCGTGTTGGCCGGGTTCAGGTTCTCGAAGTTCTGCACCAAGTGGGCGCCGTCGAACTTGCCGTTGCCCAGGTCGTTTGCCAGCGACGTCATCCAGGCGCCGCCCAAGAGGCCGCCGGTATAGCGCATGGGATTCTTGCCTTCGACGCCGGCCCAGTACGACAGCGGCGCGCCGGCGAGGATGATCGGTCCGGTCACCTCGGGCGCGGCGGCGCTCAACATGGCCACCGCCCAACCCGCCTGGCAGTTGCCGACCACGCAGGGCTTGCCCTCGGAATTCGGATGCAGCTCCATCACCTTCTGCAGGAAGAGGGCCTCGGCGCGGCCGACGTCCTCGATCGTCTGGCCCGGCATCGGCTCCGGGAAGAAGGTCACGAAGTAGCAGGGGTGACCGGCCTGCATGACCACGCCGACCTGGCTGTCCGGCTTCGAGCCGCCGATGCCGGGGCCGTGGCCGGCGCGCGGATCGACGATCACGAAGGGCCGCTTGTCCGGGTCGATCGTCGTGCCCGGCTCGGCCACGATGCGCACCAGCGCGTAGTTGACCGGGTGCTCCAGCTCGCGGCCGTCCATCACCATCTCGTAGTCGAAGACGAGCACCGGCGGCTTGCCCTGCTCCCTGTGCTCGAGGGCGATGTTGCCGCGCTGGCGCAGCGTGTCCCAGAACAACACCGAGCGCTGGCAGGCGTCGGTCCAGTACTCCCAGGCCTCGGCCATTGGGCCCGCCCCGGCCCACCAGGCCTGCGGCCAGCCTGCGGTCTCGGACGTGTTCGTTGCTTTGCGTGTTTTCTGGGCAGCTTGGGGAGAACCTGCAGCCATCGTGACCCTCTCTTTGCAGTCGTTTCCGGAACCGCCTCAGCCGGATCTAGGCAGTTCCATCACCTGGGGGGACCCGTGTTTAAGGCCCGCTTGGGGAGAAATTAGTGAATTTCTCCCGATCAATTCGTATGGCAGTTGCTATAAGTGCAACTTGCTGTTTGAGTCATTGAGACAAATCAAACCTAGAAAAACAAGCGCCAAAATCGCCTCGATTTGCGACTCTGGCTTCTTTCGAGGCGGGCGTTAAACTGACCTAAACCGATGCCGGTACAAGATCGTGCCCCAGGATAAATGGCATGATCATCGGCATCGATCTCGGCACGACCAACAGTCTGGCAGCCGTCTGGGAGGACGGCGAGGCCAGGATCGTTCCCAACGCCCTGGGCGAGGCGCTCACGCCCTCGGTCGTCGGCCTCGATGACACCGGCGAGGTTCTGGTCGGCATGGCCGCCCGCGAACGCCTGCTGACCCATCCCGAGCTCACCGCCGCGGCGTTCAAGCGTCAGATGGGCAGCGACCGGGGTTTCCACCTCGGCAAGCGCAAGTTCCGCCCGGAGGAGCTGTCCTCCCTGGTGCTGCGCGCGCTCAAGGCCGACGCCGAGGCCTGGCTCGGCGAGGAGGTGAAGGAGGCGGTGGTCTCCGTGCCCGCCTACTTCAACGACGCCCAGCGCAAGGCGACCAAGATCGCCGGCCAGCTCGCCGGCCTCGCCGTCGAGCGCCTGATCAACGAGCCGACCGCGGCCGCGCTCGCCTACGGCCTGCACCGACGGGACGTCGAGAGCAAGTTCCTGATCTTCGACCTCGGCGGCGGCACCTTCGACGTTTCGCTGCTCGAGCTGTTCGAGGGGATCATGGAGGTCCAGGCGAGCGGCGGCGACAACTTCCTGGGCGGCGAGGACTTCGTCGACCAGCTGGTCGGCGCCTTCATGGAGCGGGTCGGGCGCGAGGCCGGGATCGGCGAGGAAGACCTCGAGGGCAAGGTGCTTCAAGCGCTGCGCGATCAGGCGGAGCGCGCGAAGCGCGAGATCACGAAGCACGAGGCCGGCACCCTGCATCTCACGTGGCGAGAACAGGCGCTGTCCTGGAACGTCGACGAGACGATCTTCGCAGAGCTCTGCGAACCTCTGCTCGCGCGTCTCGCCGCGCCGATCGAGCGCGCCCTGCGGGACGCCCGCATCCCTGCCGGCGAGTTGGACGAGGTCGTGCTGGTCGGCGGTGCGACCCGCATGCCGATGGTCCGCAAGATGGTGGCGCGCATGTTCGGACGCCTGCCCGCCGTGCATCTGAACCCGGACCAGGCGATCGCCCTGGGCGCCGCGGTGCAGGCCGGGCTCAAGGCCCGGGACGGCGCCCTGGACGAGGTCGTGATGACCGACGTCTGTCCCTATACCCTGGGAACCGAGATCGCCGAGGCGTTCGGCAAAGGACACGTGCGCGACGGCTTCTTCATGCCGGTCATCGAACGCAACACGACGATCCCGGCAAGCCGGGTGGAGCGGGTCTCGACCGTCCAGAACTATCAGAGCGAGGTGGCGATCAAGATCTTCCAGGGCGAAAGCCGCCAGGTGAAGGACAACATCTTCCTGGGCGAGATCAAGCTCAGGGTGCCGCCGCGCCCGGCCGGCGAGGAGGCCATGGACATCCGCTTCACCTACGACATCAACGGACTGCTGGAGGTCGAGGCGACGGTGCTCAGCACCGAGCGGACCGAGCGCCTGGTGATCGAGCAGAACCCCGGGGTGCTCAGCCCCGAGGAGATCGAAAAGCGCCTCGAGGCCCTGGCCAAGCTCAAGATCCATCCGCGCGAGCAGACCGAGAACCGGACCGCGCTGGCCCGGGCCGAACGGCTCTACGAGGAGCGGCTGGGCGAACTGCGCCACTTCCTCGGCGAACAGATCGCCCAGTTCGAAGCCGTTCTGGCCTATCAGGATCCGCGCGAAATCGAGGAGGCGCGCGACACGCTGACCGAGCTGCTCAACGAAATCGAGGGGCTGCCCTATCTCTAGGGGCCTTTGGTGTTAGGGCGTGGCGTGACGTAGATGAACATTTGGCGAGAGCTCGGGATCGAAGCGACAAGGGACATCCGCGAGATCCGCCGTGCCTATGCAGTGCGCCTGAAGGAGGCCCATCCGGAGGACGACCCCGAGGGTTTCGAGCGGCTGCGGACAGCCTATGAACAGGCGCTGGCCGCGGCCCGCGGCGCCGACGGCCTCCCCGGCTTCACGGGCCGGCGCGCGGCGGCGGCCGAAGTCGAGACCGTCGAAACCGCGCCCGGGCCCGCGGCCGACCCCGGGTCGATTGCGGTCGAGGCTCTGCTCGCCCGTGTCGCCGAGGGCTTGGCGCGGGGGGACGACGAGGCCGCCGTTTCGAGCTTGAGCGAGGCCCTGCAAGACCCCCGGCTGACCAATCTCGAGCTGCGCGCCCGTTTCGAGCGGCGGCTGCTCGAGGAGATCGCCCGGTTGGACTGGACCTCCGAGCCCGCCGCCGCCGCGGCGATCGAGGCGTTCTACTGGAACGAGGGGGTCGGCCATCTGCCCGCGGGACACCAGGAGATCGCGCGCGGCCTGCTCGGCATCCGCGGCACAAGGGACCGCTTGGAAACATTGCGCCAAGAGGGCCGAGGCTGGTTCTGGAAATTCTTGATCGATCAGGATCCCCTCGCCGCCGCCTTGCTGACCGGCCGGTTCCGTCCGCGCCTGTTCCGGTGGCTCGCCCTGGACCGGGGCATCTTCAATGCCGTCGCGCGCCTGCTCAGAGAACTTCGGATCTACTACCCATCGCTGCTCGACCGCGACCTCGATCCCAGGACCGTGGACTGGTGGCGGCGCAGCGTCGAGCGGCCGAAGGGACGGCTGGCCACCGCGTCCCATTACCTGATGAGCGCCTACTGGTTCTACGCCGGGATCGTTCTCGCGGCCGGTTACGGCCTGGATGTCGCGTGGCCGGATTGGCTGCTGGCCGCACTCATCATAGTCGGGATGCTGGACCTGTTCATCGATGCGATGCCGCTTGTCGGGACCGGCGTCTATCTGCTCCTGGCCACGGGACCGCGGGCGCTCACCACGCTGGGCGTGGCCGGCGCCCTCGGGTGCGGTTGGCTGGCCATGCGGCTGGAGAGGCCTTGGGACGGCCTTGCGGTAGGGCTGAGCTTCATCTTTCTCATGGCCCTGAGCGGCGCGCGGGACTTCATGGCCTTCCTCTATGGCGCGTTCGGCCTGTGGCTCGTGCTGGGCGTCCTGTTCCGCCTCTTCGGCCTGTTGGAACTCGATCTGGAGTTGCTGTTCCTGGGCACACAGGCCGCCACCTTCGCGGCGCTCAAGCTCCGGCGCCTGATCGAACGGCTGCGCGCGGCTTGAGCGTCTTTGTCAGAGTCGGCCTTATACCAGCGAGCCGATGAAAGCATTCATCGGCTCGCTGGCAAGCGCGAACGCGCGCCCGCGGCGAAGCGAGGAAAGCCGAGCAGACGGATGTCTGCGCCCGGCGCTCGAGGGACAACAGACGAGTCCAGTCATGGGCTCGCCGGTATTAGCGGAAAATTCAGGCTTTGCGCAGAGTGTGCCGCCACAGCAAATAGTACAAACGGTATAGGTCCGGAATCTCCAACTTCGCGGCGCTGAGGGCCGTCCTCCGAAGATCGTCTAGGACCCGCTCGCACCATGGAAAAGTCGCTCCTTCTGCTGCTGCCTGTCGTCGCCATCGTCGCGATCGGCTATCTCGCGGTCAGGGTCAACTATCTCGGCCAGGCCGCGATAGACGGCCTGACGCGCTTCGTGATCGCCGTCGCGGTTCCCGCCTTCCTGTTCCGGACCCTCGTACGGGCCAACCTGACCGCCGATTTCGACAAGATCTCGGGGCTCCTGGTCAGCTATTACCTCGGCGCGATCGTGGTCTATCTGCTGGGCGTGGCGATCGCGCGCTACGCCTTCCGGGGCGGGGCGGCCGAGCAGAACGCCCTGGCGGCGGGCGCCTCGCATGCCAACGTGGTGCTGCTGGGCCTGCCGGCCGTCGTTCTGGTTCTCGGCATCAAGCAGGCCGTGCCGCTCGCGCTCGTGATCGGGATTCACGGCCCGGTCATGGTCCTGCTGGCCACTTTCGTGCAGCACGTCCGGCGCCGCCGGGCCGGAGGCCTGCCCGGGGCCCTCAAGGACATCCTGCTGGACCAGGTGAAGAACCCGATCCTGCTGGCGTTTGTCGCCGGCCTCGTGTACGCCCGCCTGGACCTGCCCCTGTCGGGCCCGGCGGACATCGTCTTTCGTTTCCTCGGCTCGGCCGCCGTGCCTTGCGGGCTGTTTGCGCTTGGCGGGGCGCTGGTCCGCCACCGGATCGGTGGAGACCTCCAGCAAGCCGCGGCCGCCTCGGCCCTCAAGCTGGTCGCCCATCCCCTGATCGCATGGATCTTGGCGAAGCCGGTCTTCGGCCTTTCGGGGGCCTGGACCTGGGTCGTCGTGCTGCTCGCGGCGATGCCCTTCGAAACGGACGCGAACGGCAGGTCCAGGCGCGCGGGCGCCGGCGCCGAGGCCGCCGGCACGACCGTGGCCCTATCGACTGTCGCGGCCGCCCTCACGGTCTGGGCGCTGATATACATTATCGTCGCGGGCTGACGCGCCGGACGGCGGCTAGTACGCGAACTCCTGGAACACCGGGTCGACGCTGCCGTTCCAGCGGCCGTGGAAGGCCTGCAGCTTCTGCTCGGCCGGGGTCAGGCCGCTCGCCACCGCCTCCTTCAGCTCGTTCAGGTAGTGAACCTCGTCCAGGCCGTCCCAATGCCGGCGCCGGCGCGCCTCGAGTCCCGCCTCGGCAATTT
Organism: uncultured Kiloniellales bacterium; assembly: GCA_947258885.1. Classification (GTDB taxonomy): domain Bacteria; phylum Pseudomonadota; class Alphaproteobacteria; order Kiloniellales; family JAKSDN01; genus CAMYKD01. Next base: position 43,269 of record CAMYKD010000040.1, on the reverse strand, counting down.
CCAGCACGCGGCCGGCCAGCGCGCCGAGCGGCGCGCCGCGGAAGGGAGTGGCCAGCGCCCGGCGCGGCACCTCGGCCCGCAGCGCGGCATGCTCCTCCGGGGCCCAGTCCTTGACCAGATCCCAGGCCGCGTCCAGCGCCCCCTGGTCGTAGAGCAGTCCGACCCAGAGGGCCGGCAGCGCGCAGAGCGACCGCCACGGGCCGCCGTCGGCGCCCCGCATCTCGAGAAAGCGCTTGAGGCGCACCTCGGGAAAGATGGTCGAGATATGGTCGACCCAGTCGCTCGTGGTCGGGATCTCCCCGGGCCGGGCCGGCAGCCGGCCGTCGAGGAAATCGCGGAACGACTGGCCGCTGGCGTCGAGGTAGGTGCCGTCCCGGTAGACGAAGTACATGGGTACGTCGAGCGCATAGTCGACGTAGCGCTCGAAGCCCATGCCCTCTTCGAACACGAAAGGCAGGGTGCCACAACGATCGGGGTCGGTGTCGGTCCAGAGATGGCTGCGGTAGCTCAGGAAGCCGTTCGGCTTGCCGTCGCTGAACGGCGAGTTGGCGAAGAGCGCGACGGCGACCGGCTGCAAGGCGAGGCCGACGCGGAACTTTTTGACCATGTCGGCTTCGGAGGCGAAGTCCAGGTTCACCTGCACCGTGCTGCTGCGCAGCATCATGTCGAGGCCGAGCCTGCCCTTCGTGGGCATGTAGGCGCCCATGATCTCGTAGCGGCCCTTGGGCATCCAGGGAATCTGGTCGCGCGGCCACTTGGGCTGGAAGCCCATGCCGAGCATGCCGATGCCGAGCGGCTCGGCGATCCGCTTGACCTGGTCCAGATGGGTGTGCACCTCGTCGCAGGTCTGGTGGATCGACTCGAGCGGCGCGCCGGACAGCTCGAGCTGGCCGCCCGGCTCCAGCGTGATGGCGCAGTCGGCCTTGTTGAGCGCGATCACCTTGCCGTTCTCGGTGACGGGGAGCCAGTCGAAGTTCCGCTCCAAACCCTCGAGCAGCGCCTCGATGCCGCGCGGGCCCTCGTAGGGCAGCGGCCGCAGGTCCTCGAAGGTGAAGCCGAACTTCTCGTGCTCGGTGCCGATGCGCCAGGCCTCGACCGGCTTGTTGCCGGCCTCGAGATAGGCGACCAGTTGCCGCTTGTCGGTGATCGGCTCGCCCGCGGATTGGGGCGGTGCGGACATGGCGGTCTCCCTGTCTGGACCTCTCAAGCGGGTTTCGGGCGGCGGGAGCCTAGGTCTCGCCCGGTTCCCGCACCGGCCGTTGCCGACCGTCGCCCAGGGCCGCCTGCCAGCAGGCGAGTGCAGCCAGGGCCGCCGTGTCGGCGCGGAGCACCCTGGGCCCCAGACCGACCGGCGTAACAAAGGGCAGTTTCCGAAGCGCGTCAAGCTCCGCAGGCGCATAGCCGCCCTCCGGCCCGGTCATGACGGCGGCGGGCCGGGGCTCCGGCGCCCCGGCCGCCTGGTCCGACAGGACCTCCGCGATCGGCCGGGCCTCGCCCGACTCGGCGCAGAGCAGCAGGCGTCGCTCGGCCGGCCAGTCGGCCAGCAGGTCGAAGAGCCGTTTCGGCGCCATGACCTCGGGCAGGGACAGGCGCCCGCACTGCTCGGCCGCCTCGCGGGCATTGGCCGCCAGACGCTCGGTGTTGACCCGGCCGACGGCGGTGTACCGCGTCATGGCCGGCTGGAGCCGCGCGACCCCCAGCTCGGTCGCCTTCTCGACGAGGAAGTCGAGGCGCGCCCGCTTGATCGGCGCAAAGACCAGCCACAGGTCGGGGGCCGCGTCCTGCGCGCGCAGCCGGCGCTCGACGACGAGCGAGGCCCAGCCCTTGCCCAGGCCGTCGATCCTGGCGAGCCACTCGCCGTCGCGGCCGTTGAACAGCGCCAGCTCAGCGCCGCGCGAGAGCCTGAGCACGGTGCGCAGGAAGTGGGCGCGGGCGTGGTCCAGGCCCAGGGTCCGTCCCGCGCCCAGATCCTCGTCCAGGTAAAGCCGCGTCTCGATTCGCGCCACAGCCGTCGGTCACCGTTCCGCTCGGCTTTCGCTCGCCGCGAAAGCTCTGTAATGATTAGGCCATGACAAGCGCCCCCGAGACAACGGCCAGTGGCGGGGCCAGTGACATCCGAAGCGCGCACTGGGCCTACCGCCTCGCCCCGGCGCCGGCCCGGCCTTACCTGAAACTGGCGCGCATCGACCGGCCGATCGGGACTTGGCTGCTGCTGTTCCCCTGCTGGTGGGGGCTGTCCCTGGCGCTCGCGGCCTGGGGCGAGTGGCCGGACTGGCGCCTGCTGGCACTTTTCGCGGTCGGGTCCCTGATCATGCGCGGCGCGGGGTGCACCTTTAACGACATGGTCGACCGCGATTTCGACGGGCGCGTCGCCCGCACCGCGGGCCGGCCGATCCCCAGCGGCCAGATCACCATGACGCGGGCCGCCGTCTTCCTGGTCCTGCAGCTCCTGGCCGGTCTCGCGGTTCTGCTGCAGTTCAATGGCTTCGCCGTTGCCCTCGGTGTCGCGTCCCTGGCGCTGGTGTTCACCTATCCCTTCATGAAGCGCATCACCTATTGGCCGCAGGCCTGGCTCGGCCTGACCTTCAACTGGGGCGCGCTCCTGGGCTGGGCGGCGGTGACCGGCGGCCTCGCCTGGCCGCCGGTGCTGCTCTATCTGGCCGGGCTCGCCTGGACCCTCGGCTACGACACGATCTACGCCCACCAGGACAAGGAGGACGACGCGCTGATCGGCATCAAGTCCACGGCGCTCAAGCTGGGCGGCAGGACCAGGCCCTGGCTGGCCGGTTTCTATGCGCTCGCCGTGCTGCTGATGCTGGCCGCGGGCACCGCCGCCGGGCTCGGCTGGCCCTTCCTGATCGGCGTCCTTGGCGTCGCCCTGCACTTCGCCTGGCAGATCGCGACGCTGGACATCGACGACCCGGCCAACTGCCTCACGCGCTTCCGGTCCAACCGCTTCGCCGGCTGGATCCTGCTGGCCGGCATCGTGGCGGCCGGCGCGCGCCTGTGAGTGCACCCTGGTGAGCGCGCCCGATCCGGCCCGCTTCATCCGCGCGAACACGGCGGTCGGCACCGCCCCCCTGGTACCCGAGATCGCGCTGTATCTGGCCAGCGAAGCCGTGCCGCTGTGGCAGGCGACCGAGGCGGACTTGGCCCGGACCGGCCTGCCGCCGCCCTTCTGGGCCTTCGCCTGGGCCGGCGGCCAGGCGCTGGCGCGCTACCTGCTCGACCATCCGGCGGTCGCCGCCGGCAAGCGCCTGGGCCGGCGGCCAGGCGCTGGCGCGCTACCTGCTCGACCATCCGGCGGTCGCCGCCGGCAAGCGCGTGCTCGACTTCGCCGCCGGCTCCGGCCTTGCGGGCATCGCCGCGGCGCGGGCCGGCGCAAGCCGCGTCGAGGCCGCCGAGGTCGACCGCTTCGCCGCCGCGGCGATCGGCCTGAACGCGGCCCTCAACGGCATCGCTGTCGAAGTCGTCGAGGACGACCTGGTCGGCGCCGCAAATCCGGGGTGGGACCTGGTGCTGGCCGGCGACGTCTGCTACGAGCGCCCCATGGCCGAGGCGGTCGAGTCCTGGCTGAAAACACTGGCCGCGGAGGGCACCGGGACCCTGCTCGGCGATCCGGGACGCGGCTTTTTGCCCAGGGCCGGCCTGGAGCGAGTCATCGCCTATTCCGTCAAGACCACGCGCGAGCTGGAGGACACCGACGTCCGCAACGCCGTCGTCTGGCGGATCGGCGGCTGAAGACCGCCAGTTTCAAACCATCGGCGTCGCTTCGGAAGACCGGCAACCTCCGACCAAGCGGATGACAAGGGGGTGAACTATCCTAGGTACAGCCAAACGACCCGCAACGGCCAAACTCTCAGCCACGGTATCGCGATCCATTGGCTCATTTCGGTGGAGGCCCGAACATGGCAATCACTTCTGCACCGGTCATCATTTTCGTTTCGTTGGCAAACTCGTAAAATTCCGGCTTGCGGTCTGTGAAGACCTGCAGGGACATGCGTAGCATTGACTGGTCGTTTAACAGACCGGCGGCGATTTGGTAGTCACTGCTGTCGACGATGTGATAGAAAAGGTTTGAACCGCAGTGCGTGCAAAAACCGCGTTCGGCCCAGTCTGAGGAGCGTATTCGGCCAACGTTTTCTTGGTCCCCGAAGGTCACAGTCTGGCAATTCAGTGCCATAAACGGCCCTGCCGACCAGCGCCGGCACATGTCGCAATGGCAAGCAACAACGTTCGGTTTCACCGCAGTCGCCGTGAATTTGACCGCACCGCACATGCATTTTCCCTCTAAGTTCAGCTCTTCGGTCATGAGCGTTCTACTCCTTATCTGCTGAGAGCCCCCGTTCTGCCTCAGTCGACCTAATCCAACAGGAGTCTAGAATACCGAAAGTGAAGGTCCAGCTGAGGCGATTTATGAATGCCGCCCCCCGGCTATGAGCTGCCTGTTCGATCGCGGTCACTAAATGGCCGCTTTGCGATTCAATAGTGGTTGTTCGCGGGCAACCAACTTGAACGGCCGTCTTGGGCCGCTCGCGGTTGTTCGATTGTCTCCGCGCAAGGTGAGGCTAGCCGCCGGCCGCCTGGAAGTGTGGCGCCTCGGGCGGCAGGGCCGTGTGGCGCAGTTCCTCGATCAGGGCGCGGCGGCGGGCGGTATCGCGGATCTTGGCCAGGATCATGGCCTCGAGCGAGCGGTCGGGCCGGTGGCGGTCGCGCACCAGGGCGAGCACCGCCTCCTGATGCAAGCTGTCGTGCGGCCGGCCGACGGCCGCCACCGCCGCCAGGCCGATCGGCTGGCCGCCCTCGGCCAGGCAGCCGTAGGAGCTGAGGTAGACGCCGGCCTGCTCGATCTCCCCGCAGGGCCCGGTGTCGAGCGCGATGGCCACATTCGTGAGCTCGCCGTAGCGGTAGATCTCGGTGCCCAGCTCGGTCTCGTGCATGCGGGTGAGCTGCAGATCGGTCAGCCAGGTGATCCAGACCTCGACGTGCATGCCCGGCACGTGCCGCAGGTTGGCGGCGATGGCGCCGTAGCGGGTCATGTGCGCCGAGTAGACCACGTCGTAGTCGCCGAGCCGCGCGCGGGACACCGGGATCTCCGCGGCGTCGCCGAACTTGCGGGCGAGCTGCTCGGCCGAGCGGTTCGAGCCGTGGGCGACGACCGGCACGCGGCCGCGGAACAGCTCGGGCGCGTCGGTGCCGGCCGCAAGCGGCCGCGCCGCGCCCTCGACGAAGAGATAGGAGCCCGGCGGCGGGCGATAGGGATAGGTCTTTGCGAGTTCGAGGAGCTCGTCGTCGCTGTCCGGTAGAGGCCAGGGCAAGGGCCGGGCCGTCTAATCGGTACAGGGCGGCGGCTGGTCCGGATCGATGTGCTCGGTCCGGTAGCGGGCGGCGCGATGCTCCTCGACGCCGTTCCACGAACGCTGCTCCCATTCCTTCCTGGCCGACTCGTACTCCCCGAAGGGACCGATCCATCGCTCCCTCCGGGCGAGGGCCTGCCCCGATTTCGGGCCGGTGTGCTCGCCCCTGACCACCCAGAATTGCGCCATTGTTCCTACGCCTCTCGATGCCTCGAACGTAGCGATCCCCCGCCACGCCCCTTGGCCGATGCGTGGTGCGGACCGGTCGATATCACGCTACTGTACGAATGCTAACGAATCCTGAGAGAAAATTGTGACCTCGTGTAGATCCGGGTGCCGGCCCCGGCAACCGTACATACGTCGGTATCCCTGCGCGAAAGAGCAAGGCCCTTCGGTAATTCCTGCTCACGTACAGTGATTGTTTACCACTATGCTGCTAGCGACTTAGGGATTATCCCTTTCGACCATGAGCCATGATCCGGCTTGTCACCTCGGGGACAGGATAGGCCCCGCATTGCTGTTGGAGGCCATCCATGCCTTTCGAACTGACCGATCCCGGTGTCCTCGTCATCGGTCTCGTAGTCCTCGCCATCGTCATACTGATTATGGGCGCCAAGCCGGTGCCCCAGGGCCTGGAGTACACGGTAGAGCGTTTCGGCCGCTACACGGTGACCCTGCGGCCGGGCCTGCGCCTGATCGTCCCCTTCATGGACCGCATCGGCGCCAAGATGAACATGATGGAGACGGTGCTCGACGTGCCCTCGCAGGAGGTCATCACCAAGGACAACGCCGTGGTCCAGGTCGACGGCGTGGTGTTCTACCAGGTGCTCGACGCCGCCAAGGCGGCCTACGAGGTGCGCAACCTGGAGCGCGCCATCCTCAACCTGACCATGACGAATATCCGGACGGTCATGGGCTCGATGGACCTGGACGAGCTCTTGTCCGAGCGCGACCAGATCAACGCCAGGCTGCTCACCATCGTCGACGACGCGACCGAGCCCTGGGGCGTCAAGGTGACACGCATCGAGATCAAGGACATCAGCCCGCCGCGCGACCTGGTCGACTCCATGGCCCGCCAGATGAAGGCCGAGCGGGAAAAGCGCGCGGTGATCCTGGAGGCCGAGGGCAGCCGGCAGGCGGCGGTCCTGCGCGCCGAGGGCGAGAAGAAAGCCGCGATCCTCGAGGCCGAGGGCCGGCGCGAGGCCGCCTTCCGCGACGCCGAGGCGCGCGAGCGCGAGGCCGAGGCCGAGGCGCGCGCCACCCAGTTCGTCTCGGACGCCATCGCCGCGGGCGACGTCCAGGCGATCAACTACTTCGTCGCCCAGCGCTA
>CAMYKD010000040.1:0-36408 GCA_947258885.1 uncultured Kiloniellales bacterium | reverse complement strand
CCTCGGGGTGAGGCCGGCGGGCCCTGGGGCCGCGGCTCCGGAGGCGACCAGGCATGAACTTCCTCGAATTGGCCGAGTTCTGGCACTGGTGGATCGCGGCGGTCGTCTTCATGATCATCGAGGTCTTCCTGCCCGGCGCGATCTTCATCTGGCTGGGCATCGCCGCCGGCGTGGTCGGCTTGATCCTCCTGATCTTCCCGGAGACCGTCTGGGAGATTCAGTTCCTGGTCTGGTCCGTGCTGTCGGTCGGCGCGGTGGTCGGCTGGCGCTTCTATCTGAGGCGCCACCCGACCGAGACCGACCTCCCGACCCTCAACCGCCGCGGCGAGCAGTACGTTGGCCGCCACTTCACCCTCGAGGAGGCCGTCGTCAACGGCCAGGGCAAGATCCGGGTCGACGACTCGACCTGGAAGATCGAAGGCCCGGAAGACCTGCCGGTCGGCAGCAAGGTCCAGGTGATCGCCGTCGAGGGCACGGTGCTCAAGGTCGAATCGGCCTGAAGTCCGATCGGCGGCTTGACGGCGGGGGCCCGCCCTGGCGTCAATAGGGCCGGCCGCAACCGGGGGACAGCCCGCCCATGCCCTACGACTCGCTGCGCGACTTCATCGCCCGCCTGGAACGCGAGGGCCGCCTGGCGCGCGTCGCCGCGCCGGTCTCGCCCGATCTCGAGATGACCGAGATCCAGACACGCCTGCTGGCCGAGGGCGGGCCGGCGGTGCTGTTCGAAAACGTGGTCGGCGCGGCGGGCGCGAAATACCCCATGCCGGTGCTGATCAACCTCTTCGGCACGGTCGAGCGGGTCGCCTGGGGCATGGAGCGCGAGCCGGCGGCGCTCAGCGAGCTGGGCGAGACGCTCGCCTTCCTGCGCCAACCCGAGCCGCCCGGCGGCCTGAAGGAGGCTTGGGACAAGCTGCCGCTGCTCAAGCAGGTCATGGCCATGAAGCCGAAGTCGGTCGGCAAGGCGCCCTGCCAGGAGGTGGTGCTGACCGGCGAGGCCGTCGACCTCTCGGCCCTGCCGGTGCAGACCTGCTGGCCCGGCGAGCCGGCGCCGTTGGTCACCTGGCCGCTCGTCGTCACCAAGGGGCCGGACAAGCGCCGGGAGGACGACTTCAACCTGGGCATCTACCGCCTGCAGGTGATCGCCCGCAACCAGACCCTGATGCGCTGGCTGAGGCACCGCGGCGGCGCGCAGCACCACGCCCGCTGGAAGCAGGCGAAGCGGGAGCCCCTGCCGGCCGCCGCCGTGATCGGCGCCGACCCCGGCACCATCATCGCCGCCGTCACGCCGGTGCCCGACACGCTTTCGGAATATCACTTCGCCGGCCTGCTGCGCGGCCGCAAGGTCGAGCTGGTCGACTGCAAGACCCAGCCGCTCAAGGTGCCGGCCCAGGCCGAGATCGTGCTGGAAGGCGAGGTCAGCCTGGAGGACACTCGCGACGAGGGCCCCTACGGCGACCACACCGGCTACTACAACGCGGTCGAGCCCTTCCCGGTGTTCACGGTGACCGCGGTGACCATGCGCCGCGAGCCGATCTATCTTTCGACCTTCACCGGCCGGCCGCCGGACGAGCCCTCGATCCTGGGCGAGGCCTTGAACGACGTCTTCGTGCCCCTGCTCCAGCAGCAGTTCCCGGAGATCCGCGACTTCTGGCTGCCGCCCGAGGGTTGCAGCTACCGGGTCGCCGTGGTCGCCATCAAGAAGGCCTATCCGGGCCACGCCAAGCGGATCATGATGGGGGTCTGGTCCTACCTGCGCCAGTTCATGTACACGAAATGGGTCATCGTGGTGGACGACGACATCGACGCGCGCGACTGGAAGGACGTGATCTGGGCGATCTCGACCCGCATGGACCCGGGCCGTGACATTACTGTGATAACCGATACGCCGATCGACTACCTGGACTTCGCCTCGCCGGAGGACGGCCTGGGCGCCAAGATCGGCCTGGACGCCACCGACAAGTGGCCGCCCGAGACCAAGCGCACCTGGGGCACCAGGATCCGCATGAAAGAGGACGTGATCGAGGAGGTCACCCGCAAGTGGGCCGACTACGGCCTGCCGGGCAGCGGCAAGCCGATCTGGAAATAACGAAAGGTTAACGGATCGGGGCAGCGGAGGGCGGTCCGCCCCCTGTTGACCGCAGCTTTCCGGCGATCGCCACAGAATCTCCGTATTCTTTATGTTTAACCCTTTCCATACCTTTCGCCGCGATTATGCGACGCAGGGATGAAAGCCGTGCCCGGGGGTCGCCCGGGGGCTTTCGCGGAGGAACGATATGGAAGAGAGGCCGCCATGCAGTTAGCGGACGCATTTTCGCTCAATTCACCCGCCTCGTGGGTGCTCTGGTTCGTCGTCCTGACCCTGGCCATGTATTTTGCCAGGCTCCCGGCGCACCGGGTCATCCTGACGCTGACCCGTGTGGTTTACCGCGCGCTCAGACTGGCGTCGCGATCCGTGCTGCAGGCCGCGGAGAAGCTGGTGGCGCGCAACAAGGAGGTCTTGCTGGCGGCGGGCCGGGAAGCGGCCGAGCGCATCATCGAGCGCGAGTTCGAACGCATCGACGCCGGCGTGCGCAGGGACCTGTCCGAGTGCCCGACGCTCAATCGCAGGCTGAGCGAGCAGGTCACCAAGATGGAGGAGGACCACGACCAGAGCAAGGTGGTGCCGCCGACCCCGCCCGGGTGGGTCAACGCGGTCAAGGCGGTGGCCGATATCGACTCCAAGGGCGACCCCATGGTGGCCAAGATCCTGGAATCGATCCAGACCTCGCTGGTCAAGGCGCAGGAGCAGGCCCGCAACGACTACCGGACGGCGACCGAGTCCCGGCATCAGCACCTGAAGAACATGATCCCGGCCTGGCGCAAGGCAATACAGATGCTCGGCCTGGTCGACGGCAAGGTCACCAGCCTGCTGCAGCGCACCCAGATCATCGACCGGCACATGGACGAGTACGAAAACATCATCAAGACGTCGGACCGTGCCGAGCGCATGCTGTCGTCCTCGTCCATGGTCCAGTTCTTCATCTCGCTCTTCGTGCTGGCGATCGCCGTCGGCGGCGCGCTCATCAACTTCAATCTGATCGCCCGGCCGATGGCCGAGATGGTCGGCGGCGGCAACTACATCGGCGGCTTCAAGATCGCCGACATCGCCGCGCTGGTGATCATCCTGGTCGAGCTCTCCATGGGCCTGTTCCTCATGGAATCGCTGCGCATCACCCGCCTGTTCCCGGTCATCGGCGCGCTGTCGGACAAGATGCGCATCCGGATGATCTGGATCACCTTGACGATCCTCACCAGTCTCGCCTGCGTCGAGGCGGGCCTCGCCTACATGCGCGAGATCCTGCTGCAGGACGAGCTCGCCACCAGCGCCCTGCTGAGGGGTGGCGAAGACACCGCCTATCAGGTCCAGTTCCAGTGGATCACCACCGCCGCGCAGATGGGCATGGGCTTCGTCCTGCCCTTCGCGCTCACCTTCGTCGCCATCCCGCTCGAGACCTTCGTGCATTCGCTGCGGACCGTGATGGGCGTCGGAACGGTCGGTTCCCTGCGCGGTCTTGCGGTGCTGCTGCGCGGCATCGGCGGCACGTTCCGCTACACCGGCAAGGGTCTGGTCGAGATTTACGACGTGGTAATCTGCGTACCCCTGTGGCTGGAGTCGCAGGTCAAGTCGCATTCCGGCGGTGCCCGCAAGCCCGCCCGGGGACAACCGTGAGAGGGACATTGTCATGAAACGCTTTCTATCGCTCGCGGGAATCGCGCTGGCGCTGGTTCTCACCGGCTGTGACGAGCCGATCCCGCCGGGCCGCGGTGTCTACATGCTGATGGACACCTCGGGCACCTACACGGGCGAGCTGAAGCAGGCCCAGCGGATCATCAACGCCATCCTGGCGCGCCTGGATCCCGGCGATTCCTTCGCCGTGGCCCGCATCGACACGGGCAGCTTCAGCGAGAAGGACATCGTCGCCAAGATCACCTTCGACGACCGTCCGTCCATGGCCAACCAGCAGAAGCGCAAGTTCCGTCAGCTGGTCGACGACTTCGTGCGGAAGGTCAAGCCGGCCGCCTTCACGGACGTCACGGGCGGCGTGCTGCAGGCGATCGAGTACCTCAACGAGAAGAACCCGGGCCGCAAGACCATCCTGATCTTCTCGGACCTCAAGGAGGAGCTGAAGAAAGGCTACAAGCGGAAGAACATCCCCTTGCAGGTCGACAGGTTCTCGGTCGTCGCGCTGAACGTCACCAAGCTGCGCAGCGACAACATCGACCCGCGCGAGTACATGGACCGCCTCGAGTACTGGCAGACCCGCATCGAGGAAGGCGGCGGCCGCTGGCGCGTGATCAACGACATGGACCGCCTGGAGCGAGTCCTGGGCGACTGAACCCTGTTTCCCGGTCCGCGCGGCGGTGATCCCCGCACCGCGCGGACCGGCGACTCCTTCGAGCCAAATCCCAGTCGATACGCCGGGGCGCTCTATGCGCCCCGTTTTTCGACCGCGGCCGCATGCAGGCCCTGGAGGCTGTGGGCGAAGAGCACGATCTCCTCGGCGAAACGCCTTATGCGGGACAGGATCTCCGGGTCGGCGACCCGGTGGCAGCCGATCTCATCGGGCCCATCCCTGTAGTCCGCCGTCGCCGTGCAGACCTGGGTCGGAATCGCCACGCCGACCACGCTGCGCACCACCTGGCGCAGATGGTCGACTGCCTGGGTCGAGTGTCCGCCGTGGCTGGCCAGTCCCACCGGCCGGTACTTGAACTGTTCGCTGCCCAGGTAGTCCAGCGCGTTCTTGAGCACGCCGGAATAGCTGTTGTGATAGACCGGCGTGGCGAGCACGAAGGCGTCGGCGCGGCCAGCCAGCCGGTAGAGCTCGGCGGCATTGGGATCCGGATGGCTCTCGCCCCAGGCGCGCAAGGCCGGGTCGAGCGTCGGCAGCGGAGCCTCGCAGAGGTCGAGCAGCCGGACCTGCGCGCCCTGGTCCTGCAGGGCCCGGCCGATGTCCCGGGCCAGGCCGCGGGTATAGGACAGGGCGCGCGGGCTACCGGCCAGAATCAGAATCTCGGGCGAGGCGCTCATGGATCATGAGTAACCGGCGGCAAAGGCCGGTGCAACGCCGGCGTTGTTTCCTATATGATACCAAAGGTCACTGATAATGGCTCATTTCACCGAGGCGGTTTTGGCCGCCAGCAAGGCGGGCGCTGCGCCGTTGTACGCGTACAACAAGCGGTGCGCAACGCGGCTGGCGGCCAAAATCGCCGGCCCTCCGGGTGGGGCGCATCGGGGCAGCCCAATTCAGGACTTGGGTGGCGTTGCGGCGCCTACCCGGGCGACCCGATCCGCTCCCATGGAATGAGCCATTATCAGTGACCTTTGGTATAACAGCGCACCACCCTCTTGATCCGCCGCTCTCCGCCTGCGAGGAACACCCATGACCGCCACAGACGACGCGCTCGACCTGCTCGACGGCCTGATCGCGAAAGCCAGGGCCGCCGGTGCCGACGCCGCCGACGCCTTGTTCGCGCATTCCGTCGCGCTCTCCCATGCCCAGCGCCTGGGCGAGCTCGAACGCCTGGAGCGTGAGGAAAGCCAAGACCTCGGCCTCAGGGTCTTGGTCGGGCGGCGCCAGGCGATCGTGTCCTCCTCGGACAACTCGCCGGCCGCCCTCGACGAGCTGGTGGACCGCGCGCTGGCCATGGCGCGCTCGGTGCCGGAGGATCCGCACTGCGGCCTGGCCGACCCGGCCGAGCTGGCCAAGGCCCCGCCGCAGCTGGACATCTGCGACGACATCGAGCCGGCGGCCGAGGCCTTGATCGAACGCGCCGCGGTCTGCGAGGACGCGGCGCGGGCGGTCTCCGGCATCACCAACTCGGAGGGCGCCGAGGCCGGCTGGTCGCTCTCGCGCATCGCGCTCGCCGCCTCCAACGGCTTTGCCGGCGGCTACGCCGTCTCGCGCCATTCGCTGGGCGTCTCAGTGCTGGCCGGCGAGGGCCTGGACATGGAGCGCGACTACGAGTTCTCCACCCAGGTCTACGGCGCCGACCTGGAGGACCCGGCCGGGGTCGGCCGCAAGGCCGCGGAGCGAACGCTGCGCCGTCTGGGCGCCCGCAAGGCCGCGACCGGCCGCGTGCCCGTGGTCTTCGACCCGCGCGTGGCCGGCGGCCTGATCGGCCACTTGGCCGGGGCCATAAACGGCGTCGCGGTCGCCCGCGGCACCTCCTTNNTTCGCGCCGGGCATCACGATTGTCGACGACCCGCACCGCCCGCGCGGCCTGCGCTCCAAGCCCTTCGACGGCGAGGGGGTCGCGAACGGGCGGCTCGACGTCGTCGCGGACGGGCGGCTCACCACCTGGATCCTCGACCTGGCCTCGGCCCGCCAGCTCGGCCTCGAGACCGTCGGCCGGGCCGCGCGGGGCACCTCCTCGCCGCCGGGGCCCGCCACCACGAACCTCTATATGGAGCCGGGGCCGCTCAGCCCCGCCGAGCTGATGGCCGACATCAAGGAGGGGTTTTACGTCACCGAGATGATGGGCATGGGGGTCAACGGTGTGACCGGCGACTACAGCCGCGGCGCGGCCGGCTTCTGGATCGAGAACGGCGAACTGACCTATCCGGTCAGCGAGATGACCGTCGCCGGCAACCTGAAGGACATGTTCCCCGAAATCACGCCGGCCAAGGACCTGGAGTTTCGCTACGGCACCAACGCCCCGACCCTCCGGGTCGAGGGCATGACCGTGGCCGGCGCCTGACACCGGCGAGCCGATGAAGGCAGTCATCGGCTCGCTGGCAAGCGCGACCGCGCGCCCGCAGCGAAGCGAGGACAGCCAAGCAGACGGATGTCTGCGCCCGGCGCTTGAGGGGCAACAGGCGAGCCCAGTCATGGGCTCGCCGGTATGAGTTCTGCCGCTCACCGGACCTCCGGCGGGAACACGATCTTCAGGGCCTCGGGCAGCACGCGCACCGCGGCCGGCAGGCTGGCGATGATGTCGCCGTCGCCCTGCACCGGGTCCCCCTCGGGACCCTCGATGGACACCTCGCACGCCGGCAGCATCCGCACGTCCGGCAGGCGACCCAGCCGCCCGAGGCCGAGCGCCGCGGCATAGCGCAACGCGTTCCAGGCGCCGGGCCGCGTGAACAGGCAGACCTGGAACTCGGGCACCTCCAGTCGCGCCTCGGGCGTGACGACGAAGCGTCCCGCGTAATAGCGCCCCTTGGTCACGATCGCCGAGGCGGCGGCGTGGCACGTGCCGTCGAGCGTGACCCGGTACTCGGGGAAGCCGAAACGGCTGAGCTGGCGAGCCGCCTCCCAGACATAGGCGCCCTTGCCGATCCGCCGCTTCAGGTCCGTGTCGACGCCGTCCACCACATGGGCGTCGAAGCCCGCGCCCAGCACGACGCTGAACAGGCGGCCGTTCGCCTGGCCCAGGGCGACCGGCCGCGCCGGCCCCTCGGCGATCGTCCGGGCCAGTGCCCTGGAATCGCGGCCGAGCCCGATCTCCGACGCCAGGACGTTCGCGGTGCCCAGCGGCAGCACGGCGAGCGGCAGGCGCCCGCCCTGCGCGCCGCCCGGACCGCCGGGGGCGGCCAGCCCGTTGACCACCTCGTTGACCGTGCCGTCGCCGCCCGCCGCGACGATCACGTCCGCGGCCCCGGGGTCCGCGGCCCGCGCCAAGGCCTCCGCGTCGCCGGGCGCGGCGGTCTCGCGCAGATCCAGCAGGCACCCCCGCGCGCGCAGCGCGCGCAGCACCGCCTCGAAGCGCCGCCGCCGCCGTTGCCCGGCGGCGGGGTTGTAGACGACCAGAAGGCGCCGCGGCCGAACACCCTTGTCACTGCCGAAGGCCGCTGCGGAACGCTCGCTCATGGCGACACTCTAGACTAATACCAAAGGTAGGAAATACTGACCCATTTCACCGGGACGATTTTGGCCGCCAGTTAGGCGCGCGTTGTGCCGCGCTTGCCCGATGCGCGCATCGCGCTGCGCACCGCGCCTACCCGGGCGACCCGATCCGCTCCCATGAAATGAGTCAGTATTTCCTACCTTTGGTATAAGGCGCACGGCCCGACGATCACCATGACACCGGCCAGGCGCCGAGCCGCAACCGGGCCTCCGACCCTAGCCCCAGGCCGGGCCGGATCGGCAATGGCAGGAATGGCGCCCGTTCGAAGAGGGCAAGACGGCGGAGGCGCCGCGCCGCAACGCACGTCCTCACGCGCAGGTTCGGAGGATCTCGCGCATCCTGGTGGCGGCGACGGGCTTGAACAGGACGCCCATTGCTCCCTGGTCGGCCGCCTGGTTGAGGAGCTGGTCGACGCTGTAGCCGGTTACCATGAAGACCTTGGTCTCGGGCCGCAGCTCGTTGATCTTGCACAGACAGTCGACGCCGTTCATTTCCGGCATGACGACATCCAGGAAGGCGATGTCGAAGGCCCGTTCTTCCAAGTGGCGCACGGCCTCTTGACCGGAGTGCGCCAGCGCGACGTCATGGCCGTCGAACTCGAGTATGTCGGCGAGGCTTTCGGCGACGTCCACGTCGTCGTCGACCACGAGAATCTTCAGTGCCTTGGCCATCAGGCCGCTTCCTCCTGCTGGTTTTCGACCGGAAGCCAGAGCACGACCGTCGTGCCGCGGCCCGGTTCGCTCGAGACATCCATCCCGCCGCCGTGCTGCTCCATGATCTGCTTGATCGTCGGCATGCCGAGGCCGACCCCGAAGCCCTTGGTGGAGAACAGCGGCTCGAAGGCCTTTTCCAGGAGCTCCGGCGTCATGCCGGGGCCGGTGTCGATGAACCGCAATTCGGCGCGTCCTCCCGACGAGCGGGTCTGCACGGTCAGGCTCAGCGCGTCGCGGCCGGGCTCCCGCTCGTGCCATTCGGCCATCGCCTGGCAGGCGTTGTCGAAGACATTGATCACGGCGCGGCGCAGCCGGTCGGCGTCGAAGGCGAGCTCCAGCCCGGGGGTCCCAAGCTCCTCGCACAGGGCGATCCCTTCGGGGACGGTCTGCTCGGCGAGGACATCCGCCAGCCAGGCGTCGAGAGGCGTTGGCCGCGCCGTCAGGGTCTTCTTCCGCGTGTAGTCGAGCAGCTCGTTCACGATCCTGTCGCAACGCGAGATGTTCCGCTCCGTCCGGGCCAGCATCCGCTCCAGGCCGAGACCCCTGTGTTGGGTTTTCTCGCCGACCAGAAAGACGGAGTTGCGGATGGCGCCCAGCGGGTTGCGGAGCTCGTGGGCCACCGTCGCCGTCACTTGGCCGAGGGCGGACAGGCGCTCGGTCCGCAACAGTTCCTCCTGGGCCGCCTTCAGTTCGGCCGTGCGCGCGATGACGCGCTGTTCGAGTTCGTCGTTCAATGAGGTGATCGACGCGTTCGCCGTCTGCAGCTCGGTGCGCGACGTCTCGAAGTCGGCCAGCACACGGTTCAGTGCGCGCAGGGGAAGGCTTCGCAGGGTTAGATAGACGGCGGTGCTGAGCAGCACGCCGATCGCGCTGACGAACAGGGTTTGCCGGATCAACGGCCACAGGCTGTAGGAGATCTCGACGAAGCCGACGACGTCTGCCCCATTGCTCACCCTGAAGATACCGGACAGAGAAGGGTATCCGGGAGACGTGCCGAAAGCGGCGATCAGAT
Organism: uncultured Kiloniellales bacterium; assembly: GCA_947258885.1. GTDB lineage: Bacteria > Pseudomonadota > Alphaproteobacteria > Kiloniellales > JAKSDN01 > CAMYKD01. The sequence continues at coordinate 26,796 of CAMYKD010000040.1, read as the reverse complement.
CCCCGTCGTCGGAGACGATCCGACGGTGCGAGTCGCGGAGGTAGGCCGCCCCATAGGACAGCAGTTCATCGAGCCGGTGGGATTGCCAGCGCCAGTGGTCGGGGTGAGTGTAAACGAACTTGCCGAGAGTTCTGGCGGTTTGTTCGGCTTCCAGGTTGATCTGTCGCTGCTCGGACTTGTAGGCGGCGAAGAAATAGACCCCTGGAATCGTGACGGCGGTCGCCACGGCGACCAGCAGGGCGACCCCCGTGGTCGTCTTGACGAGGCCCCGATGTGCCGCCACCAGCATGGATCGGGCCGTTCAGCCGCTGACCGGCAGATGCCCGGCGCGCCGCAGCACGCTTTGCCCGGCGGGCGAACGTACGAAGGCGATGAAGCTACGCACCAGCTCGCTGGGCTTCGGGCTCGTGACAAGATAGAACGATTTGGTCATAGGATAGGAGCCGTCCGCGATAGTCTCGGCGGTCGGCGCCACGCCGTTGAAGGCCAGCGCCTTCAATCGGCGTCCTTCGCTGACGATCAAGGACAGCGCCGCGGTGCCGACGGCGCCGTCCAGCGTTTCGAGCAGGTCAGCGGACTCCTGGTCCGTATAGGCAACCGGGATCTGCACGCCTTTTCCCAGGCCTTCCAGCACCCTGTCCATGCCGGGCACATACTGCTTGATGACCTTGGTGTCGGTTTCGCCGTCAGGACGCAGGACGAGGCGCGTGGGCGTCCCGTCCGGCCAGTTGCTCCGTCGGCCGGAGTAGATGTCCAGAATCTCACCCGTGGTCACTTCGGTGGCAGGGTTGCCCCTCGATACGGCGAACACGATCGCCGTGGTGCCGTAGATGGTCGCCGTGGCACCGGCCGCCCGCTCCTTGTCCTTTGGCGGCCGTGCGCTCACGGCGAGATCGATGCCGCCACCGAGCAGCGCCCTGATGCCGCCGGAGCTGCCGAGACTCGGCGCCACGTTGGCCGATAGACCCGGACGGACTTCGGTGAAAGCATCGAGCAGCAGCCGCATCGTTCCCAGCGCCGCGCCCGTCCCGCCGACCTCCAATTGCTCGGCGGCGCGGGCCGTATCGGGCGCCGAGATGCCCAGGACCGCTGTCAGTGCCAGGGCCACCGAGTATCGCGTGCTGTTGAGACTCATCACAAGCTTTCCTTCCGCAAAACACAAGGACCGAGAGCCGAGCCAACTCGCTCGCGACGCGGAAACCGGCAGGCCTTCTTCCGCTCTGGTATCTCTCTTATTGTATTAGGCTTTAGTATCTAGCTTCTAAAGGTTAACAAGATACCAATCCGATGCATCATGGAAACCGGCAGCCGGATATGGCCGGCCCGGACGCAAGCCCACGCATGACGGGGCGCTGGTGTGTCTTGGTCCCGGGTTCGCCGCCGTGTTATCGTCTGGCGCTCAATCACGGCGGTTTGAAACGGCTCTTGGCCACGGACAACAAGACCTCCAGGACGATTCGGCTCGACGCGACGACGCGGGCGCTGGTCGCGCGGTTGCTCGGCGCCTATGTCCGGCCGCATCTGGGACGCATCGCCGCGGCCCTGGTCTGCATGGCCGTCGTCGCCGCCTGCACCGCCGGGTTCACGCAGCTGATCAAGCCGATCATCGACGACATCTTCGTCGCCAAGGAGGCCGCGATGCTGTGGCCCATCGCATTGATCGCGCTCGCCGTCTTCGCCGCCAAGGGCCTCGCCGCCTACGGCCAGGCGGTCCTGATGAGCTTCGTCGGCCTGCGCATCGTCGCCGAGTTGCAGTTCGACCTGTTCCGGCGCCTGATGGGGGCGGATCTGGCGTTCTTCCACGAGCACGCGCCTGGCAAGCTGATCGCCCGCTTCATCAACGACGTCAATCTGCTGCGCGGCGCGGTATCGAACACGCTGACCGGCCTGGGCAAGGACGCGCTCACCGCCGCGGCTCTGGCCGGCGTGATGGTCTACGAGGACTGGTTGCTGGCGCTGATCGCGTCCTTCGCCTTCCCGGCCGCGATCCTGCCGATCGTGCGCATCGGCGCACGCATGCGCCAGGTCTCGGGCAGCACGCAGGCGCGCGTCGGACGCCTGACCACCCTGCTGGACGAGACCTTCCAGGGCTTCCGCCACGTCAAGGCCTACGGCATGGAGGCCTACGAGACCGATCGCGCCCGGCAGGCCATCGACGAGGTCTTCCGGCTCAACCTCAAGGGCGCCAGGACGCGCGGCGCCCTGCATCCGATCATGGAGCTGCTGGGCGGGCTGGCGATCGTCGCCGTGATCGTCTACGGCGGCCAGCAGGTGATCGGCGGCGTCAAGGAGCCGGGCTCCTTCTTCGCCTTCATCTTCGCCCTGCTGCTCGCCTACGAGCCGGTCAAGCGCCTGGCCAGGCTCAACGCCAACCTGCAGGAGGCACTGGCCGCCGCCCAACGGGTCTTCGCCCTGATGGACCGGGAGCCCGAAATCCGCGAGGCGCCCGGCGCCCGCGCGCTACAGGTGTCCGGCGGCGCGATCGAATTCCAAGGCGTCGCCTTCGCCTACGGCGAGGGCAAGTCGGCCCTGCACGGCATCGACCTGGCGGTGCCGGCCGGCACCACCGTGGCCCTGGTCGGCCCCTCGGGCGCCGGCAAGTCGACCCTGCTCAACCTGATCCCGCGCTTCTACGACCCGGACCGGGGCCGCGTCACCATCGACGGCCAGGACCTGCGCGAGGTCACCTTCGAGAGCCTGCGCGGGTCCATCGCCCTGGTCAGCCAGGAGATCCTGCTGTTCGACGACAGCGTGGGCGCCAACATCGCCTATGGCCGACCCGAAGCCGGCCAGGGGGAGATCGAGGAGGCGGCCCGCCACGCCGGCGCCCACGACTTCATAGCCGCGCTGCCCGAGGGTTACGACACCCTGGTCGGGCCGCGCGGCGCCAGGGTGTCCGGCGGCGAACGCCAGCGCATCGCGATCGCCCGGGCCATGCTGAAGAACGCGCCGATCCTGCTGCTCGACGAGGCGACCTCGTCGCTCGACACGGAGTCCGAGCGCCAGGTGCAGCGCGCGCTGGAAAGCCTGATGGCCGGGCGCACGACGCTGGTCATCGCCCACCGCCTGTCGACGGTGGTCGACGCGGACGTGATCTGCGTCATCGAAGAGGGCCGCGTGACCGAACAGGGCAGCCACGCAGAACTGCTGGCGCGCGGCGGCAGCTACGCGCGGTTCCACGCCCTGCAGTTCGCCGGGCAGGAGCTTCCTGAAGAGGACGCCGCCGCGGCGGCGGGCGCGCGCGCCCGCGCCTTATGAACCTCGGAAAGCGCCTCCTGGACCTCGGCGCCTTGCAGGCGGCGCTCGCCTGGGCCGCGGCCGGCTATATCCGCCTGGTCCACCGCACGACCCGCTGGAGCGTCGAGAGTCCGGCTTCGAGCCGGGACTTCGTCGCGGGCCGGCGGCCCTTCATCGGCTGCTTCTGGCACGGCCGCCTGGCCATGATGCTGGCCGCCAAGCCGCCGGGGCCGCCGGTCCATGTCCTGGTCTCGGGACACCGCGACGGCCTCTTGATCTCGCGCGGCATCGCGCAGTTCGGCATCGCCACGGTCGAGGGCTCGAGCAAGCGCGGCGGCGCCGAGGCACTGCGCCGCATCGCCCAGCTGGTCAGGGACGGCGCCGTGGTCGCGATCACGCCCGACGGGCCGCGCGGGCCGAACATGCGGGCCAAGGGCGGGGCGATCAAGGCGGCGCAGCTGAGCGGCGTGCCGCTCCTTGCCGTAACCGGCGCGGTCAGCCGGCGGGGCCTGCTCGGAACCTGGGACCGCTTCTGCCTGGCGCTGCCCTTCTCGCGCGGCGTGGTGCTCTGGAGCGAGCCGATCGCGGTGCCCCGCCAGGCCGACGACGCGGAGCTGGAGCGCCTGCGCCTGCTGCTCGAGGAGAGATTGAACGCGCTGACGGCCGAGGCCGACCGGCGCTGCGGCCAGACCGCGGTGGAGCCCGCCCCGGCGCCGGAGACCGTCGGTCATGCGGGCCCCTGACTTCTGGTCCGAGCCGGGCGCGCTGGCGCGGGTCCTGGCGCCCTTCGGCGCGGTTTTCGATCTGGCGGGCGGCCTGCGCCGCGCCCTCGCGACGCCGGTCGCCTGCGGCCTGCCGGTCGTCTGCGTCGGCAACCTGGTGGCCGGCGGCGCGGGCAAGACGCCGGTGGCGCGCGCGTTGGCCCGGCGTATCGCGGCAAACGGCACGCCCGTGCATTTCCTGACCCGGGGCTATGGCGGCTGGGCCGCCGGACCGCTCAGGGTCGACCCGGCGCGCCACGGCGCCCTCGATGTCGGCGACGAGGCCCTGCTGCTCGCGGCGGACGCGCCGACCTGGCTGGCCCGCGACCGGGCCGCCGGCGCGCGCGCCATCGCCCGTGACACCCCCAGCGAGGGTTCCGGCGAAAGCCCCGGCGTGATCGTAATGGACGACGGCTTTCAGAACCCGTCGATCGAGAAGGACCTCGCGCTTTTGGTGATCGATGGCCGCTACGGCCTCGGCAACGAAAAGGTCATGCCGGCCGGCCCGCTGCGCGAAGCAGCCGTGCCCGCCCTGGCCCGGGCCGACGCCCTAATCCTGCTGGGCGAGGATCGCAAGGATGTTGCCCGGCGCCTGGGTCCCCGGCTGCCGATCCTGGAGGCGGAGTTGGCCCCGGCGCCCGGTGCACCCGATCTTGCCGGGCGCAAGCTCCTCGCCTTCGCCGGGATCGGCCGGCCCGAGAAATTCTTCGCGACGCTGGCCGGCCTCGGAGCCGAGCTGGCGGAAACCCGCTCCTTCCCGGACCACCACCCCTATCGGCCCGCCGAGATCGAGGCCCTGATCGAGCGCGCCCGGGCGTTGCGCGCCCTGCCGGTGACGACGGAGAAGGACCGGGTGCGGCTGCCCGCCGACCTGGCGAAACACGTCGAGGTGCTGCCGGTCGAGGTCGCCTGGCGCGATCCGGGGGCTCTCGACCGCCTGCTGGCGCGGCTGCCGTCTCATGGCTGAGCCGGCGCGCTTTCGGCGGTTTCGCCGCGCGCTCCGCTATCCGCTGGAGGCGCTCGGCCTGGTTCTCGGCCTGGGGCTGTTCCGGCTGCTGCCCGTGGACACGGCCTCGAACCTGGGCGGCTGGCTCGGCCGGACGATCGGGCCGTACCTGCCGGTCACCCGCTGGGCCCGGATCAACCTGCGCCTAGCCCTCCCGGACAAGCCGGGGCCGGAGATCGAGGCCGTCGTGCGCGGCATGTGGGACAACCTGGGCCGCACGGCGGCAGAGTACCCGCACCTGGGCCGCATCACCGCGCCCGCCTCGGGCCGGGTCGAGGTGATCGACCTGAGCGGGCCGCCGCCCGTGCAGGAACAGGTGCGGCCCGGCATCCTGGTCTCCGGCCATTTGGCCAACTGGGAGGTCCTGCCTGTGGTCGCCTGCCGGCTCGGCGTCGACTTGGTCGGGATCGCGCGCTTGCCGAACAATCCTTTGGTGCGTTCCCTGATCGATCGCCTGCGCGGCGTGGCCGGCGGCGCGCGCATTCCCAAGGGCGCCGAGGGCGCCAAGCAGGCGATCGCCCTGCTCCGGGGTGGCGGCACCCTGGGGATCCTGGCCGACCAGAAGATGAACGACGGCATCGAGGCGGACTTCTTCGGCCGCCCGGCCATGACCGCGGCCGGTCCGGCGCAGCTCGCGCTCGCCCTCGACTGCCCGCTGGTGCCGGCACGCATCGAGCGCCTGGGCGCCGCCCGCTTCCGCATGACCTTCCATCCGCCGCTCGAGCGGCCCGCGACCGGCGACCGGCAGCGCGACGTGGCGGCGCTGACCGCCGCGCTCAACCGCCTGCTGGAGGAATGGATCGGCGAACGGCCGCAGGACTGGCTCTGGCTGCACAAGCGCTGGCCCCGGGCGGCCTACGAGGACCTCGATCGGCCGGGGGTATGACCGAACTCCCCGGGCCGAGCGAGCGTCCCGGGGGAGGTCATCGGGTCAAGGCCTACCGCGCGGGCTGGCCTGCATAGTGCGAGGCGACGCTCTCTATGATCGCTTCGCTGTAGGGCAGGCTCATCCTGTGCATCATGGAGCTGCCGCGCTTGCCGTCGTGGTACGCCCTCAGGGCCTTAATCAGATAGTCCCTGTCCTGCCCTTCGATCTTCGGGATCGCCATGGTGGGATTCGCGACCTCGGGTCCATGGCACCGGTCGCACTTCGCGGCAAGCTCCTGCACGGTTATCTCCCCGCGCTCGGCCGCGGCGGATTCCTGAACCGCATAGAACGCGGCCAAGTCCGCGATCTCCTTGTCGGTGTTGTCTGTAAGCATGGCGTCATGCCGGCGAGACCGGTCCCGGTAGGCCTTGATCGCGCTCACCAGGTACTGGGCATCCTGAGCGGCGAGGCTCGGCGTTGCCGAATCGTGGCTGACGCCGTGGGCGCCGTGGCAACCGCCGCAGCGGGCGCTCAAGGGTTCGCCGGCAGCTGGATCGCCGGTAGCGGGCGCTTCGCGCCGGGCCGGGGTCTGAGAAGCGTAGTAGAGCGCCAGGCTCTCGAGATCGACATGGCTCAACTCACGCAGCATCTCCTTTCCGGTAATGCTGCGGTTGCCGTCCAGGTAGGCCCGCACGGCGGAAACGAAGTACCGCGGCTGCTGGCCGGCCAGGCTGGGGATGCCGGCGGTCGTGCTGTTGCCGGCTTCGCCGTGACAACGCGCGCAGACGCCGGCCGACGCCTTGCCCTTGTCGTAAGGCGACACAGCTTTCTCCGGCATCTGCGCCGTGTCCTTGAGCGGCGGCAGACTGGCGTAGAAGCCCGCGACATTTCGGATGTCCGCGACACCCAGTTCCGTCGTCATGTCCCGCAGGGCCGCGTGCATCCGCTTGCCCTCCTTGTAGGCCTGCAACGACTCGACCAGATAGCGGTCGTCCTGCGCCGCCATGTGCGGGATCCCGGGCGCGGTGCCTCTTCCGTCCAAGCCATGGCATCCGACGCACTGGGCCTGCGCAATGGTCTGGCCGGCACCGATATCCGGTGGCGCGCCAGCCGAGTCCTGCTCCTCCGAACACCCGGCCAGCACCAGCGCCAGCGCGAGACTCAATGCAAGATGTTTCATTGCCAACCTCGAGTTAGAACCAAATCCAATACCCAGTGAGAGCACAGCCCGAGTCCCTGCGAAATCGGCTCGGCATTCTCCCTTGAACATGCTTGCCATCGAAGAGTCTCCACAAAATCGCGGTCGCGCCCCTACCCGGCCACCGTATGTTTCCAGAAGCCGCTCAGGACCAGTACGAGCAGGGTCAGTCCGATGAGAATCAGGGTCGCCCCCAATATCTTGGAAAACAGCGTCATCGGCCGCGAGGGCGCATCCACCAGATACTTCTCGAACTCGCCGGCCTCGACCAAGCGCCGGTATTCCACCGTGTGCTCGTGTATGTACTCCTCCAACGGCATGGCGCCCGTGAACATCACGATATCCTGCGGAAACTTGTCCGGCCGGAAGTGGACGTTGAAGAAGTGGACCGAGAACAGGAACACGGCGGCCAGGAAGGCTTCCTCCCCGTGAACGATGGTCGCCACATTGAACACCCATCCGGGCAGGAACGAGGCGGTTATTTCGGGGAACCACAACATCGCGCCGCTGACACCGATGATCACCATGCCCCAGAACGGAGCCCAGTAGTCGAACTTCTCCCAATAGGACCAGCGTTCGAAGACGGGCCGTGGCCCCAGGCCGAAGAACCACTTGAACATGGCGATCACGTCCCACATGTCCTGCCAGTTCGGCACCATCGAGTTGGGCCCGAAAACGCGCCAGGTTCTCCAGTTCCGGGTGAGGTAGATGAAGAAATAGACCAGGTGGCCTATGAACAGAAAAATGAACGTGCCCGCCGCAATTCTGTGCAGGAACGCCGCCACCTGGGGCCCGCCGAGCAGCGTCATGGTAACTTGCGCCCAGGCGCTTTCGCCATAGAGCACGGAGGTGCCGGTCAAGACCAACGTCATTATGGCGACCGCGAAGAAGAAGTGGGCGATTCTCCAAATGGCGGGCCAGCGCCGCACGTGCGTCTTTCCGCCCGACGGCAGCTTGTCGATCTGGACATGCGGTCTGTTCTTGCCCTGCTTGCGGTCCTGGTATTCCCGGTAGAACCACAGCGCGGCGTGCGTCCAGAAGAAGGCGAATACGCCGGCCAGCAGTCCGATCATGAACTTGGAAGCAATCCACATGTGCGGAGAGCGTTCGAAGTCCCCGGTGTCGCCGTGCGGTTGGAACGTGATGAATCCCTCGGTCGCGTCCGCATGACACTTCTGGCAGGTCGCCAGGCGGTTGTTCTCGTGCACCTTCGACGCGGGGTCGGCCACCCTTTGGATTTCGTGGTAACCGTGGCAGTCGAAGCACTTCGCCGTGTAGGCATACCCCAAGGTGCTCACCTGCCCGTGATAGGTCCCCGTATAGGTTTCCAGTTCCTCGTCATGGCAGTTGCCGCAGTTCTGGGTAATCAAAAGCTTGATCGAATCGACTTCCGGGGATTCGATGGTGTGTGTGGTATGGCAGTCTATGCAAACCGCCGCGTAGGGATTGGCGTTGAGCAGAACCTCCTTGCCGTGCACCGAGGTTAGATACGCGTCCCTTACCTCGGAATGGCACTTTCCGCAGATGTTCGGAATCTCCAAACGTGACCGAGCGCCGACCGTGCTGTCGATCGGGTAGATATAGTGGGCGTTATGACAATTATAGCAGGTCGCATTGGTGCGCGACTGGTCGTCGATATTGGGCCGGGCGTGAATCGAGCTCATGTAGCTCTCGATCTGTTGCACCACTTCGCCCAATCTCGCGAATTCCGCCGTTTTGCCTTCCTTCCGAGCGGTGTCCCATAGGCTCCGGTGGCACTGCACGCACCCGACTTTTCTATCCAAGTTTGTCCGGTGGGGAATCTCGGTGACGTCCTTGTGGCACTCCACGCACGCGCGCTTCCCATGCACGCTCTGCCCGAAAATGCCGGGGACTATCTCCAGCTGGCGCATTTCCCCGTCGTCGCCGGGCATGCCGAACCCCTCTTCGCCGTGACAGGCCAGGCAGAGTTCGTTGTCGGGATTCCCGGCCGCACTCTCGTCGGCCGTCTGGGCCTTGGCGCCGGCCACCCAATCGCTCGATGCTCCCGCCAGCAGGATTACGCTCGCAAGAATCCACGCCGCAGATTTTGGAAAATGCATTCTCTAGGCCCAGGGTTCGCTGCCACTGCTCATCGACGGTCCAATCTGCGTAGAAGCCCCTCCATTAACATTGACCCATATCAATTCAGCGACGTTTCCCCTCGGGCCCGATAATTCCGTCGATGTCGGTTTCCGGGGCCTCACACCAAGGTCTGGCGGGCCGTCATGCCGGAGACCCCCGGCCCGCTTGGCCGTCCGATTTGGGCATCGGGCCGCCCAGGAGCGTGGGGTCGAGGCGCCGGCCAGTGGCGCCGGGCGCTTCGCCCGGGCTGTTGGCCCTTACCTCTCGTAGGTCTCGACGCTCGTGGCGTCGAGCGAATAGCCGACCGGGATGTCCGCGGTCCCGTCCACGAGGTACAACGACTGCATCGACGTGCGGGCCCACATCTTGCCGGCGACCCGGACCGCCGTGAACAGACTCTCCGGTCTAAACCCCTCTGGATAATGGACATGGACGATTTGGTTGGGCGGCGGCGGCGGCACGTGGATGCAGGCGCCCACATAGGGCACGAGCAAGAACTCCGTGGTCTTTTCCTCGGCGTATTCGAGCGGCAGAAGATAGCCGCCCATGCGGATGTTCTTACCGCTCAGGGTAAGGTCGATGGCTTCCGCCCGCTTGCGCCTGTGTTCACGAATCTCCTCGACCCTGGACAGAAGGCCGTTCACATCGACGCCCGACAAGGTCAGCTGCTGCCTCACCTCCTTCGCGTCGCGTAGGTCGGCCTCGTCGGCGTCCTCCTCCGCGTTCTGAACCTCGTGCACAAAGCCGAGATCATAGATCTGGTCCTCGGTGAGACGCTCGAAAGGATCATCGAAGGGCTCTGTCGGCGGCACCAGATCCTTCCAGGTGAGATCGCGTGTTTCCAGGGCCAGGTTTGGACCGGCAAAGAGCAGGATGGCGGCCAGGCAAAGCGTCGGAAGGGGAGTCTTCATGGACGTCTCCGTCTTGTTACAGGCGCACCGTCATTCCGTCGGCCAGGGTGAACCGGTAGATACGGTACCCGGGAACGAGGCCGACGAGGCACCCCAGCCCGAGCACCAGGCCGAGAATGCCGAGCTCGCGTCCGGAAGGCCAAGCGATCTCGACAAACAGCCCAAAATGGGCCTGCAGGGCCGGCGCGCCGAGCAGGAGGAGCGCATAGAGGAGAACCACGCCGAGCGAAGCGCCGGCAACGGTGAGAAAGACCGCCTCGCCTGCGACGAGGGCCATGACATGGAGCGGGCCTGCGCCGACCGAGCGCAGGATCGCCATTTCGCGCCGCCGCTCTTCGAGCTTCGTCAGCAGGGTCGTCAGCATCCCGATCAGGCCGACCGCAACGACGAAAACCGCGATGGTCAGCAGCGCCCTTTCCGCGACGCGCGTGACCGACCAAAGCTCGAGCAGCGTGGCGGCGGGCAGGATTGCCGCCAGAGGCTCGCCCGCGTACTCGTTCACGAAGCGCTGGACCTGCAGCGCTGCGGCGCGCGATTTCAGGCCGACGAGGATCGCGGTGATCGCCACCGCCGCCTTCTCCTGCCCGCCGCGGCCAGCGTGCCCGGCCCCTCCGGCGCCGGACCGTCGGGTCCCGAATCCCCGCAGGGGATCGTACCCCGCCGCGCCCTGTCGCATCCCCGCGTGCATGGCATCGAAGCCCTCGAGGCTCACAAAGACCGTGCGATCCACCGGCGTCCCCGTAGGCTGCAGGACCGCGGTCACGCGGAACGGGGCCTCTTCGTGCCGCTGGAAGGAAACATCGCCGGTCCCGTGCGACAGAACCATGGACCGGCCGCTGCGATAACCGAGCGCCCGCGCGACCTCTACCCCGATCACGGCCTCGTCGGCGCTGCCGAAGATCCGCCCCTCGCCCAGCGTCAGGCCGCGACCCCGGGCGTAGCGATAGTGCTCGAAATAGGCGGCCGTGGTGCCCACCACCGGGAACCCGCGGTGGGAATCGCCAAGCGAGATGGGAACGGCCCAAGCCGTGGCGGGTAGCGCGGCGACCGTCTCGTAGCTGTCCCAGCTTATGGCGTTGGTGGGACTGCCGATGTGGAACACCGAGGAGAGCAGGAGGTGAACCGGCCCGCTGCGCGCGCCCACGATCAGATCGGTACCGGATATCGTGCTCGCGAAGCTTCTCTGGGATTCGTGGCGCAGACGTTCGACGCCGATGAGCAGCGCAGCGCTGAGCGCGATCGAAAGCATCGTGAGACCTGCCGTGAATCGGCGGTTGCGCAGGCTCTTCAGGGCGAGTCCCACCATGTCTAGGCGATCCGTCTTTGGGGAGCAGGATCGCGCGGCGGTTGGGCCTGGGCCCGGTTCAGCGCAGCGAAATCGACGCCCCGATCGAACTGCGGTAGGAGCGAGTGATCGTGGCTGACGAACAGAAGGGTCGTGCCTTCGCGCGCGCACTCGGCGAGTAGGAGTCCGAGAAACGCCTCCTTGAGGTCGGCGTCGAGCGCGGAGGTCGGCTCGTCCGCGAGGACCAGCGCGGGTGCGCCGATCAGCGCCCGCGCCGCGGCGACGCGCTGCTGCTGGCCGACGCTGAGTTCGGCGACCGGCTTTTCCAGGACCTCTCGGTCCGACAGCTCGAGTGCCGTCAGCCACCGAATTGCCTCGCGCTCGAGGCTCGAGGACCGGTGCAAGGCTCTGGCCTTGCGGTGGCGGGAAAACCGGCAGGGAAGGGTGACGTTCTCCACGACCGACAGGTAGGGGACGAGATTGAACAGCTGGAAGATGACCCCGATGTAATCGGCGCGAAAGCGGTCGCGCTGCACGCCGCGCATCCGCGCGAGGTCTTGGCCCAGCAAGCGCAATCTGCCGTGCTGCGCGGCAAGGACTCCGCCCAGAAGTCCGAGCAGGGTCGACTTGCCGCTGCCGCTCGGCCCCCAGAGCAAGACCCTCTCTCCCACCTCGGCCGTCAGGCGTGGGATATCGATCAGGGGCCTCGCGCCGTTCTTCCAGGCGTAGCGCAGGTCTGCCAGGTCAACGATCATGCCGCTCTCCGGCAGCGGGTGACGCGGCGGGGGAGCCTGTTCAAAGACCAATTCAAGGATCCTCTCGGCCGTACCCTAGCCGCCGGCCCCGGGCATCGGGCCGACCAGGAGCTGGGGGTCGACGCGCTGGTCGAACCAGTTCATGCGCCAGTCGAGGTGCGGGCCGGTGACCCGGCCGGTCGCGCCCAGGGTGCCGATCATCTCACCTTGTCGAACACGTACGCCCGGCGTCACGCGTACGTCCTTCATGTGCAGAAAGGCCGAAGTGAGGCCGTGGCCATGGTCCAGGATCACCGTACCGCCGGTGTAGTACATGCCGGTCTCGGCCAGCACCACGACGCCGTCGGCCGGCGCCCGGATCGGCGTGCCCACGGGCGCGGCGACGTCGACGCCGAAGTGCGGTCGCTTGGGCTCGCCGTTCAGGATGCGCTGGCTGCCGTAGACGCCGGAAATACGGCCTTTCGCCGGCCACTGGAACCCGCTTTTGAACAGGGCCTCGGCCCGGTCGACCTCGCGCAGCTTGGCGATTCTGGCGTTCTCGGCCTGGATGCGCGGCCACTCGGATTCCGGCGGTGAGACCATCTTGCGCGCCAGACCGTCGATGCGCTGGATCTTGTACGTACGCTTCTCGACACGGAGCGTACGCTTTTCCGTAGACCCATCGGGGAAGCGTACGTGCAAAGTCACCTCGGCCGGCGCCTCGCGGCCGAAACCGAACAGGAAGCGGCCGTCCGCCGAGACCCGGACCTCGCGGTCGCCCAGGAACACCTCGGCGCCCGGCTCGGTCGTGCCGAAGACCAGGCCGCCCTGCGTGAAGTTGCCGTCCAGCTCCAGCGCGCCGGCCCAGGCCGGCAGGGCGGCAAGCAAGGCCAGCAGGAAAGTCGAAAGCCTCATAACAGCGTCCCCTGAGATCCGTCGTCGGGCGAGCTTGCCCGCCGCGTCTTACTTTTTGGTTTCGCGCCCGAACCGCCCGGCGTCCCGCCCTCCGCCGACGCCCGGGCGCGGCCGTCGGCGAACTCCAGGTCCAGCGCCATACCCGGCGCCAAGCCGGCGGCCCGGGGAATCGGTCCTTCGGGGCCGTGTACCACGGCGAAGCCGCGCTTGAGAACCGTCCTGTAGGACGTGCTCTCGAGCACCCGCCCGAGCGACTCCAGTTCCCCCGCCAGGACCTCGGCAAAGCGCCGCCAGGCGGCCTCCAGTCGGCGGCCCTCGGGCGCCAGCTGCTGTGCGGCGAGCCTCATCTGCTGGCGCGGATGGGGCAGGCGGGCGCCCCATTCGGCCAGGTCCGCGCGGCGCCGCGCGATCGCGTTGACCGCGGCGTTGGCCAAGCGTTCGGCGCGGTCGTCGAGGCGCTGGGCCTTGTCCTCCAGCAGGCGGGCCGGGTCCGGCAGGCCGCGGCCGAGGCCCTCGACCCGGACGCGGCGCTCCTCGACCAGGCGCCCGGCGCCGGCCACCATGCGCCGCGCGTAGTCCATCACGTCGGCCAGCAGGTCCGCGCGGACCGGCACGGCGATCTCGGCCGCCGCGGTGGGCGTCGGCGCCCGGCGGTCCGACGCGAAGTCGATCAAGGTCGTGTCGGTCTCGTGTCCGACGGCCGAGATCAGCGGGATCTCCGAGGCCGCCGCGGCGCGCACCACGACCTCCTCGTTGAAGGCCCAGAGATCCTCGAGCGAGCCGCCGCCGCGCGCGACGATCAGCAGGTCGGGCCGCGGCACCGCGCCGCCGGGTGTCAGGCGGTTGAGTCCGGCGATCGCGGCGGCCACCTGCTCGGCCGCGCCCTCGCCCTGGACCAGCACGGGCCACAGCAGGACGCGGCGTGGAAAGCGGTCGGCCAGGCGGTGCAGGATGTCGCGGATGACCGCGCCCGTGGGCGAGGTCACGACTCCGATCACCTCCGGCAGGAAGGGCAAGGGCTGCTTGCCCGCCTCGTCGAACAAGCCCTCGGCGGCGAGCTTGCGGCGGCGGTCCTCGAGCAGCTTCAGGAGCGCGCCCTCGCCGGCAAGCTCGAGCGACTCGATGACGATCTGATAGCGCGAGCGCGCGGGGTAGGTGGTCAGGCGGCCGGTCGCCACCACTTCCATGCCGTCCTCCGGCCGCAGCGCGAGGCGCCCGGCCACGCCGCGCCAGCAAACCGCGTCCAGGACCGCGTTCTCGTCCTTCAGCGCCATGTAGAGATGGCCGGAACCGGCCCGCTTGAAGCCCGAGATCTCGCCGCGCACCCGGACCTGCTCGAAGCTGCCCTCGACCACGCGCTTGAGCGCCAGCGAGAGCTCGGAAACGGTCATCTCCGGCTGGTTGCCGCCGGGCGGCGGCGCGTTGTTATCGCTGTAAGAAAAGTCGCTCATGGACGGCCGCGGCTATGCTACAAGACCGGCCGGGCGGATACCAGACGATAAGGGGCGAGGAGCGAAATGCGGATACTGGTTGTCGGCTCCGGCGGGCGCGAGCACGCGCTGTGCTGGACCATCGCGGCCTCGCCGCTCTGCGAGGAGCTCTACTGCGCGCCGGGCAACGCCGGCATCGCCCAGGACGCCGTCTGCGTGCCGGTCGGCGCGGAGGACCTGGACGGCCTCATCGCGCTCGCCCGGGACAAGCGCATCGACTACGTGGTGGTCGGCCCGGAGGGGCCGCTGGTCGCCGGCCTGGTCGACCGCCTGGCCGAGGCCGGGATCAAGGCCTTCGGGCCGAGCGCGGCGGCGGCGGCGCTGGAGGGCTCCAAAGGCTTCATGAAGGACCTCTGCGCCAAGTACGGCATCCCGACCGCCGGCTACCGCCGCTTCACCGAGGCCGCGGCCGCCAAGGCCTACCTCCGCGCGCAGGGCGTCCCGATCGTGGTCAAGGCCGACGGCCTCGCCGCCGGCAAGGGGGTCACGGTGGCGACGACCCTGGCCGAGGCCGAGGCCGCGGTCGAGGCGGCCATGGAGGGCGACGCCTTCGGCGCGGCCGGAAGCGAGCTGGTGATCGAGGAGTTCCTGGAGGGCGAGGAAGCCAGCTTCTTTGCGCTGGTCGACGGCGAAACCGCCCTGCCGCTCGCCACGGCGCAGGATCACAAGCGGGTCGGCGACGGCGACACGGGCCCCAATACCGGCGGCATGGGCGCCTACTCGCCGGCCCCGGTGCTGACCGAGGCGCGCTGCCAGGAGGTCATGGAGCGCATCATCCTGCCCACGGTGCGCGGCATGAAGGCCGAGGGCCGGCCCTACAAGGGCGTGCTCTACGCCGGCCTGATGGTGACCCCGGCCGAGGTCAAGCTGCTCGAATACAACGTGCGCTTCGGCGACCCGGAATGCCAGGTCCTGATGATGCGCCTCATGTCCGATCTGCTGCCGGCGCTGATCGCGACCACGGACGGGGTGCTATCGAGCTTCGACCTGCGCTGGTACGACGAGGCGGCGCTGGTCGTGGTCATGGCGGCCAAGGGCTATCCGGGCGCCTACGAAAAGGGCAGCGCGATCCGCGGGCTGGGCGACGCGGCGCAAAACGACGACGTGATGGTGTTCCACGCCGGCACCAAGGCAGGACTGGAGAACGAGATCCTGGCCAACGGCGGGCGCGTGCTGGGCGTCACGGCGATCGCGCCCGCCATCGCCGAAGCGCAGGCCCGCGCCTACCGGGCGGTCGACCGCATCGACTGGCCCGAGGGCTTCTGCCGCCGCGACATCGGCTGGCGCGCGCTGGGCAAGACCGGCGGCTAGCCCGCGAAGCGCCGCGAAATGCCACCACGCGCCCCTGTCCCTTGCGGCGAACCGGCCGAAATTTCCGCTTGCTCGAGTCGCGTCAGATATGTTAACTTGTGCACAAATAGACAACGGAGGGCACGATGGAGAAGACCGCCTTCCTCTCGGCCCGGGTTCCGCTGGAGACGAAGCGGCGGCTCAAGGAGATCGCCGCCCGCAGGGGTGCGACGCTGCAGGATCTGGTGGGCCGGATGGCCGAGGAGCTGATCGAGCGCGAGACCCGCGAGGGCCCGGCGCTTGCGGAGGTGATCCTGCGGCTGCGTGAGGCCAAGCCCGCGCTGACCAAGGAAGGAATCTCCCACCTCTATGTCTTCGGCTCCGTCGCCCGCGGCGAAGCCGGCGAAGACAGCGATGTCGATCTGGCGGCGGAGTTTCGCAGCGGCACGCCCTTGTCGCTGACCGGCTTGGCAGCACTCCGGGCGGACCTAGAAAGGCTGCTCGGGTTCAAGGTCGATCTGTCGCAGCGCAAGGCCGTGAAGGCCCACGCGCGCGCCGAGATGGAGCGCGACGCGGTCAGGGTCTTCTGAGCGATGCGACGAACGGAGCAGCGCCTGTCCGACATCGTGGCGGCCATCGACGACATAGAGGATTTCCTGTCCGCCATGACGGAAATGGAATTCCTGGACATCGAAACACAGGACCGCAGGACCTACCGGGCGATACTCGCATGTCTCATCGCGCTCGGCGAAGCCGTGAAGGCCCTGCCGCCGGACATCGGGGAGCGCCACCCGGAGGTCGACTGGCACGGCTTTGCCGGCCTGAGGGATGTCATCACGCATCAGTATTTTCAAGTGGAGCTCGATACCGTCTGGCGAACGGTCACGGCCGAGTTGCCCGAACTGCGCGCCGCGGCACAAGATGAGCTCGACCGCATCCGCACGTGAGCTCGCTGGGCTTGCCGCCAAGACGGGCTCTGACGAGGCCGGCGGACGCGCTATGATGACGGTCCGGTCCCTGCGGAGAGCGAGCCGATGATCTTCCGCCAGCTGTTCGATAGCGTGTCCTCGACCTACACCTACCTGATCGCCGGCCGCCGGGGCGGCGAGGCGCTGATCATCGATCCGGTGCTCGACAAGGTCGAGCGCTATCTCCAGCTGCTCTCGGAGCTGGACCTCAAGCTGATCAAGGCGCTCGACACCCACGTGCACGCCGACCACATCACCGGCCTTGGAGCGCTCAGGGACCGCACCCGCTGCATCACCGTGATGGGCGAGGAAAGCGGCGTCGACGTGGTCTCCATGCGCGTTTCGGAAGGCGACAAGGTCGAGATCGAGGGCCTCGGCCTCGAGGCGCTCTACACGCCGGGCCACACCGACGACTCCTACAGCTTCGTCATGGGCGACCGGGTGTTCACCGGCGACACGCTGCTGATCCGCGGCACCGGGCGCACGGACTTCCAGAACGGCGACCCGGCGGCGGCCTACGAGTCGATCTTCGGCAAGCTGCTCAGGCTGCCCGACGAGACCCTGGTCTACCCGGCGCACGACTACAAGGGCGACACGGTCTCCACGATCGGCGAGGAGCGGGCCTATAATCCGCGCCTTCAGGTCGAGTCCGTCGCGCAGTACGTCGAGATCATGAACACCCTCGACCTTCCCGACCCGAAGATGATGGACGTGGCCGTGCCGGCCAACCTGCATGTCGGGCTGTCCCAGGACGAGATCGAGGCGCGCGGCTGGTCGCTCGACTGCGCGGCGGCCCAAGCGCTGCTCGGCCGGCCCGACCATGTCCTGGTCGACCTGCGCGACAGGGCCGAGCGAGCGCGCCACGGCGTCATCCCGGGCTCGGTGCATGCGCCCTATCCGGAGCTCGGGGTCAACGTCGGGCCGGGCGGGCTGCTGCACGAGCTCGCCAAGTCGACCGGCCATCGCCTGGTGTTCTACTGCGCCTTCGGCGAGCGCTCGGCCATGGCGGTGCAGGCCGCGCAGGAGGCCGGGCTCGCCGAGGCCCGCCATATCAAGGGCGGCGTCGACGCCTGGAAAAAGGCCGGGGGGCCGCTCGAACCCGGGGCCGAGACGGCGCGCGGACGCGGGGAGCCGGCATGACCAAGACTCCTCGCCCGCGGCCGGACCACGGGGCCAGGGAGCAGTGGCGGATCTTCGGGCCCGCCATCGTCTTGACCCTGGCCGGCTTCGTCGTCGCCTATCAGTTCGTCGAGCCGGCGCCGCCCAGCCGGATCGCGATCGCGACCGGGGGCGAGGAGGGCGCCTACTATAGCTTCGCCGAGCGCTACGCCGAACTGCTGGCCCGCGACGGGATCGCGCTGGAGGTGCGCGGCACCTCGGGCTCGATCGAGAACCTCGGCCTGCTCGCGGAGTCCGAAAGCGGCATCGACGTCGCCTTCGTTCAGGGCGGGACCGGCGCCGAGGTGGCCGCGCCGCGGCTGCGCTCGCTCGGCAGCCTCTATTTCGAGCCCCTGTGGATCTTCACCCGCGCAGAGCCGCCGCCGCGGCGCCTGGCCGAGCTGGCCGGCGGACGCATCGCGACCGGCGGCGAGGGCAGCGGCACCCGGGCGGTGGCGCTGCGGCTGCTCGCCGACAACGGGCTGACCGGCGCGCCCACCACGCTGCTGCCGGCGGGCGGCAACGAGGCCGCCGAGGCCCTGCTGCTGGGCGGCCTCGACGCGGCCTTCGTCGTCGCCTCGCCCGAGGCACCGGTCGTCGCCCGGCTGCTCGCGGCCGAGGGCATCGCCCCGATGAGCCTGGCCCGGGCCGAGGCCTATGCGCGGCGTTACCGGTTCCTGTCCGCCCTGACCCTGCCCGAGGGCGTGATCGATTTCGAGCGCAACATACCCGGCCGCGACGTCGCCCTGCTCGCGCCGACCGCCAATCTGGTGGCCCGCGACGACCTGCACCCGGCGCTTGCCGTGCTGCTGCTGCAGGCCGCCAAGCAGGTGCACGGGGGCGGCGGCCTGTTCGAACGCCCCGGCGAGTTTCCGGCGCCGCGCCACCTCGATTTTCCCCTGAGCGAAGCGGCCCGGCAGTACTTCGAGTTCGGGCCGCCCCTGCTGCAGCGCTACCTGCCGTTCTGGGCGGCCAACCTGATCGACCGCCTCAAGGTCATGCTGCTGCCGCTGGTCACCCTGCTGTTCCCGCTGTTCAAGATCGTGCCGCCGACCTATCGCTGGCGGGTGCGCTCGCGCATCTACCGCTGGTACCGCGAGCTGCAGACGGTCGACGACCGGATCCGCGCGGCCGGCCCGGCCTACAACCTCGAGCGCCTGGCCGGCGAGCTGACCCGGATCGAGAACGAGGTCAGGCAGGTCTCCGTGCCGCTCGCCTATGCCGACGCGCTCTACGATCTGCGCCTGCACATCGCCTTCGTACGCGAAACGCTGCACGAGGCCGAAGCCGGCCGGCGTTGGTAATACCAAAGGTATAATACCAAATCTCGAAGAGCGTGACTCATGACAGCTCCTTCGAGACGCGTTCTTCGAACGCTCCTCAGAGGATGAGGTGGGCGTATTATATCAACATCTACCTCATGCCGAGGAGCCGCCGGAGGCGGCGTCTCGAAGCATGGCGGCTGGATCGGAGCTTCCGGGATTTAGCATCAGTCGTAACCATAGAGCCAGCGCGTCGTGCCGTCATGCAGGTTGCGCACCGAATGCACCGCGCCCTTGGGGATGAACACCTCGTCGCCCGGCCCGGCGGCAAGACGCGCGCCGTCGATCTCGATCTCGAGGCGCCCCTCGGCCACCGTCACCAGCTCGTTCACGGCGTGCACGAAGCCGTTCCACTGCCGCCCCGGCGGATCGACGAAGAGGCCGCAGGAATACCCCCGCGCCGCCCAGTCCGCCGCGACCGCCGCGCGGTCCACCGGGACGGGGAACCTGGATTCGCTCAGCAACTCGGTCATGGCCGCGCCCTCCAAGCGGCAGTCTAGGCCCGCCGGGCGTCAGGTCTTGAACAATCGGGTCTCTCATGTTCCCGGGCCGCGCGCATCTCGAACCGAAATCCGACACTTCGAGACCCGACTCCGGTCATTCACGACTCCGGTCACTCGCGACCCCGATCACCGGAAGGCCGCGCCTCGACTTCCGTAGTCCGGGCCGGCTCCTTCGGCTTTGCCCCGGACAGCGGACCATCATCGGTCTGTCCATCCCCGGCGAGGGGGACGTTATCCGAACATCATGGCTGTTCGACCTTGGGCTTGGGCAACGCGTCCTGCGGCGACTGTTCTTGCCGCTGTACGGGAGACGTTGCCCTCATCTTCTCCTTGTAGTCCCTCACCTTCTCTTCGGTCTCATAGACCCTCCGGTCCGGGATCTGGGACCCTTCCGGCACATCTCTGTCTTCCGCCGGCACGAGCGTCACGGCCTGCCCGGCATGAGATGCCGGATTTACCAGGAATGCGCCGAACAGTATTCCTGACACGGCAAGCGCCCTCGGAACGAAACTACCGCATTTCATCGACATCCTAGTCCTCCTGCGACTTTCCAAAACACAATGAGAGCCTGGACGGCATACATGCACTCACACATACGGGCGAATCAGTCGTCATCGTCGTCGTCGTCATCGTCGTCGTCGTCGTCGTCGTCGTCGTCGTCGTCGTCGCACGCCGCTTCGAATCTTTCTTCGAGGAATTCCAGACGTTTCTTCTTCTCTTTCCTCGGTATCTCGATTTCCGCTGCGGCCAGCTGCAATTCATAGCTGCTGAGCGTGTGCTCGAAGTTGCAGACCGATTCGCCGGGAATGCGCGCAAAGACCATGTCCTGGCGGTTGTCGTCTTCGAATGCCAACACATCGTCCGGCGGGCTGCCCTTCACGGGCAGGCCGAGGTTGTTGGTACGGGTGAAGGCACATGCAAAGTCGTTGTCCGTCGACGAGCAGTTGACGTAATCGCCGGGGAAATACCCTCTGGCGATCGGCGCCTGGCGCAGGTCGAAGGACTCCGGCGTGACGCGCCGCTCCGCAATAAGGTCGAGGTCCGGATCGTAGGTCTTGAAGAACCAATCGTTGTCGAGCGGGCCTGCTTTCACGCTGCCGTCCGGCAAGACGGTAAAGCACTCCGCATTGTCCTCGTTGGTGAGGCTCAGATCCGGGCAAGCTACGTCGTTGCGGTCGTCGAAGAAAATCACGCCGACCGTGCCGTCGTCCGCGACATGGACCGCCGGCAGCTGCGCGAAGCTGACACCGCCGCCCGGCGTCGGGTCTCCGCCGCCGACCGTGATGTGATCGGACCAGGTATCGCCACCATCCCTGGACATCGACATGAACACGCCGATGAACGAAAAGGTGGGATCGACAGCTTGCCAAACCACATACATATGGCCATTGGTTCGGTTGACGGCGATATCGGGGATGCTGCCGGCGGACCTGGTGGTATTGCCTATGGTTCCTCCAGACGCGGCAAACAGCTCGCCGTCGAAAGATACGAACCCTCCAATGGTCGTCGAGGGAATGATTTTTCCCGTCTGCTCCCAGGTGTCCCCTTTGTCGAAGGAGCGGATGATGGTGCGTTCCAGGAAATCCGGTCCTGGTATGCTGAACCTAGCCTGCGACACGTTCACCAAGCGACCATCGGGCAACACCACGATTTGGTGGCCGATGTTCTGTGCGCCGAAGATGGGGGTCACGGCGGGATCGATGCCGGCAGCGGCCAGCAGGGTCACATCATCGCGGATCTTGTAGATGGCGCGCGCCGGCTCCCAGCTCATCCCTTTGTTCTTCGAGCGTACGAAGAAGGTGTCGCTGTAGAAGAACTGCAACGGAATGGCGCTGTCGTCCGTCGGCAGCACATCCTTCAAGAGCTGCCAGGTTCCATAGACGAACTTCCTTTTATAGGGATCCGCCGTCAACGAGTTCTTGTCGTTGAAGGGTGCGCCGGGTTCGAACTCCGTGCGATTGCTCACGACGATGGGATCGGACCAGGTCTTGCCGCCGTTGGTGGAGCGCAGCATGGAATAGGCACTCCGCAGCTCACCGGCGAACGGAGGCAGCCTGTCGGTCATCAAGCTCATTTGATGAAAGACCGCCCCGTCGTCGCCGTCGTCGTCGCCATCGTCGTCGTAGCCATCCGAATCGTCGTCGTCGTACTCGCCGACGTCGCCGGGAGTCACCGTCAGCCACGGGTCCGATGCCCTGTCGAAGGATTCGGGGCCGTCTTGCAGTCCCCCCGAACACCGGGTGATGGGCGTGGAGCTCAAGTTCCACGTCATCCCCCCGTCATCCGAATAGAACGTCGCCGTGCTCTGCGCCGATCCATTGCTCCAACGGTCCTGGTGGACGATGGCGGCCATCCGGTCAGGCCGGCCGAAATCCACGTCCATATAGGGCTCCGTCTCGCTGTTGCGCCAAAGAGTCCCGGTTTGGGGCGTCAGGTTACAGTCCACCCCTGGCGGATAGGGGCTGAGACCGGATATCGGTACCACCGGATCCCCGGCGGCGAAGGCGCCTTGCCCTATGCCCAAAAGGGAGAGAGCCGTGACGGGGAACAGAAAGGCCGTCAGGGACCATCCGCCGAACTTCCGCGCTCCGATTTCAAAACCGTGCATTTGAATGCCCTCCGTCGAGTAGGTTCGATTGGAAGAAAAACGGATCCGATCGTCCGTGGCGCCGTCGCCGGTCGGTCGGATGGCACGGGCGAACGCCCCCATGCCGCCGTCGGCCGCTCTCCATCCGAGGTGGATCCATGCTGGGGTCGTTTCTCGTTCGGGCCGCCCTCGAAGGTCGACGCGCCGCGACCCGCCAAGCACCTCCGGACTCGCCTTGGCGCGTACGACCGGATCGCTCGGAACGAGATCGCCCAAGGTCTCGCGCCGTGGGACTCGCACAGGTGCCGCCCCCTGACGACGCGTCCGGCTGACGCCGAATGTTGCCACTCGATGACACGCGACGTTTCCCCATGCCGCTTCCCGTTTCCAATGAAGCGTAGCCCTATCGAGATTCTAATGCAAGTCCGGGTTGCGCCCGGAACGCCTCGTCATGGGGATCGCCTCGGTTCGTGAATTACGCGGACAGTATACTTAATAGGCTTCCTATATCCGCGTGCGCGGTATCTAATAAGTATACTGTCCCCGAAATTCTACTGTCCCCAAAATTCCTTACCCCGAGCCTGGCGAAGGATATGCCATGGGTCACCGCTCTTGAGATTTGGCGTTAGCGCCGCCGCCAAGCCCGGCTCCTCTCGCGGGTCATGGTCTGGTACGCGATCCCCAGGTCCTCGGCCATCCGGTAGGCCGCCTCGATCTCCGCGCCGCTCGGGCGGCGGGCCATGGCGGCGTGGCGCGGGTCGTATTTGGGGCTTCGGGGATCGCAGAAATTCTCCGGGCGGTACTGGTCCATGACGTTGACCGGCGCGCCCGGCATGTGTTCCGCGATCCATTCCAGGACCGGCCGGGTGCAGCAGTCGACGTGGCCCGGCATGACCAGGTGGCGGACCGTCAGGTCCTCGCCCCAGTCGTGGATCGCCGCGAGATTTCCGGTCACCGTCTCCCAGGTGCGCGGGGTGCGCGCCAGGACGACCGCGCAGCGCCCGGGGCCGAACTTGAAATCGGGCAGCCAGACGTCGATCAGCAGGCGCAGGACCTTCATCGCCTCGGCCGACATGAAGAAGTTGCTGTTCCAAAGCATGGGAACGTTGAAGGCGCTCTCGAAGCGGGCCTCGTCCGGCCTCGGCAGCGACAGGAAGACGCGGTCGCTCTTGGGCGCCAGGGCCCGCTCGAGGTCCGCGCGGCCGGGCTTGGCGAAGTCGCCGCCCAGGAGCGCGATGGCCTCGACGATGGAATGCAGGTGGATCGTCGGGTCGCCGCCGACCCAGTTGATGTTGTGGCAGCCCTCGAGACGCAGCAGCCAGGCCATGGTCGCGAGCGTCCGGGCGTCGACCACGACGCCATTGTCCTTGTCCGTGCTTATATCGCCGTTCTGGCAGAAGGCGCAGCGCAGAGGTGAAGAAGATGGTGCCCGAGCCGTGCCGCCCGCGGTAGACCAGCTCCTCGCCGTGGTGGTGGAAGTAGGTCGAGACCCGCGTATCGGCACCCAGCTTGCAGGCGCCGAGCTTGCCGTCGGCGGTCCGGTCGACCCCGCAGTCCCAGCGGCAGAAGTTGCAGTGGGCCAGCATGCGCCGGACCAGCGCGGCGCAGAGCTCGAGCAGGCTGGCGCCGGGGGCCGGCGGCCCGAGCGGCGCGCCCTCGCGGACCGCCGCCAGGCGCGCGAGGAAGTCAGGCGTGAGCCGCTCGAGCTCGGCCCAAAGCGCCGCCTCCGACGCCGCCTCCAGGGAAAGCGTCACGGGAACGGTCCGCGCGATCCGGAACTTCGCGGGCCGGCGGTTCCCGGCGACCGCGCGGTACCAGCCGAGCGCTCCCGCGATGGCCGGATCGCTCCAGACCCACAGCTCCTCGAACTCGCTCATGGCGCACCTGCCATGTCAGAGCACGATGCTATGCCCCGCCCGGCCGCGCGTCCAGAGGAGCGGGCGCCCCGGCCGGCGTCTCGAACAGCCCGGCGAAGCGGTGCCGGGTTCTTGCTTCCGCCGAAGCTCGAGAGTCTTCCGAGAATTCGAAGGGTATCATCGGCCGGTTTTGGATTTGCGCCAGTCGTAGAGCGAAACGCCGCTCCCTTTCGTCACGCGCGCGATAAACGGCGCGTCATGGTTCCCGGCAAGGCGATTCATACCTCGCAGCGCCTTGACGAAGATTTCCCCCATCTCCATCGCCGTGACGTTGCCGGCGGTCAGCACGAAGAGCCTCACGTTGGCCTGCACCACGGCGTCGAATTCGGCGCGACGATAGCGGATGCGCTTGTCCTTGGTCAGCACGAGCCACCCCTTCTTGCCCACCCGGTCCAGCCATTCGTCATCCGGCGCGTCTTCGCGGAAACGGTCGGCGTGCACCTCGACCTCGGCGCCCGCGGTCCTCAACGCCTCGGCGACGACATGTCTTCCCAGGGAGCGATCGAGAAAGAAGACGAAGCCGTCAGGCCGCTTCGAGTTCGCAGCGGACCGCTTCTTCGATTTCCGCTTTTTCGCGGCCATAGTCCCTTGCCAAGTCGTCCATGGAGTCCCCGGCTTTGTAGCGTTCCGCGATGACCTCGGTCGCGAGGCCGGTCCCGGCGATGACCGGGCGTCCGAAAGACAGACGGGGGTCGATGACCACGAGTTTCGGCGCGTGATGGATGTCGCTGCGCGTAAAGGGATAGAGCTTGATCGGGATGCCCGAGTTGTCGCGTTCGATGCGCTTGAGGGAGGTCACCAGCACCGCGCGCATGGCCAGCTGCCCGGCGCGGCTGATGTTTATGAGCTGACCGTATCGGTCGACGAAGAGATCGAGACCGTCCGTCGCGAGCTGGTGGCTCCACAGGGGATGGGGAGACTTGTACTGTTTCCTGAGATACTGAACCGCCATCCGGACTTTGGGCAACGACACCTCGTGCTCCCGCCGAATGGCGCCGAGGACATGGAGTTCGACCAGGTTCAGGAACGACAGAACGATCGGGTGCAACGCCGCGGCCTCGATCACCGGCTTCGACACGCCCGCGCGTCCCGCCGCCCAATAGCGAACCGTAGAGCCCGGAATGCCCAGGTAGTGCGCGGCCTCGGCGACGCTGTAAGCCGGCATTTCCCGGCGGTCCGACTTAGCCATTAGTGTCCGTCCCATCGGCGAATCCCACAGGCCTGTGACTCGATGTCCTATACCATAATCCGCCTCCGTCCGGGAAAATTCGAACGCCGGGAACAGATGCCAGGAGCGGCCGCCGGTAGTGTCAAAGATCGAATTCCAGGGACGAATTCCAGGGACAGTTTACTTTATTCGCAACCATCACCTGATACCCCCTCCCCGCATCACAGCCCCGACCGCCGGACGACGACCGCCGTCTCCCGCACGGCCTGGACCTCGAGGTGCAGGCCCTCGCGCCTTTGCAGGCAGGCGATGATCTCGAAGAGGTTGCGGGCCTGGGGGTTGCCGCCGGGGCCGAACATGCGCAGGAGGCTCTTGGGCGGCTTGCCGGTGAGCCGGCCGAGCCCCTCGAAGCCGACCGTGGCCTTGATGTAGTCGCGCAGCACCGCCTTTCCGGTCTCCATGTCGCCGGCGAGCAGGCACGCGACCCCTTCCGTGAGCAACGCCTCGCGGAAGGCCGGATCGCGCGCGACGCGGGCCTGGATCGTCTCTTTGAAGTCTCGTGTCAGGGGCATGGGTCTAGCTCTCCTGTCGCTTGCGCCGTTTGTACTCCCGCCAGAGGCCCTGGGCGGCCTCGATATCCTTCTGCTGGCGCTTCTTGGTGCCGCCGCCGAGCAAGATGACGAGGGCGCTTCCGTCCTTGCCGAAATAGACCCGGTAGCCGGGGCCGAAATCGATGCGGCACTCGAAGACGCCGGCCCCGACGCCCTTGGCGTTGGACAAGTTGCCTTGCTCCATTCGCACCAGAGCCGTCGCCACCTTGGCCGCAGCGCGGGCGTCGAGACCGTCGAACCACAGGGCGTAGGGGCTGCGGCCTCCGCTGTCGATGTATTCCCGGATCTCGATCATCCCTATAAGGTAACATATATGTTACCTTCGTGCGAGAGTCAATGCCGATTGCGCCGTGATTTCGCGTTCTTCCTCCGCAGTCGCTCCAGCGCCCTCCGCTCCCGGCGGTTGAGGGCAGGGGCCGGGCCGGCCGGCGGCTCGGGCACGCCGGCGCCTGCGGCCCGGGGTGCGGCGGGGGACGCCGGCTCCGGTGTATCTTCCGGCACCCTCTCCGCCCCATCACTCAGCTTCATCATCCGCTCCAATTCCGCCGTGAAGGCGCCGCCGCGGGCGAGTTGTTCCTTCGTTTCGTGCGCCTCCTGGCGCCAGGCCTGGCGCTCGGCGGCCTCGGCCTCGCGGCGGCGCTGGTCGCGCAGGCGCGCGAGGGTCGAGAGCTGGCGGCCGGTCAGCGCCATCATCTGGGCGGCGAAGCGCTGGGCTTTTTCGCGGATCCGCTCGCCCAAGTGCGGCGCGTTGGCCTGGCCCTGCCA
>CAMYKD010000039.1 GCA_947258885.1 uncultured Kiloniellales bacterium | reverse complement strand
CCCGCGGGACGGGGCCAATTCCCGCCAGGGCCGCGTCGCGGACGGCTCATGGGCACCCCACCCCACCGCGCCGCCCGCTCCTAACCCTGGCGGGACTTCGCTCCCGCCAAACGTATCGATAATTCCGTTCCAGACCCTAAGCGAGACAAGTCGAGGTCAGACGCGCGCAGGACGCGGGGTCAACTGCGGCCGACGATATAATCGCGCAGCACGTGGGTCTCGGTCTGCAACTCCTCCAGCCGGCTCTTGACCACGTCGCCGATACTGATGATGCCGCACAGCTTGCCGTCCGTTATGACCGGCATGTGGCGAAAGCGGCGGCGGGTCATCTCGGACATGATGCCCTGGATCTTGTCGTCCGGCGCGCAGGTCTTCACCGAGCTTGTCATCAGCTCGGAGACCTTCATCGAGAGCAGGTCCGCGCCGTGCTCGGGCAGGCCGCGTACGATATCACGCTCGGAGATGATGCCGTCGATGCCGGAATCGTCCGCGCTCACCACGAGGGCGCCGATGCCCTCGAGCTTGAGTCTGCGTACGGCTGTGTTGATGGTCGCATCCGGCCGGATTGTCGCCACCTCGTTACCCTTCTTGGAGAGCATGTCGCGAACGTTCATGGCAAGCCTCCTCCCTTGTCAACCAAGCTTAGTCCGAAGCGAACGGATCGCCCCTCTGCCCGGCAATCTTCAGTGCCCTCACCAACTCAATCGGCAGTATAAGGCCATTCCGCGCAGTGCCGTAAGTCTCCAATTCTGTTGCCACCAAGCTCCGAACACAGCAAACGCCGGAGAGGCGTAGGCACCTTGGGTGTTGTTGTCGGGCGGGCCGGCCCGCGAGGAGGGGTCCATAGAACGCTCCGAAGCCGATCCACGCGGAGGCGGCGGCCAGCCATCCGACGGCCCAGGATCCGATCAGCAAGGTCAATCGAGAACCTCGGACAAGCAGCCATCCAGTCCAGTTCGAGATTGCGGTCAACGGGAATCCGGCGATCGCCGCCGCGCCATATCCGAACAACATCTCATGCGCATGCCAGTCGATCGGACCGAGAGCGCTGGGCAGGGGGCCCGGATGACCCTCGGCAGGTGCCCGCCGGGCGCGGCGTCAACTGCGGCCGACGATGAAGTCGCGCAGCACGTGGGTCTCGGTCTCCAACTCTTCCAGCCGGTTCTTGACCACGTCGCCGATGCTGATGATTCCGCACAGCTTGCCGTCCGATACGACCGGCAGGTGGCGGAAGCGGTGGCTGGTCATCTCGGACATGATGTCCTCGATCTTGTCGTCCGGCGCGCAGGTCTTCACGGAGCTTGTCATCATCTCGGAGGCCTTCATCGAGAGCAAGGCCGCGCCGTGCTCGGGCAGACCGCGTACGATATCGCGTTCGGAAATTATGCCGTCGACCCCGTCGTCGTCCGCGCTCACCACGAGGGCGCCGATGCCCTCGACCTTAAGTCTGTGAACTACGGTGTCGATGGTCGCATCCGGCCGGACTGTCGCCACCTCGCCCCCCTTTTGAGCGAGCATGTCGCGAACCTTCATGGCAAGCCTCCTCCCCCGTTGGCCGGGTCCGATCCGAAGCGAGCAAATCGCCCGTGTGCCCGGCAGTCACTATTGTCGTTGCGAGTCCAAGCGGCAGTATAAGGCCATTTCGCCCGGCGCTGTAGTACCTTTGATGTTATCGACCGCTCTGTCGGCCTCCCCGGATTGCGCCTATCCCGGGCGGGTGGATCCGCCCGCGAGGAGGGGCCCATAAAACGCTACGAAAACGCCGAAGGCGGCGATCCAACAGAGCCCAGCCAGAGCGACCACGGCCGTTTCAACGTCTGCCAAGATCGGCGAGACCACGCGTAGAAGGCCTGAGGCGGTCACGAGCACGTAGATCGCCGTGGTCCAGGGCCCGGCGGTCAGCGTGCGCCCCGTGTGACCCAATGTGGCGCGGGTCATCACGGCGAGCGTCATGGTTCCCACGGCCCCGATCGTGAACGCGTGAATCGCCGCGGTTTGCGGCAATGCCGATGTCAGCAGCGAGACCGCCAACAGCGTGAAGCCGGCGGCGATCCAGCCGTAGCCGAGATGCAGAATCCAGACCAGCGGCTCGGCCACGGTCTTGTGGCCGCGCCAACGCGCCAAGCGCAACCCGTTGGATAGGGCGGCGAACAGGACAACGACGCCGGTCAAGACACCCTCCGGCAAGAAGGCCCAGAGCAGACCCGCCGCCAGCGAAGTCGCCAGGGCCAGTCGGTCTAGCCGGCCGAATGGGCTTGGAAGGACCGTCTCGCCTCCCTTCGCGAGCCAGTTGCGTGTGAAGCTGGGAACGATGCGCCCGCCGATCAACGTGATCAGAAGCAGCATATCGGCGATGGCAAGGCGAAATCCGAGGGCCGCCGATTCTGCGACACCCAGATACTCCAGATGAATCAATATATTGCTGACCACCAGAAAGCCGACCAAGCCGGCGACGATCAGATTGCGCCAGTTCCGTCCCGCCAGGATCTCGCGCAGAATGGTCGCCCAGAACACCAGGAGAAAGGCGACGTCGATGGCCGCCGCGACCTCCAAGCCGATCGACGCCGAGGTGGCGACCGCCAGGCGTCCTGCGGCCCAGACCCCGACCAGCAAGGCCAAGCGCCACCCGCGGACGGGCAGCCGCCCGGTCCAGTTCGGGATCGCGGTCAACAGGAATCCGGCGGTTGCCGAGGCGCCATACCCGAACAGCATCTCGTGCGCGTGCCAGTCGACCGGACCGAGAGCGCTGGGGAGGGTGAAGACGCCCGCGATCATGGCCAGCCACAAGACGACCGTCAAAGCCGCCCAGAGACCGGCCGCCAGGAAGAAGGGACGGAACCCCCGCTCCAGAATCGCGGGCCCCGCGTATCTTCGCGATCCGGAGGCGGTCGTGTTGCGCACGGTCACCAGTTCCTTCTTGTGTTTTAGGCAGTCTATCCCCGGTGCCGGTCGCCCCGAAACACCGAAAAACAGTTGCTTCGGCGGACCAAAGAGGCTATCCGGCGCGCGAGTCCTCCCGGCGCGTCTTCTAGCTGCGGGCCCGCCTTGGAGCGGTTGCGCTCGGGCGGCTAACTCTGACACCGGATAACAGAGCGATGCCCAGAAACCAGAGCCCCAGGACCGCACAACCGCCCTTGAAGCTCGTGGTGGTCGGCCATGTCGATTCCGGAAAGTCGACCCTCATCGGTTGCCTGCTCCACGACACCGGATCTCCCCCGCCCGGGAAACGGCAGGAAGGCGAGGCCACCGAGGTCTCGCGGATCCGCTTCATGACCGGTTCACGGGACTGCACGGTCATCGATGCCCCGAGTCCGCGAGAGTTCCTGCGCACCATGGTGAGCGGCGTGGACTGCGCGGATGCCGCGATCCTGATCGTCGACGCCGCCGAGGGCGTGTCCGAGGATTCGCGCCGGCACGCCTATTTGCTGCACCAACTCGGCATTCGCCAGGTCGCCGTCGTGGTCAACAAGATGGATCTGGTCGCCTTCGGCCAGGATCGCTTCGCCGAGGTGGCCGGCGACATGTCGCGGCACTTGTCCGAGATTGGGATCGCCCCGGCCCTCGCCGTGCCGGTCTCGGCTCGCGACGGAGACAATATAGCCCGGCGATCGAAGAACATGGCCTGGTACGGTGGACCGAGCGTGCTGGAGGCATTGGAGCGTTTCCAAAGCGTTACCTTGTCCATGGACCAGCCGCTCCGATTGCCGATTCAGGACGTCGGCGAATTGGAGGGGCGCCGGCTCTTGACCGGGCGCATTGAGACCGGAGTGCTGCGGGTCGGCGATACGCTTTTGCTCTCTCCTTCCAACAAGAACGCACAGGTCCACTCTATCAAGGTCTCCAGTGCACACGATCCGGTCGCCGTGGCGCGGGCGGGCGACACCGTCGGCGTTGTCCTGGACGAGAAGATCTATGTCGAATGCGGCGAGATGGCGAGCCACAAGGAAAACCCGCCTCAATTGACGACGGTTTTCCCGGCCAGCTTGGTCTGGAACGGCGCCGAGCCGCTGGGGGCGGGCAAGACCTACACGCTGCGAATAGCCACCCAGGAGGCCCGGATCGCGGTCCAGTCGATCGAACGCGCTTTCGATATGGATACGCTGGCTGAGCGTGCCGGTGGGCGGGTCGAGTGCGACACCTTTGCCGAAGTGATCCTGCGTGGCCGTCAGATCCTTGCGGTCGACGAGTTCCGGGCGATCGCCCAGACCGGCCGCTTCGCTCTGTTCGATGGCGGTCAGAAAGTCGCCGGCGGCCT
The DNA here is from genome assembly GCA_947258885.1 of uncultured Kiloniellales bacterium. GTDB lineage: Bacteria > Pseudomonadota > Alphaproteobacteria > Kiloniellales > JAKSDN01 > CAMYKD01. The sequence continues at coordinate 32,126 of CAMYKD010000039.1, read as the reverse complement.
TATTTCCATGGCAGGGTATCCGGATCAGCGCCAGGCGTTGACCGTCAAATCGACCAACATCACCAGCGTGGCACATCGGGTCACCGCGAAAAGCCGGCTCCAGCGCAACGGGCATGGCGGCGGTGTGCTTTGGTTAACCGGGTTGTCGGGCGCGGGCAAGTCGACGCTTGCAATGGCGGTCGAACAGCACTTGTTCAGAAAGGGGTTCCACGTTTACGTGCTGGACGGCGACAACGTACGGCGAGGGCTCAATGCCAACCTCGGGTTCTCGCCGATGGACCGGGCGGAGAATATTCGGCGGATAGGCGAGGTCGCGGCGCTCTTTGCCGATTCCGGCATCATCTGCGTCAGCGCGTTCATCTCGCCTTATCAGAGCGACCGCGACCGGGCGCGTGCTGCCGCCGGCAATGACTTTCACGAGATCCATATCAAGGCGGACCTCGAGACTTGCGAGCAACGCGATCCCAAGGGCCTCTATCGCAAGGCGCGCGCGGGCGAGATCCAGGACTTCACGGGCATTTCCGCCCCCTACGAGGAGCCCGTGGCACCGGAACTCTGCGTCGATACAGCAAGCCACACGATCGACGAATGCGTCCAGCAAATCGTCGACTATGTGAACCGGGTCTTTGCTCTCGAGCCCACAGCAGGTGACAGAGACGACTGAACAGGCGCCAAATGGTCGGGCGCCCGGCCGTGTCAAAAATGGGGCCGCAACTGAGGCTTTCAGATTAATGAATTCTTATAACTATCCCACTTTACTGGAATCTCGATCGGCATGAGGAGAAAGTCTGCGTTATTTGAAGCGTTTGCATCTTAGTTAACGCTTGCCCGGGTTATCAGTGCTGGCTAGGTTTCTGGACGAACGAAAAAGCAGTTCGGCTCGGTGTTCTCCAGGGGATCCGCCGGGTACCGAAAAGAGTAAAGCTTGCTAGTGCAGGGGTTCCAGTTACCGGAAGGCGTGACAAAGGTGCGGAGAGGTGCCGTCGGCCGCGAGCCGATTCAAGTCCGATCGAAATCGCCTGCCCTTGTGCCGCCTTCGGGCCGGCATCCGCCGTTTGGCGCCGGGCAAGATGAAGGTTGTTGAGAGAGGACAGACTCGGTGGCAAATCTGAACGTGAAACAAAGAATTGCGGGGTTTTCCGGGCGAATCTTCATGGACCGCGAGCTGTTTGTGCGCACCGATGGTCGGGTGCGCTATCTGCAGGTCTCGCGCCGGGTGCAAACTACGGCCGCCCTTACTCTGGTGCTGGCCATCGCCTGGGTCGCCTACGCCAGCTTCGGCGTCGTCTTCCACAACAGGATCGTCGCCGGCAAGGAAGCCGAGGTCGAGCAGCATCAGCTCGCTTACCTGGATCTTCTGACCGAAGTCAGCGAATACCACGACCAATTTACACGCATCACGCGCAACCTGGAAGACAACCAGACCTACCTGTTGTCGTTGTTGGGGCGCGGCGAGTTGAATGCCGAAGAATTGGCCGACGTGGAATGGCAGCTGAAGCAGTCGCAGACGGAACGCGCCCGGGTCGCGATCGCCCGCGATGGGCTGCGCCAGCGCCTCTCCGCATTCGAATCCGAGCTCAACGACATGGCCGATGGCCGCCCCGCGCTTGAATCCAAGTTGGCCAAGGTGACCACGACTTTCGCACCGGCAGAGTCCGACACGATCGAGGTGGTCGAAGCCCGTGACCACCTCAGGCGCAGAGTGCACGAGATGGATAACGAGCTTGCCGAGGTAACGGATACGAACGGCGAGCTGGAAACGACCGTGGCCAACCTTGGCCAGCAGCTGGAACAGTCGAAGGCGGCCCGCGAGAACCTAGTGGGCGCCAAGTCGGCCCTCCGCAGGGCCGTTGCTCGCCTGGAGCAGCATCTGAGTCAGGCGCAGACCCGCGAGGCTTTTCTCGGCACTCAGATCGCATCGCTGGAGGGTGCGCTCGGAGAAGCAAGCGGACGCGGCGACCGGCTCGAAAGCGAGCGTAGTGACTTGCAGACACGAATCACCGGGCTTGAGCAGCGACTCGTCGATATGCGCGAAACCCAGCAGACGATGGTGAGCCGTCTGTCCGAGCGCACGGAACTCTCCATCGATACGTTCGAGCAGACCGTGGCCATGACCGGCCTGGACGTCAACAGGCTGCTGTCGGGTGCCCAAACGGCCGACTTGGCCGAGGATCAAGGTGGGCCCTTTATTCCCGGCGACTATGTGGTCGAAGAAGACCCGATCCATAGCCTGCGGGCATCGATCGCCCTGCTCGATTTGCAGATGGACCGCTGGGAGGGGCTGCAGGAGGTCGTGCGGACCCTGCCGCTGACCGCGCCTCTGGATCAGTTCCGTATTACCAGCACCTATGGATCGCGCCGGGACCCGGTCAATAGGCGCAAGTCCTCGCATCACGGTCTCGATCTCGCAGCACCGATGCGCACGCCGATCCTGAGCACCGCGCCGGGCAAGGTCGTCTACGCCGGGTGGAAGGGGCGTTACGGCCGGGTGGTCGTGATCGACCACGGTCATGGCATCCGCACCCGCTATGCGCATCTGCGCAAGATCCTGGTCAAGCTCGGGCAGGAAGTCGGCCACCGGGAGAAAATTGCCTTGCTTGGCAGTTCGGGTCGCAGCACCGGCCCGCACGTGCACTACGAGGTGCAGGTCTTCGGCAAGCCCGTCGACCCCATGAAATTTCTGAAGGCGGGCAAATACGTCTTCAAGAGCTAGACCAACACAGGTATGTCAGAGAAAGGCAGGCAGGTAGCATGTTTTCGAAACCCGAAGACCGGGACGCTGCGTTCTCGAACGGCAAAGGTAGTGGCGTGCCCTCTATCATCAGTGCCGACCTCAAGATCACCGGCGATCTGATCAGCGACGGCGACATACAGCTGAACGGCATTCTGATCGGCGACGTCAAGAGCGACTCGCTCACCATCGGCGAGACCGCCCGTGTGGAGGGCAAGGTCTTGGCCAAGGAGCTTCGGGTATCCGGAGAGGTGGTCGGCGAGGTGACGGCGGGCAACGTCGCCCTGAACAAGGGTGCCAGGGTCAACGGCGACATCATCCACGAGAGCCTGGCTATCGAGCCGGGCGCCGACGTGGAAGGCCATATCCGACGCCAGGAGGCTCCCAGGCTCAAAGCCGTGGCCACGACCCCGCAGGATGTCTCGAGCGAGTCGAAAGCCAACGGTTCGGCCAAGCCGAGCACCAGCACCAAGCCGGAGCCTTCGCACGCCTGATTTCCGGCCGGCGGGACCTCGAGTCACCCGGCGATCACTGTTGCGAAGAATTGCGGATCCACGTTGCCGCCCGAAAGGGTGAGCGCCAGTGTCTTGCCGCGAGCCTCGATCTTGCCCGATAGCACGGCCGCGAGTGCAACGGCGCCGCCGGGCTCGACCACTAGCTTGAGATTGCGGAAGGCGTAGGTCATGGCGGCACGGGTTTCCTCGTCCGTGACCGCCAGCCCGCCGGTCACCAGCCCGCGGTTGATCGTAAACGTCAGTTCGCCCGGGGTCGGCGCCAGCAGGGCGTCGCAGACCGAAGGCGGCCCGGGGTCGTTGGCCACCCGCCGGCCGGCTGCGAGCGAGCGGGCGGTGTCGTCGAAGCCTTCCGGTTCCACGGTATGGATGGTCGTGCCCGGGCTCAACTCGGTCAACGCCAGGGCCGACCCGGCCGTGAGGCCGCCGCCGCCGCAGCAGACCAGAAGCGCGTCCAACCGCCGCCCCAAGGCTGCCGCTTGGCGAGCGATCTCCAGACCACAGGTTCCCTGACCCGCGATGATGTCCGAGTCGTCGTAGGGCCGTACCAGGGTCGCGCCGCGCTGGGCGACGAGCCCGGCGGCGACCTCTTCGCGGGCCTCCCGGTACCGGTCGTAAAGAAGTACTTCGGCGCCATAGCTTCGGGTGTTTTCGATCTTGATGGCCGGCGCGTCCGCAGGCATCACGATGGTGGCCGGCACGTCGAGTAGCCGGGCAGCCGCGGCGACCCCTTGGGCATGGTTACCGGAGGAATAGGCGACCACGCCGGCCGGCCGCTTCGCCTCGGGTAACTGGCTGATTTTGTTGTAGGCCCCGCGGAACTTGAAAGATCCCGTACGCTGCAGGACCTCCGGCTTGATCAGCACCCGGCCGCCTACCTGTTCGTTGAGCGCCGGGAACTCGAGCAGCGGCGTGACGACCGCCCAGCCGGCCAGTCGGGCCGCCGCGGCCTCGACATCGGCGAAGGTCGGCTTGCGGTGCTGGGCGGGCTCAACCATTGGCCGTTTCCCGGGGCCGGCTCCCGGCGCAATCGTCGAGCCCGGCGAGAAAGGCATCGATTGCCGTCTCCGCTTGTGGTTCGTTGAGCATCGGTGTGTGGCCCACACCGGGCAAGGTCACCTGGATCAGGTCGGGCTTGACTTCGGCCATGCGCGCAAAGCTCGCTTCCGAAAGGACATCCGACAGGGCGCCGCGGAACGCGAGCACGGGAAGTCGGCGGAGCGCCCCGTAGAGCTTCCACAGGTCGAGCGTCGTGCCCCCGCTTCGGATCAATTCCTTGGCCAGGGCGACATCCCAGTCGTAGTGCAGAAGGCCGTCGTCGCCTGTTCGGTAGGTTGCCTCCGCGAACCTGCGCCATTTGGTGTCGCTGTCGAGGCCGAGTCGGGGGAGCAAGGACCTCAAGTGGGTCACCGCGGCATCCCAATCCGGCTGGGGTCGGTCTACCCCGACGTATTCCAGGATGCGCGACAGGCCGCTCGAGGTTAGGTCGGGCCCGATGTCGTTCAAGATCACTCCGGCCAGGGCGGTCGGCGTCGCCACGGCCAGTCCCATCGAAAGAAGGCCGCCCATCGAGGTACCGCAGACCGCCACCTTGTGCAGGTTGCAGGCCGCGAGCAGGTGGATCAGGTCGCGCAGATAGACCTCTGGCCGGTAGTTCCGCCAATCCGAATCATAGGCGGAGCGGCCACGGCCCCGGTAATCGGGGCAGATCACGCGCCGCTTTTCGGACAAGCGCCCGGCGAGGTGATCGAAATCCTTCGAGTTACGCGCCAGGCCGCCGAGGCACAACACGGGCGTTCCAGGCGCCAGAGGGTCGCCATAGTCCCGGAAGAACAGCTCGAGCCCGTCCTGTGCGCCCAGCCAGCGCTCGCGGTACGCCGGAATCCCCGAACCCATGGTCGCTGGGGCCCTAAAGTCCGAGCAGTCCGGGCAGATCGGCAAGCGTGGCGACCTCGCCAGGGATTTCGCCCGGCAGCCGGTCCGGCTGCTTGCCGAAGCGGTTCAGCCAGGCAACCTTGAAGCCGAAATGGGCGGCGCCCGAGGCGTCCCAGGGGTTGGTCGAAACGAAGCAGATCCGATCGGCCGCCACGTCGAGCGCGTCGACGGCCAACTGGTAGACCCGGCGGTCCGGTTTGTAGATGCCAACCGACTCGACGGAGAGCACCTTGTCCAGCAGTTCCGTCAACCCCGCCGAACCGACCGCCGCCTCCAGCATGCGCGGCGCGCCGTTGGATAGAATCGCTGTCGCCTTGCCGCCGGAGCGCAAAGCGCCCAGGCAGGCCGACACGTCGGGATAGGCGTCCAGCGTCAGATAGAGGCTCATCAAGGACTCCTCGAGGGCGGGGTCGTTGATGCCATGCGCGGCCAGGGCGTAGTCCAACCCGTCGTTCGTGACCTGCCAGAAGTCCACATGGGTGTCCATCAGGCTACGCAGCCAGGTGTACTCGAGCTGCTTTTGGCGCCAGAGGTCGGAGACGCCCTGGGCCTTTTCGCCCAGTGTCGCGCCGCCGCGCGCGACAGCGGAGTGCACGTCGAACAGCGTACCGTAGGCGTCGAACACGCAGGCGCCGATATCGGTAAAGGCCGGGTGGTTCATAGCTCGCTCGCTTCGCCGAAAGGATCCGCGCCGGTCTGTCGACGCTGGGCCCATAGGCAAGCGCGTCCTGGCGCGAAAGGCAACCGCCTTGATTCAATTCGGTTGGGGAAAGCCGGCGGTCGCCCAGTCGAGCGGCAGATCGACTTGGCTGCTGGTCATGCGCAGATCGTAGATAGGCACGGCCTCGAGAATGCGCTGCACGTAGTTCCTGGTTTCGCCGAAGGGGATTCGTTCGGCCCAGTCGATCAAATCGACCCCGGGCTTCCGCGGATCGCCAAATCGCTTGATCCAGCGGTCCACGCGGCGGGGTCCCGCGTTATATGCGGCAAGGGCCAGGAGCTGCGAGCCCTGATAGCGGTCCAGCATCTGTGTCAGATAGGCGACTCCGAGCCGCATGTTGTAGGCCGGATCCTGGGTCAGTTTGCTGCGGCGATAGGGGATCTTGAGCTTCCTTGCCACCCGCTTCGCCGTGGCGGGCATGAGCTGCATCAGGCCGCGTGCGCCAGCCCCGCTGACGACTTCGTTGTAGAACTGGCTTTCCTGGCGAATCACCGCAAACAGCAAGGTCCGGTCCATTGCGTCGTCGTGCGGCAAGTTCGGCAGGGGATAGAGGTGGTCCGGCAGGATCAGGCCCACCCTGCGCGCCTCCTTGGCGGTCCGCAGCGCCCTGTCCGGACGCCCCTGCTCCAGGGCCAGCTCGGCGGTCAGCCAGAAATCGCTGGTCGTCGTGGCCGTTTTCCGCAGACGATCGAGGAACCTCCTTTGGATGTTTTTCCGGTCGATCTGGCCCAGCAGCCGCACCACCTGAACGAGCTCCCGCCGGGCGAAGTCCTGGCGATCTTCCGGCTGTGGCTCGACCGGGCGGGGCAAGGCCGTCGCGGGCGGCAATCCCAGGCGTTTGCCCGCCAATTGACCATAGAACGTCGAAATATGTTTCGCGGCCAGCCGGTACCAGTGTTCGGCCTGTTCCTCGTCACCCTTGCTTCGCGCCGCTTCGCCGGCCCAATAGGCCCCGCGCGCGCGGCTGACCGGGGTCGAGACGCCGTCGAACAGCTGAACGAAGTGGTCATAGGCCCGTTTCGGGTCCTTTACGAAGCGCAGGGCGATCCATCCCGCCAGCCACTCGCCCTCGGCGAAACCCAGCCCCTTCTCGAAACCGTGATGGCTGGCGAGCCGATAGGCGACCGCGAAGTCGCGTCGGTCGAGCGCGCCACGGGCCGCCCAGTGGCGCAGAGGCCACCAGACTTCGGGGTGGGGAGCGTCGGGCCGGGGCGGGTCCAGTAGGGCGATCACGCCTTGCCGCCGGCCCTTGCGCCGGCGCCATCGGGCCCGGTCGTAGATGAACCCGGGGTCTTCGCGCAGCTTGCTCGGGACCTTCCTGACGGCGCGATCCACACCCGGACGGCGGAACGCCAACAGCAGCCGGGCCTCGGCAAGCTGGACATAGCCGTTGCCGATGCGCCGGGCCTGGCGGCGCGCGGCCCTGGCGCTGCGCTGCCACAAGAGACGGTCCAGCCGGTCAATATGGTCGTCCTTTCGAAGCAGCCCGCCGTACTGTTTCAGGAAGGCCTTTTCCTGCTTGGTGGTTAGTTTGAATTCGATCCAAACCTCGCGCAGGAACGCGGCCGCCCGATCGTCGTTCCCGCTGCGCTTCAGGGCCTCGGCATAACGCAGCGCACCGTCGGTGGTGACGGGTGGCCGCGCCTCGAACCAAGCCAGCAGATCGCTGTCCGACAGGTCGGCGGGCATGGCCCGCTCGGCATTTCGCCGCAGGTTCCGCTGGCGCGGCCAATCCGGGTTCTCCTCGATGAACCGGGCCAGTTCGGCAAAATCCGCTTCGGTCTTCTCTCGGGTCAGATCGAGCCAGTAAATGACCTTTGCCGGCAGGGCATTGGTGGCCTTGGCCGCCGTTTCGCGCGCGCTCTCGAACCGTCTGGCTTCGAGCTGCTCGAAGGCGGCGGTGTAGATGGTCCGGTCTGCCTCGGAGAGCAGAATCCCATTGGCCGCGCTGGCGCTGCCTGTCAGACAGGCCGCCCACACGGTCAAGACAACAATCTGTACCAAATATCGCACTAATTCTTCCCGATTCTACCCAGGTTTGAATTCTTCCACGCCGGGAAAATCTACACCAGGGATATTAACAGAATGGATCAAGAAATGTGACACCGGCCGGTGGTCGCGCCTGCGGTCTCGCCGGCAGTTGTCGGGGGGCGGCGGCCTTGCCGCCATAGGGGCGAAGGGGTATTGTCCGGCGAGACGGGCAACCGCGTTCGCCGCGAATTGCCCTGCTCAAAAGAAACGACTGGGGAAACGCCATGTCTGGGCCGATGTTCAAAGGGTCTATCCCTGCCCTGATCACGCCTTTCGCCAACGGCGAGTTGGACGAAACGGCCTTTCAGGACTTCGTCGAGTGGCAGATTCAACAGGGCAGCAACGGGGTCGTGCCCTGCGGCACGACCGGCGAATCACCCACCCTTTCCCACGACGAGGACATGCGGGTCACCTCGCTTTGCGTCGAAGTGGCGAAAGGCCGGGTTCCGGTCATCGCCGGCACGGGCTCGAACTGCACCGAGGAGGCGATCAGGTTGACCCGCCACGCCAAACAGGCGGGTGCCGACGCGGCCCTGGTGGTCACGCCCTATTACAACAAGCCAACTCAGGAAGGCCTCTACCAGCACTACAAGTCGATCCAAGATGCGGTCGATATTCCTATCATAATCTACAACATCCCCCCCCGCTGCGTGGTCGACATGAGCGTCGAGACGATGGCACGCTTGGCTATGCTGCCGAATGTCGTCGGCGTGAAGGACGCGACCTGCGATCTGGCCCGGCCGGCCAAGACCCGGCGAGCTATCGGCCCCGATTTCACGCAGTTGTCGGGTGAGGATGCGACGGTGGTGCCGTTCTTGGCCCAGGGCGGTCACGGCTGCATCTCGGTGACCGCGAATGTGGCGCCGCGGCTTTGTGCGGAGTTGCACGAGGCATGGCAGGGCGGCGATATCGGGACCGTACAGGCGATCAACGACCGGCTCATGCCGTTGCATGAGGCGCTGTTCGTCGAAACCAGCCCGGCGCCGGTCAAATTCGCCGCCAGCCTGCTGGGCAAGTGCCGGGATATCGTCCGCCAACCCCTGATCGCGGTTTCGCAGGAGACCGAAATCAAGGTGCGTGAAGCGATGGCCCACGCCGGCCTGATCAACTAGCGGGCCGAGGCCGCGTCCGGGTGTGGAAGAGGGCGCTGATACGCTCGTCGCCCAGAACCGCAAGGCACGTCACAACTACTTCATCGAGGACAGCCTCGAGGCGGGCCTGGTTCTGACGGGCACCGAGGTGAAGTCGTTACGCCAGGGGCGCGCGTCGATCGTCGAGGCCTATGCGGGCGAGCAGGGTGGCCAGCTCTACCTGCTGAACGCCAACATACCGATCTACGAGGCGGCCAACCGCTTCAACCACGAACCCAAACGGCCCCGCAAGCTGCTGCTCCACCGCCGCCAGCGCGATCGCCTGCTCGGCTTGATCCGGCGCCAAGGCTATACCCTGGTTCCGCTCAGGCTCTATTTCAATCCGCGCGGCATCGCCAAGGTCGAGGTGGGCATCGCCCGCGGCAAGCGCAAGATCGACAAGCGCCAAACCGAGAAGCAGCGAGATTGGAGCCGGGAAAAGGCACGCCTCATGCGCGAGAAGAGCTAGCCGAGGCGGTTATTCAACTCGGTGAAGACCGCTTCGAACATGGCCGCGGTGAGACGGCCGGTGTTGGTGTTGTAGCGAGAGCAGTGATAGCTGTCCGCGAGCAGCGGGGCATTCGGAAGCTCGTGCAACGCGCCATGGGCGAAGGGGTAATGGCCCTTGCGCAGACCCAGCGCGCCCAACACGGCGCCGTGCGCGATGGCGCCCAGGGCAAGCACCGCCTCGAGGCGTTCCAGCGAGGCCAACTCCACCTCGAGGAAGCGGCGGCAGATCGCAATCTCTTCGGTGAGCGGCTTGTTTTCCGGAGGGACACAGCGAACGGCATTGGTGATGCGACAGTCTGCGAGTCGAACGCCATCGTCGGACCGCCGGTTGTAGTGGCCCCTGGCGAAGCCGAACTTGAGCAGTGTGGCGTAGAGCAGATCGCCGGCATAGTCGCCGGTGAAGGGCCGTCCGGTGCGGTTGGCCCCCTTGAGGCCCGGCGCTAGGCCGACGATCAGCAGCCGGGCCCCGGTGCCGCCGAACGACGGTACCGGGGCGTTGAAGAAGTCGGGATGGGCCTGCTGATTGGCCGAACGGAACGCCGCAAGACGGGGACACAGCGGACAGTCGTGATCAGGGGCAGCCGACACGTCACCATTCATCGCCCGGCGCCGTTTTCGTCAGGCGGGCTCCGGCTCGTAGTATTCCTCGTCGTCCTCGTAATCGTCGACCGGATTGTTCAGGTCTTCGCGGCCGCGTGCGCGGGGGTGGTCGGCCGGGAGCGCCCGCTCGATCTCGGCCTGCAGGTCGACGAGATCGACGAAGCGGTCTGCCTGCCGTCGCAACTCGTCGGCAACCATCGAAGGCTGCGAGCGCACGGTCGATACGACGGTAACTCGCCGCCCCCTGCGCTGAATCGCCTCGACCAACCGGCGGAAGTCGCCGTCGCCGGAGAACAGGACGATGTGGTCCAGATGCTCGGCCATCTCCATCACGTCGATGGCCAGTTCGATGTCCATGTTGCCTTTGATCTTGCGACGACCCGAGGAATCGGTGAACTCCTTGGTCGGCTTGGTCACCATGGTGTAACCGTTGTAGTCGAGCCAGTCGATCAAGGGGCGGATCGGGGAATATTCCTGATCCTCCACTAAAGCCGTGTAGTAGAGAGCCCGCACCAAGCGGCAGCGGGTCTCGAACAGATCCAGCAGGCGCTTGTAGTCGATGTCAAAGCCCAGCGCGCGGGCCGTGGCATAAAGATTGGCACCATCTATGAACAGCCCCACGCGTTCTTGCGAATGGAATTTCATCACTACCCTTTCCACATAATCACATTGACAAGTACAACAATTACCGCGGTACCCAAAGACCGGGAGCGAGCGACACGAGGGGTTACCACTTGGCGGCCCGTCCCGCAAGCCGCCGGATAATGTGCCCGGACAATGTGCTATGTAGGCGTTTCCATAATCGCCGCAAGGGCGATCGCGAGGAGCAAACGATCTTGTGATTTTCATCGGTATCGGCGCCAACCTTCCGCACCCTGAACACGGGCCGCCTCGGAAAACCTGCGATGCCGCGCTGGCGGCATTGAACGCCGCCGGGCTGCGGGTGTTGCGCCGTTCGCGCTGGTATGAGAGCGAACCGATGCCGCCCTCCGATCAGCCCCGGTTCGTCAACGGCGTGGCCGAGGTGGCGACGGACCTGGCCCCGGCTGAACTGCTCGAACGGCTGCACCGGATCGAGGCCGACTTCGGTCGGGTGCGGCATCGGGCGAACGAGCCACGTGTTCTCGATCTCGATCTCCTGGCATACCGCGGATGCGTCAGCGCCCCGGGTGCATCGCCCATTTTGCCCCATCCGCGCCTGGCCGAACGGGCTTTCGTTCTGCTGCCGCTAGCCGAGTTGGCTCCCGACTGGCGCCATCCGGTGAGCGGCCTAAGTGCCGCCGGCTTGGTCAGACGCCTGCCGGCAGGTCGGACGGCGTGGACGATCGAGGCTGCCGCCGAGCCCTGAATTGCCGGCAAGGCCCCGGGAAAAACTGAAATATCCCAGTGATTCGCCTTGTCTTGGCGGGGCGGCGCCCATATATTCCATGGTCCTTCAAGTCAGGCCTGTTTTGGGACAACCACTGGAGCTCTTGCCCCATGGCGCGTGTTACTGTCGAAGACTGTGTCCTCAAGGTCCCCAATCGTTTCGATCTGGTCATGCTGGCCGCTCAACGAGCGCGCGAAATCACCTCTGGTGCTCAGCTGACGGTCGAACGAGACCGGGACAAGAACCCTGTGGTTGCACTACGGGAAATCGCGGAGGAGACCACGGACCTTGGGACTCTCGCGGAATCCTTGGTGCAGAGCATGCAAAAGCATGTCGAAATGGACGAACCGGAAGAGGATGTCCCGGAGTTCGATGTGCCGAGCATCCCGGGCTTGGAGCTGGATACGGCTGAGGTCGGAGACGGCGAAGACCTGCTCGCCGACGGATTCACCGTCGAAGATGCGCTCGCCGTTGAAGGTGACGACGAGGAGGCGCAACAGGCCGATGTCGGGCCTGGCGGCGCCGAGACGGGAGAGCCCGAAGCCGACAGTGCTCCGGCTGACGACGAGGCCAAGGTCTGAGGAACAGCGACTCAGATTTTCCCCTGAAACCCCGTCGCTTGGCAGCTTGGCGGCGGGTCTTGCCGGGCGTACTCTCGAACCTGTGGAGCAGGGTGGCGAGGGCCGTCGCAATGGCACGTCATGATCCGGCAGTTTGAGCTTGTCGAGAGGGTCAAATCCTACGATCCGAACGCGGATGAGGATGCCCTCAACCGCGCCTATGTCTATGCCATGAAAGTGCACGGCTCGCAGACACGCGAGTCGGGGGATCCGTATTTCTCACATCCGATCGAGGTCGCCGGCATCCTGACCGACCTCAAGCTCGACGACAACACGATCATCACGGCCCTGCTGCACGACGTCGTCGAGGATACCGAAGCCACCCTGAAAGACGTCGAGCAGAAGTTCGGAAAGGACATTGGGAGACTGGTCGACGGCGTGACCAAGCTCTCCCGCCTCGAACTGCAGTCCGAGCAGACAAAGCACGCGGAGAACTTCCGCAAGTTGGTCGTCGCCATGTCCGAGGACATCCGGGTGCTGTTGGTGAAGCTGGCCGACCGGCTGCACAACATGCGGACGCTGGAGAGCGTGAAGTCGCCGGACAAGCGTCGCCGCATAGCGCGCGAAACCATGGATATCTATGCGCCCCTGGCCGAGCGCATCGGCATGCAGCGCTTCAAGGACGAGCTCGAAGACCTGGCCTTCGCCCAGCTCAACCCAGATGCCCGGGACTCGATCCAGGCGCGCATGGAGTTCCTGAAGCGCACGGGAGAGGACCTGCCGGACAAGATCGTCGGCCAACTGAAGCGCACGCTGGCCGAGGACGGGACCGAGGCCTGGGTTTCTGGCCGGGTCAAGTCGCCCTACTCGATCTGGCGCAAGATGCAGCGCCAGAACGTGGCCTTCGAGCAGCTCTCCGATCTCGTGGCATTTCGCGTAGTGGTCGAATCGGTCGACCAATGCTACCAGGCTCTCGGCATATTGCACAGCCGGTACCCGGTGGTCCCTGGCCGGTTCAAGGACTACATCTCGACGCCTAAGCCAAACGGCTACCGTTCGCTGCATACCGGTGTGATCGGCCCCGAGCGCCAGCGGGTCGAGGTGCAGATCCGTACCCGCGAAATGCACGAGGTGGCGGAGTTCGGGGTTGCCGCCCATTGGAAGTACAAGCAAGCCAGCCAGCAGGTCGACGGTCGCCAATACCGCTGGCTGCGCGAACTGCTCGATATTCTGGAGCACGCCTCGAACCCCGAGGAGTTTCTGGAGCACACCAAGCTCGAGATGTTCCAGGATCAGGTCTTTTGTTTTTCCCCCAAGGGCGACCTGATAGCCTTGCCGCGCGGCTCGACTCCGGTCGACTTCGCCTATGCGGTGCACTCGGAGGTGGGCGACACCTGCGTCGGCTCGAAGGTCAACGGCCGCATGGTGCCGTTGCGCGCGCTGCTCAAGAACGGCGATCAGGTCGACATCATCACCTCTCGGGCTCAGACCCCGTCGCCCGATTGGGAAACCTTTGTCGTCAGCGGCAAGGCCAAATCCCGCATTCGGCGCTTCGTTCGCATGAAACAGCGCGAGCAGTACGGCGAACTCGGCCGGCAGATGCTGCAGAAGGCGTTCCGACAGGAAGGCTACGAGTTCACCGAGAAGGCGATCGAGGGCGTGCGCAAGAAGTTTCACTGCGAAACCGCGGCCGACCTTTACGCGGAGGTGGGCCAAGGCCATCGCACGGCCCGCGAAGTGCTGTTTGCCGTTTTCCCCGGCGTGAAGGACAGCAAGAAGAGCGACACCATCGTTCCGATCGGCCGCGCCCGGGCGCGCCAAAGCAAGGGCAAGGATTCCGCGGTACCGATCAAGGGACTGATTCCCGGCATGGCGGTGCATTATGCCCGCTGCTGCCATCCCTTGCCCGGGGACCGCATTGTCGGAATCGTGACGACAGGCAAGGGAGTGACGGTCCATACGATCGACTGCGAGACGCTCGAGCGGTTTCAGGATACCCCCGAGCGCTGGGTCGATCTGGCCTGGGACGTTGTCGGCGAGGCCGACCACCTGCTCGGACGCCTTTACGTGGTTGTGGCCAACGAACCGGGCAGCCTCGGTTCTTTGTCGACCATCATCGGAAAGAACCAGGGAAACATCAGCAATCTCAAGATCACCAACCGGTCGATCGACTTTTTCGAGATGCTGATCGATGTCGAGGTCACGGATGTGAAGCATCTGACCAATATCATAGCCGCGCTGCGCGCGACGCCCGTCATCACCTCGGTCGAACGGGCTCGGGCCTGAGCGGCCGGGTTCGCGTATCTGCAACGGTCTTGGACGATGGTCAACATGTTCGGTCGAGCGCTTTAGGGGTCGTCGCCCAAGATGTTCAAACGACGAATTCCCCTGCCGTTCCACCGCCAGCTCAAGGAAGTGCTTTGGCCGACCACCGGTTTCCGGCGCTCCATGAGGTACGTCGCGCACCGGCTGGGGCGTCTGCCTGGTACGCCTTACCGGATAGCGGCTGGATTCGCTTGCGGCGCGGCGGTCTCCTTCACCCCGTTTATCGGGTTCCATATTCTGCTGGCGATGCTTCTTGCGCTGTTGATCCGGGGCAACCTCATCGCTTCGGGAATCGGCACCGTGGTGGGCAACCCCTGGACCTTCCCGCTGATCTGGTTGTGGGCATATACCTTCGGACGCTGGCTGCTTGGTCTGGAAGGGAGCGGCGACCTTCCGGATCAACTTACCTTCATCTACATTCGCGACCATCCCATGCAGGTGCTGTGGCCGATGACGGTCGGCGGAATGCCGACCGCGATCATGGCCTGGGTGGTCTTTTTCCTGCCGATGCGCCGCCTCGTAGAGGAATACCAGCGGGCCCGGCGGTGGCGGATCCGCAGAATGGTCCTGCGGCGCCGGCAGAGGGCGAAGGCCGCTCATCCTGCAGAGCTCTCGACCGAGCAGTTCCGCGGCAAGGAGGACCCCCAATGACCAAGGATGCCATTCCGCGCCGGCGACCAGACGGGCAGCGGCCTGGGCCGCGATCGGTTGACCACGGATGATCATCGGCCTCGGCAACGACCTGATCGACATCCGCCGGATCGAAAGGACCCTGGAGCGCTTTGGAGACCGCTTCGTCCAGCGGGTCTTCACCGGGGTCGAGCGGCAGAAGTCCGAGCGCCGCGCCGCGCGGGCGGCCAGCTATGCCAAGCGCTTCGCCGCCAAGGAGGCCTGCGCCAAGGCCTTGGGAACGGGTGTGCCGCGCCGCGGCGTCCACTGGCTGCACATGGGCGTGGTCAATCTGCCCAGCGGCAAACCGACCATGGCGCTCACCGATGGTGCTCTGCGGCGCCTCGAGGAGATCACGCCCCCGGGCATGTCGGCGCAAATTGACATTACGATCACCGACGACTATCCCCTGGCGCAGGCGATCGTTATCATTTCCGCGGTACCCGGCCAGGGGGGGTGATCGGGCTGGCCGGTGTGCGTCGCGGCGGCCGGAATTCGAGTACGAGGCGAAGTGTCGCCGTTCAGCCGGAAGGCCAAGGAACTCAAAACCATAATGGAAGGCTTGATGTCAGGCAGGAAAACGAGTGGCTGGGGCGAGACCCTGCGCACGGTGATCTACGCGGTGCTGATCGCACTGGTGGTACGGACCTTCGCTTACGAGCCCTTCAACATCCCCTCGGGATCGATGATCCCGACCCTGTTGGTCGGCGATTATCTTTTCGTGTCCAAGTTCTCTTACGGTTACAGCCGCTATTCCTTGCCTTTCGGCCTGCCGCTCTTCTCCGACCGCGTCCTGGCCGACCAGCCGGAACGGGGCGATGTCGTGGTGTTCAAGCTGCCCAAGGACAACGAGACCGATTACATTAAACGCTTGATCGGTCTGCCGGGCGACCGGATCCAGGTCAAGAAGGGCGTGCTCCATATCAACGGTGAGGCGATGGTGCGCGAACTCCTCGAGACCCGTTCGGTGCCGAGCTTCGCGGGCCGTATGATCGAGGTCAGGGAATACCTGGAAACCCTGCCCAACGGGCGCCAGCATCTGATTTGGGAAGATGGCGACGCCCAGCCTTACGACAACACCCGGGAGTTCGTGGTGCCGTCCGAGCATTATTTCTTCATGGGCGACAACCGCGACCACAGCGAAGACAGTCGAGCCACGGTCGGCTTCGTGCCCTTCGAGAACCTGGTCGGCCGGGCCGAGTTCCTGTTCTTCTCGCAAAACGGCAAGGCGTCGTTCTGGCAGGTCTGGCGCTGGCCGACGACGATCCGCTGGAGCCGGATCTTCAACGGCATAGAGTAGGGTGGTGGCGACGGCACACGAGTCCGGCCGCCCGGCCGACGGCGCTCTCGATGATCTGGCCGAGCGCCTTGGCCACCGATTCGAGGAGCCGCGTCTGCTGCGCGAGGCGTTGACCCACCCGAGCGCCGCGGGCAAGCCGGCGCAAAGTTACGAGCGTCTCGAGTTCCTGGGCGACCGGGTCCTTGCGTTGATCGTCTCGGACCGGTTGCTGGCCCGCTTTCCGCAGGAGGCCGAGGGTGCCCTGGCGCGCCGCCTGGCGGCCTTGGTGCGCCGCGAGACCCTGGCGGAGGTTGCCGGGGACCTCGCTCTGGGCGATTTCCTGATACTGGCCAAGGCCGAACGGGAGGCCGGGGCAAGCGCCAATCCGGCGCTGCTGGCCAACGCTTGCGAGGCGGTGATCGGGGCGCTCTACTTGGATGGTGGACTGGTGGCGGCGCGGGGTTTCGTGGAGCCGCGCTGGACCCCTTTGCTGGAGGCCGAGCGGACCCCGCCCCAGGACGCCAAGACCTCGCTTCAGGAATGGGCCCAGGGCCGCGGGCTACCGTTGCCGGTATATCGCGAGACGCGCCGGGAGGGACCGCCGCACGAACCGATCTTCACCATAGAGGTGGTTGTGGCCGGTCATGCTCCGGCCGAGGGCGCGGGCCGGTCCAAGCGTCTGGCCGAGCAGGTCGCGGCCAGCCGGCTGTTGGCGCGGCTCGCCGGTGTCGACGAATGAGACGGACCGGTCCGCGCGGGACACGGCCGTGAGCGAGGCCGCCGCTCCGCCGCGCTGCGGCTTCGTGGCGCTGCTCGGCGCGCCCAACGTCGGCAAGTCGACCCTGCTCAACAGCCTGGTCGGGACCAAGGTCTCGATCGTCACGCCCAAGGTCCAGACCACCCGCGCGAGGCTCCGGGCCATCGCTATCGCGGGCGCGAGCCAGATCGTGTTCGTCGACACGCCGGGCATTTTCCGTCCCAAGCGGCGCCTCGAGCGGGCCATGGTGGCCGCGGCCTGGTCCGGCGTCGAGGACGCCGATCTCCTGGTGCTGGTGGTCGATGCGGCCGTCAAGCAACCCGATTCGAATACCGCGCGTATCATCGAGGGGTTGAAGACCCAGGGCCGGCGGTCGATCCTGGCCCTCAACAAGATCGATGCGATCAAGCGCGACAAGCTCCTGGCACTGGCCGCCCGGTTCCAGGCCGAAGGGATCTTCGAGGACATCTTCATGATTTCGGCCTTGACCGGAGACGGGGTCGCGGACCTCTTGCGCCATCTCGCCGCGGCGCTGCCGGAAGGGCCCTGGCTCTATCCGGAGGACCAGCTTTCCGATCTGCCGGAGCGGCTCCTGGCGGCCGAGGTGACCCGCGAGAAACTGTTCCTCGATCTGCATCAAGAGCTGCCCTACGCGCTCACCGTCGAGACCGAGTCCTGGGAGGAGCGGAAGGACGGCGCCCTGCGCCTCGAGCAGACCATCTATGTCCAGCGCGATTCGCAGAAGGCCATCGTGCTCGGCAAGGGCGGGCGGACCATCAAGGCGGTCCGCGAGGCCGCGCAGGCCGAGCTGGCCGAGACCTTGGGGCGCCCGGTGCACCTCTTCCTCTTCGTCAAGGTGCGCGCGGGCTGGCTCGAGGATCCGGCCCGCTACCGCCACTGGGGCCTCGACTTCGAGGCGTGATCTGGTGCAGGTTGAACCATGGAATGGCAGGACCAGGGCATTGTCTTGAGCGCGCGACCGCACGGTGAGGCGGCTGCGGTGGTGCAGCTCCTGACCCGCGCGCACGGCCGCCACGCGGGCCTTGTGCGCGGCGGCCAGGGGCGCCGGGCGCGCGGCGTGCTGCAGCCGGGCAACCGGGTCGCGGCCACGTGGAGAGCGCGGCTCGCCGATCACCTGGGCAGCTATACCTGCGAGCTGGAGGCGAGCCACGCGGCCCGGCTGATGGACGATGCGGACCGCCTGGCGGCCCTGACCGCCGCGGCGGCGGTCTCCGAGCGGGCCCTGTCGGAGCGCGAGCCCCATCCGGCCTGCTACGAGGGTTTCCTGGCGCTGCTGGTGGCGCTCGAGGGCGGCCACTGGGCCGAGGCCTATGTCGGCTGGGAGCTGGCGCTGCTCGCCGAGCTCGGCTTCGGTCTGGACCTCGGATCCTGTGCGGCCGGCGGCGCCAACGATCAGCTGGCCTACGTCAGCCCGAGGACCGGCCGCGCGGTGTCGCTGGCGGCCGGCGAGCCCTATCGGGACCGGCTGCTCGCCCTGCCCGGTTTCCTGGCGAGGCGTGGCGGCGGAGGGCCCGAGGAGGTCGGGCAGGGCTTGAAATTGACCGGCTTCTTCCTGGAGCGTTTCGTGTTCGCGCCTCAGGATCGGTCCCTGCCGCAGCCGCGCCGGCGCTTGGCCGAGCGCTTTCCCGAACCGCTAGTCGTTGGCGCG
This sequence comes from uncultured Kiloniellales bacterium, assembly GCA_947258885.1. Classification (GTDB taxonomy): domain Bacteria; phylum Pseudomonadota; class Alphaproteobacteria; order Kiloniellales; family JAKSDN01; genus CAMYKD01. The sequence continues at coordinate 13,328 of CAMYKD010000039.1, read as the reverse complement.
GGGCCGGTGGGGTGACCGGTGACGGTAGGATCCGCTGCGGTTGGGTCGGGGGCGAGCCGATCTATATCGATTATCACGACCGGGAGTGGGGCGTTCCGCTCTACGACGACCGGGCGCTCTTCGAGATGCTGATCCTGGAAGGCGCCCAGGCCGGGCTTTCCTGGATCACCATCCTGAAGAAGCGCGAGGCCTACCGCGCCGCCTTCGACGGCTTCGATCCCGCGGTGGTCGCCTGCTACGGCTCGGACAAGATGGCGGCGCTCAAGGCCGATCCCGGCATCGTGCGCAACAGCGCCAAGATCCGGGCCGCCGTCGACAACGCCAAGGCTTGGCTCGAGGTCATGGAGCGCGAGGAGGGCGGCTTCGCCGGTCTCCTGTGGGGCTTCGTCGATGGCCGGCCGATTGTCAACCGTTGGCGCGCCGCTAGCGAGGTCCCAGCCGAAACCCCGGAGTCGAAGACGATGTCCAAGGACTTGAAGACCAGAGGGTTCCGTTTCGTCGGCCCGACCATCTGCTATGCATTCATGCAGGCGGTCGGTATGGTCAATGATCACACCGTCGACTGTTTCCGCCACGCCAAGATATGAAGCTTAGGGGCCGTGCCTGGAGCAAGGTGTTGCGTTGCTAGTCCAGCGGCGTTATTCAAAACGCCTAACTGACGAAGCGGATTGCCAGCCTGTCCGAGTGGCGGCTCGGGTCGGCAAGTTGACTGATACCAAAGGTATGAGGGCGCGAAACCGATGGTATACCGTCCGCAAGACCGTAAGACGATACTGGTCGTGGACGATGAACCCGAGGTCCGCAATTCCACCGCGCTGTTGCTGGAGACGCTCGGATTCTTGGTTATTCAGGCCCAGGACGCGCGCTCCGCGGTTGCGGCCCTGGCGGAAAACGAAAGCGTCGACCTTTTGTTCACCGATATGGTGTTGCCTGGCGGGGTGAGCGGAGTCGACCTGGCCAGGGACGTGCTTGCCAAGCGCCCCGACCTGAAGATCGTAGTGACCTCCGGGCGCCCGGAGTTGGTGAACCAGGACGAGTTTCCGGTCATCAGCAAGCCGTTCCGTATGACCGAGTTGGCGAGCAGGATACGGGAAGAGTTGGGCGACGACGTTCCATAGATTCGCCACAGGTAAAGACCCGATCCTGAGCGGTCTCGGTCGTGGCCCTAGCCGGCCTTGCTTTGAGGATCGCGGCGTAGTGTTGCAGGGGAGGGCGCGGGCCCCTCTGCTTCGGCCGCGTCGTCCTGGCTCAACGTTTCTTCGACCGCCTCGAGCAGGGCCCGAAGAGGGAAGGGCTTGCCGAGCGTGCGAAAGGCGCCCAGGCGCTCCGCCATACGCAGGTGAAAGGTCGCACCGATACTGCCGCCTCCCGAAATGGCGACGATCCGTATCCCGGGATTGTGCCGTTTCAGGTATGTCAGGGTTTCGATGCCCTCGGTCTCCGGCATTATGATATCCGTGATCACCACATCGAAATCGACCCCGGTATCCCCTCTGACGACATAGCTGCCATTGCTGACCGCTGTGACTTCGTGGGAAGCGGCACACAACGCTTCATGCATCGCTTCCAGCAAGTCCGCCTCGTCGTCGATGAGCAGTATCCTCGCCATCCTGACTCCCTTCGGGTCTCGCGGTTCTCGCCTGCTCCGGTTTTCCAATGTGCTTAACTATATAGTATTAATATAAACAGATTATTGCCATGCGCGGCCTATGTTGCAAGGAAATGTGATTTGACAGCCCAGGGTCGCCGGCTCCAGGGACGGTGACGACCTGTCCGCGGAGTGTCGGTCGCCTGGGATCAGCCGCCGTCGAGAGCGGCGCGCACTTTCCGGGCCAGTTCGCTTCTGTGGAACGGCTTGTTGATCATTCCGGCTCCGTCGTGCACCGCCTTGTGATCGCGGAGTGCGGTCTCGGCCCCCTCCAGCTGCCCCGGGTCGGCCATCGCCTGCCACAGACCTGGGCCCACTGATGTCCGTATCTCGTTCGCTTCGTATGCGTTGCTCCGGGCTCCGGAGAAGAGCCGTGAGAGCTGTTTGCGGAAGCTCTCCAGATCCTCGGGGTTCACATGGTCGCTACCCATGATGTCGAGCAGCTCCTGTTTGCTCGGCGCACGGTAAATCCGGAGCGTTTCTCGGCTGATATAGACGACTTCCGGGAGATCATACGCTTCGCGCAGCTGCTCGGGGTGCTCGCGAAATTAGTCGGAAAGGTCCTCGGCGCCTTGTTCGGTCAATCCGTCCAACATGCGTTTCAAAGCCGATCAGTCCTCGACCCACAACGAAACCGGCGATTCCTCGAGAATTTCGTGGAACCTGGCGTCGCTCTCACGTAGCGCTTCTTCCGAACGCTTGCGGTCCGTGATATCGCGAAATACCGTCAGCACAGCGGTCCGTCCCGTCGTCCCAGACGAAGACGCCGATCCTGGCCATCGTCTGTGCCCTTCTGAGTTCGGCTTCGCGTTCCTTCAGCAGCTTCTCGGCCTGCTCGTAGTGGACCTGCTCCGCCTCCAGGCTCCGGATCCGGCGCCTCAGGCCGACCAGGTCCGAAATGAGCTGTTCCTTGCTCATACGGGACAGCTCTTCTCTGGTCGATATGACAGCAGACATGTTTCACTCCCCGCCCGCCCACGATGCCCGGGCTGGTCTGCCGTCATATTATCGCTAAGCTGCGCGCAAGGCCATTCAATGACGACCAGCGGCCCTGAATAGTCTATCAATTCAATAGGACCGTTGATATCAATGTAAGTACTTAGAATCGCATGCGAACATATGAAAAAACCCAGTCACTACTACCGGTCGACTGTCACCGCCCCCAGGATCTTTCGAATCGTTCTGGGCCTCGCGCTCGTCGCCGGGGGCGTTCTCGGGTTCCTGCCCATACTGGGCTTCTGGATGATCCCGCTGGGCCTGCTGGTCATGTTCTTCGACGTGCCCTGGGTGCGCGAACGCTGGCGGCGGGCGCGGGCCTGGTGGAAGGGTTGGCGCGGACGGGGCGGCGGAGGTTCTAGCTGAATGCGACGGGATAAGGCGCTGACCGGAGGGGGGGAATGAACGCCGGCCCCGCCAAGGACATTGCGGTAATCGGCGCCGGGATCGTCGGCGTGTGCTGCGCGCTCCAGCTGTTGCGCGACGGGCACCGGGTCACCCTGATCGACCGGCAGGACCGAGTCGGTCGTGCCGGTGGCCACCCCGGGCATTCTGTGGAAGGCGCCCGGCATGCTGCTCGATCCCTCGGGGCCGCTTCGGGTTCGCTGGGGCTACCTGCCGCGCATCGCGCCCTGGCTGCTCCGATTCATCTCCGCCAGCAGGGCGCGGCGGGTCGAAGAGATCTCGATCGCGCTCGCCGCCCTGCACGACGGGTCGGTCGAGGCCTTCGAGCCGCTGCTGGAGATGGCCGGGGCCGGGGACATGCTGCGCCGGACCGGCTGGGTCTGCGTCTACGAGAGCGAGGCGGGGTTCCAGGGCGCCGCGCCGATGCTCGAACTGCAGCGTCGGCGCGGCGTCCGCTTCGAAGTGCTGGCCCCCGAGGAGCTGCGCCAGCTCGAACCTGCCCTGGCGCCGATCTTTCCGCGCGCGGTGTTCTATCCGCAGGTGGCACACGTCGTGGACAATTTCCGCTTGATCCAGGTTCTGGCCGAGGCGTTCCAGCAGCGCGGCGGCCGGTTGCTGCGCGAGGAGGCGCGTGGCTTCGATCTCGGCGCGGCGGGCCCGCGCGCGGTCCTCACCGACCACGGCCGCCGGCCCTGCGAGTCCGTGGTCGTCGCCGCCGGCGCCTGGTCCAAGCCGCTGAGCGCTCAGCTCGGCAGCCGGCCGCCGCTCGACACCGAACGCGGCTACCACCTGCACCTGCCCGCCCCTGGCGTCTTGCCGCGCCTGCCAGTCTATTCCTCCGAGCGGGCCTTCGTCTGCACGCCGCTGGAAACCGGTCTCAGGCTCGCCGGCACGGTCGAGCTCGGCGGGCTGAACGCGCCGCCCGACTGGCGCCGCGCCGAGGTTCTGGCGCGCCACGCACGGCGCTGGCTGCCCGGGCTCGAGGCGGGCGGTGCGACCCGCTGGATGGGCTTCCGGCCCTCGATGCCCGATTCCCTGCCGGTCATCTCGGCCTCGCCGCGCCACGCCAACGCCTTCTTCGCCTTCGGCCACGGCCACTGCGGCCTGGGCCTGGGCGCCAAGACCGGCCGCCTGGTCGCCGACTTGGTGGCCGGCCGCGCCCCGCGCCTCGACATGGCGCCCTACCGGATCGACCGGTTCTGAGGGCTGGGCGCAGCGAAGGTCCGGCCGCGGCCGGCCGAACGGATTGCCGCCGGAGCGGTTCGCCTTGCATCCGGAATTCGCGACTTCGCCGAGATTTCTTGGCAAAGGTGGCCTTGGCCTAACAATCGGACGGTTGGATTTTCGGTTTATCTATAGCTGGTTTGTGCTATATTCGGGCAAGTTAAGGATCGGTTGCACCGGGTTCGATTGTCGGCTTGCTTGGTCCCGAGTGGGGTGTGTGCGGCAGCTGACAGTCTTTTTCTGCAACTTAAGGTCTCTACGTTTACGGTTTGGACTTTTGCCTATTTTGCGAAGGCGACTCTGCAATCTCTTGATTCTTGGCCTGCTGCTCTCCCTGGTCAGGTGTTCTCCCGAAGAGGAAGAGACGGCTCCCTCTGTGTTGAATGTCGGTGTCCTTCCCGATGACGACAGGAAGGCGCTGCGCCGGAGATACGAGCCCTTACTGGCATACCTTGCCGAAGAATTGGATACAAAGCTGGAATTGCAGATTCCGGAAGACTATGCGGATCTGCTCGAACTGTTCGGGGAGGGCGAAATCGACGTCGGCTATTTCGGCGGCGTGACGTTCGTCCAATCCCATATGAAACACGGCGCCGTGCCGCTGGCCATGCGCGACGTCGATGCCAAATTCACCACCTACTTCCTGGCCGGCCCGGAGACGCCGGGCGCGGCGGTCGCGAATTTCGAGGGCCGGACCTTTGCCTTCGGCTCCGATCTGTCGACCTCGGGGCATTTGATGCCCCGCTATTTCCTGCAGGAGGTGGGAATTGCGCCGGAAAGCTTCTTCGGCGCGGTGCGCTACTCCGGTGCTCATGACCGAACCGCGGCGTGGGTCCGTGACGGCGTCGTGGATTTGGGCGCGGCCAATGCCGAGATCGTGGACAGCATGCTCCGCGACGGGCGACTGGCGCCGGGCGCGGTAAGGATCGTCTGGGAGACGCCCCCCTACGCGGACTACGTCTGGGCAATGCGGCCAGGCCTTAGCAAAGCGTTTCGGATAGCTCTAAGAGACGCCTTTCTCAAGCTTTCGCCGGCCGAGGATCGCCACGCCGAAATCCTCCGTCGCATGGGGGCCGGGGGCTTTCTGCCGGCACGCGCCGAAGATTTCTCGCAACTTGGTAGAGTTATGCAAAATCTTCCGCAATTCCAAATTGACGGATAAATAGAACGGTCGATATCAATGTTGAGGTATAATAAAATAAGGCAATATATCTATATTATGGCGACAATTATACTTGTATCATTAATATCTGTATCTTGTTTGTTCATTTGGCACGAAATACACGTTGATGCTCTTAAGGAAAGGTCGGCTAATTTCCATCTTGGAACGATCCAGCACGCGTTCAGGATCAAGGAAGAGCTGTTCGAACTCGAGAGACAGGCCTCGAACTTCCCTTCCCGGGCATCACCGATAAGCGGCAGCCGGACTCCGTATGAAGGCCGGAAGGTGTTGCATCTGGAACGCAGCTTTCATGTGATTCGCGCGGAGCTCTTGTCGATTCAGGATCTGCAGCGTGCATACGGCGGGGCGGACTTCGAGAAGACGCTCAAGAGAATCGAAGACTATTACAATACGCTGGCCCAAGGTTCGGGTGACGCCTCGCCTCCGGTTGAACCCGCCCGCGCCCGATTTCTGGAGATTGTAGGGGCCCTCAGGCTGTTCCTCGGTCAGCTGGAGAGGTTGCATTCCATCGCCTTCGCGGACGCGAAACGTCATCAGGAGGCCGACGAGTTCCGGAGAAATTGGTTTCTCGTGCCCCTGGCGGCGATCATCGTGCTGGTCGGCGCCTTTGCGTTCAGGTACGCCACCCGGCAAATCGGCGCCGCGCTCAATCAGGTGGAGCAGGCCGAACGCGAATTGCAGCTCTTGAACGCCGATCTGGAACAACGCGTCGAGGCACGAACGGCGGAGCTACGCGCGGCCCAGGAGAAACTCGTGCGCAGTGAGCGGCTCGCCACCCTCGGCCAGCTCACCGCCACGGTCAGCCACGAGTTGCGCAACCCGATGGGCGCCATGCGCAACTCCGTTGCCGTCGTCAGGAAGCTTGCGGTCGACGGGGAGTCTCTGACGAAGGAATCACTCGACATTATCGACCGTAGTATCGGGCGCTGCGATGCGATTATAGCCGATTTGCTCGATTACACGCGCAACCGCGAGCCCAATTTGACGTTGACGGCCGTCGATGACTGGCTGGCGGAGGTGCTGGACGAATACGACCTTCCATCGGGGAGTGTCTTGGACAAGGATCTCCAGGCCGGGGTGAAGCTTGCGATCGACCAGCAGCGTTTCCGCCGCGTTATGCTCAACATAATCGACAATGCCTGCCATGCCATGGCACCGAAGGCGGAATGCGAGGAGAAGGGCAACGGCGAAAATGGCCAACGCCTGCTGCGCGTGGCCACTCGTTCGGCGAAAGGGCGGCTTGAAGTGTCGATCCGGGATTCCGGCCCCGGCGTTCCGCCGGAGAATGTGGAGAATATCTTCGAGCCGTTGTTCAGCACGAAATCCTTCGGCGTCGGCCTCGGCCTTCCCATGGTCAAACAGATCATGGAACAGCACGCCGGCGGGATCGAGGTCTCCAGCGCAGCGGGCCAGGGTGCGGAGTTCACGCTTTGGCTGCCGTTGAACACCGGCCGACAAAGGACGGCTTCATGAGGTCGCTTAGCATCTTGGTTGTCGACGACGATCGAGATTTCGCGAGAGGTCTGACGCTCCTTTTGCAGCTCGAAGGGCACCAGGTGGAACACGCTTTCGACGGCGAAGAAGCCGTGCGAACAGCCCGTGAACAGGATTTCGAGGTCGTTTTCATGGATGTCAGGCTGCCTGGCATGAACGGGGTCGAAAGCTTTCTTGAAATTCGCAAGATCAAACCCCGCGCCAAAGTCGTGATGATGACCGCCTATAGGGCCGAAGACCTGCTGGCCCAGGCGACCGATGCAGGCGCCTTGGACATCTTGAGCAAGCCTTTCGACTCGGAGAACGTCCTGCGATTGCTGGAGGCCATCAAGCCCGAAGGGGTCGTCCTGGTGGCCGACGACGATCCGGAGTTCGTCCGGAGCGTAGAACATTTTCTGACCGAACAAGGTCACAGGGTGCTGGTCGCTCACACCGGGAGGGAAGCCGTCGACAAGGCGCTCTCGAACGGCATCGACGTGCTCATACTTGACCTCAGGTTGCCGGTATTGAGCGGACTCGAGGTCTACCTCGAGCTCAAGAAGCGTGACCGGTCGGTTCCGACCATCGTCGTTACCGGCTATGCCGCCGAAGAGGCGCAGAGCATCGGGAGCCTCGCCGAATTGTCGGCCGCGGGCTGTTTGGTCAAGCCGTTCGCGCCGGAAAGGCTGATCGGTGCGGTGGAGAAGTTGCTCGACGAGCCGTCGGCGAAATTCGCGTGATAATCCGTTGCTTGCTGGTCGGGGACAGCCCTTGCCCCGCCGCGGCCGCGTCGACCCGGGCCCCGGCATGGCGCCGACCGGATCGACTGGTCCTGAACGCCCCCGTTTCGCCGTGGAAACCCGTCCTTAAGGATTGGTCGGGCAGTCTTGCGGCGTTTCGCAGCAATCTGTTGTAGACCCTGGGACACGTACCTACTATATGTCGCGGTTCCTTGAAAGAGATCCATGAGTTCGTCCTCGAATACCGAACCGGCCGGCGAGATCAGGACCGTACGTTTCTCCGATGCCCTGGAGGAGCGCTATCTGGCCTATGCCCTCTCGACCATCATGGCGCGCTCGCTGCCCGACGTGCGCGACGGGCTCAAGCCGGTGCACCGGCGCCTGCTCTACGCCATGCGCCAGCTGCGCCTCAACCCGGACCAGGGCTTCAAGAAATCGGCCCGGGTGGTCGGCGACGTCATCGGCAAGTTTCACCCGCACGGCGACCAGTCGATCTACGACGCGCTGGTGCGGCTCGCCCAGGATTTTTCGCTGCGCTACCCACTGATCGACGGCCAGGGCAATTTCGGCAACGTCGACGGCGACAACGCCGCGGCCATGCGCTACACCGAGTCGCGCTTGACCGAGGCCGCGATGGCCCTGCTTGAGGGTATCGACGAGGATACGGTCGACTTCCGGCCGACCTACGACGGCGCGGAAGAGGAGCCGGTGGTCCTGCCGGCCAGCCTGCCCAACCTGCTGGCCAACGGCGCCCAGGGCATCGCCGTCGGCATGGCCAGTGCGATCCCTCCGCACAATCTGGCCGAGCTGTGCGACGCGCTGGTCCACCTGATCAAGCATCCCAGGGCGACCATGGCAAAGCTGGTCGAGTTGGTGCCGGGGCCGGATTTCCCGACCGGCGGCGTGCTGGTCGAAGGCCGCGAGTCGATCGTCGAGGCCTACAAGACCGGGCGCGGCGCGTTCCGCGTGCGTGCCCGCTGGCATAGCGAGAAGCTGAAGGGCGGCGGTTACCTGGTGGTGGTGACCGAGATTCCCTACCAGGTGCAGAAGTCGCGTCTGGTCGAGAAGATCGCCGAGCTCCTGGCCGCCCGCAAGCTCGCCGTACTGAACGACGTGCGCGACGAGTCGGCCGCCGAGATCCGCTTGGTGCTCGAGCCCAAGAGCCGCAACGTCGACCCGGTCGTGCTCATGGAATCGCTGTTCCGCCAGACCGACCTGGAGACGCGGGTCAGCCTCAATATGAACGTGCTGGACGCCGAGCACACGCCGCGGGTCATGAGCCTCAAGGAGGTGCTGCAGGCCTTCCTCGACCACCGCCAGGAGGTGCTGCTGCGCCGCACCCGCTATCGCCTGGAGCAGATCGCCCGGCGTCTGGAGGTGCTGGATGGCTATCTGATCGCCTACCTGAACATCGACGAGGTGATCCGTATCATCCGCGGGGAGGACGAGCCCAAGGCCATCCTCATGAAACGCTTCGAGCTGAGCGACGTGCAGGCCGAGGCGATCCTCAACATGCGCCTGCGCGCCCTGCGCAAGCTCGAGGAGGAGGGTATCCGCAAGGAGCACGCGGCGCTGACCGAGGAGCGCGCCGACCTCAAGAAGCTGCTCAAGGACGAGGATCGGCGCTGGGGCGTGATCGCGGCGCAGATCGGGCAGATCAAGCAGCGTTTCGGCCCCAAGACCGAGCTCGGCCGGCGGCGCACGGAAATCGGCGACGCGCCGCCCGACGTCGTCGTGCCGCTCGAGGCCGTGGTCGAGCGCGAGCCGGTCACCCTGCTGTGCTCCGCCAAGGGCTGGATCCGGGCCATGAAGGGGCACCAGGAGGACGTCTCCGACGCCAAGTACAAGGAGGGCGACCGCGGCCGTTTCGCGCTGCGCGCCATGACGACGGACAAGTTGCTGATGTTCGCCACCAACGGACGCTTCTACACGATCGGCGTGGACAAGCTGCCCGGCGGCCGCGGCTTCGGAGAGCCGGTGCGCCTGATGATCGACCTGCCGAACGATCAGGACATCGTCGCGCTCTACGTCCACCAGCCGGAGCGCAAGCTGCTTGTGGCATCGTCCGCCGGCCGCGGCTTCGTGGTGCCCGAGGACGAGGTGATCGCCCAGACCAAGAACGGCAAGCAGGTGCTCAACCTGGCCGAGGGCGAGGAGGCGGCCGCCTGCTCGCCGGTTGTTGGTGACAGCGTCGCGGTCATCGGCGAGAACCGCAAGCTCCTGGTCTTCCCCTTGGAGGAACTGCCGGAGATGACCCGCGGGCGCGGCGTGATCCTGCAGAAGTACAAGGATGGCGGTCTCTGGGCGGTGAATACCTTCACTCTCGCCGACGGTCTGTCCTGGACCACCTCCGGCGGGCGCACGCGCACCGAGACCGACCTGACTGCCTGGATCGGCAAGCGCGCCCAGGCCGGCCGCCTGCCGCCCAAGGGCTTCCCGAAGACGGACAAGTTCGGCTAACCCCCCTCGGAATCCCGACGACCGCATCCGACGCTTCCTTCGCCCCGGTCGCACGCGGGGTTGGCTTCCGCGTTTGGACTTGGCAGCCAGAGTCCGTTACCGTATTGAGATGGGGCTCCGGGGCGCCGTCCCGCGGCGCAGGAATCACCGCGCGAGTGACAACGGCTGTGTTGGGTTCGTCGCGCAGAAAGGAGAGAGGCTTTTGTTCTCGCAATCCATCACCAGGGCAACCCTGGCAACCACGCTCTGGCCGAGCGATGCGGCCCGGACCTGGCTGCGCAACTCGATCCTCGCGGTCTGCGGCAGCCTGCTCGTGGCGCTCAGCGCGCAGGTGCAGGTGCCGCTCTGGCCGGTGCCGGTCACCGGGCAGACCTTTGCGGTGCTGGTTGTCGGTATCGCCTTCGGCTGGCGGTTGGGCGCCGCGACGTTGCTGCTCTATGCGATGGAGGGCGCGTTCGGCCTGCCGGTCTTCGCTCAGTTTTCGGGCGGCCCGGCGGTCCTGGCCGGTCCGACCGGCGGCTTCATCGCTGGATTCGTGCTGGCTGCCGCCCTCGTCGGCTACCTGGCCGAGCTGGGGTGGGACCGAAGCGTTCCGCTGACGGCGCTCGCCATGCTCGCCGGCAATCTGGCGATCTATCTGCCGGGCCTGGCGTGGCTCGCGCTGTTCTATGCCGGTCCGGGCCAAGCCTACATCGCTGCCACGGGGGCGAGCGGTCCGCTGGGCGCCGCCCTTGCCGCCGGCTTTCTGCCGTTCGTTTTCGGCGATCTGCTGAAGGTCATGCTGGCGGCGGCGATCCTGCCGCTGGTCTGGCGGGCGGCGGCGCGCTGGCGCGCATAGCGGGGCCCGCCGGGGGGCCGGTTACCGAAGAGGGGCAAACCTCTTGGCAGGTCTGGCTGCCTTCGTCCGTTTCGTCGACCGCCTGAACGACGTGATCGGCCGCGGGGTCGCTTGGCTTACGCTGGCGATGGTGCTGATCGCATTCATCGTCGTGATTCTGCGCTATATCTATGCGATCGGCTGGGTCTGGATGCAGGAATCCTACGTCTGGCTGCACGGCATCGTCTTCATGCTGGGCGCGGGCTACACCCTGCTGCACAACGGCCACGTCCGGGTCGACATCATCTACGGCACGGCGAGTCCCCGCTACAAGTCGGTGATCGACCTCTTCGGGTCCCTGGTCCTGCTGTTGCCCTTGGTCGTCGTGGTCTTTCTGGTCAGCTATCAATACGTCCTGGCGTCCTGGTTCAAGCTCGAGGAGTCGCGCGAGGCCGGGGGCCTGCCGGGGCTGTTCCTGCTCAAGACCGTGATCCTGGCGTTCTGCGTGCTGCTCGGCCTGCAGGGCTTGGCGCTGGCCGGGCGCAGCCTCCTGGCGCTCGCCGGCCGGGAGGGGTTCATGCCGGTCGAGGAAGAGCACGAGGCGCTCTGACCATGGACCCGGCCGTGCTCGGCGAAATCCTCAGCCTGATCATGTTCGCGGCGGCCTGCGGTCTGTTGATCCTCGGTTATCCGGTGGCCCTGACGCTGGCCGGCTCGGGCTTGCTCTTCGCATTCGCCGGCTGGCTGTTCGGCGTGTTCGACTTGAGCTTCCTCGGCGGCCTGCCGTCACGCTATTTCGGCGTGATGGTCAACGAGCTGCTGGTTGCCGTACCGCTCTTCGTGTTCATGGGCGTGATGCTCGAGCGCTCGAAGATCGCCGAGGAGCTCCTGCAGACCATGGGCCTGCTGTTCGGCCGCTTGCGCGGCGGACTGGGCCTTTCGGTGATCTTCGTCGGCATGCTGCTCGCCGCGTCGACCGGCATCGTCGGCGCGACGGTGGTCACCATGGGTCTGCTGAGCCTGCCCGCCATGCTCAAGGTCGGCTACAGCAAGCCGCTGTCCTGCGGCATCATCTGCGCCTCGGGAACCCTCGGCCAGATCATTCCGCCGTCGATCGTGCTGGTGTTGCTGGGCGACATCCTGCAGGGCGCCAATACCCAGGCCCAGCTTGCCAAGGGCAACTTCGCGCCCGACCCGGTGTCGGTCGTCGATCTTTTCGCCGGCGCGTTCCTGCCGGGCATGATGCTGGTCGGGCTCTATATGCTCTGGGTTCTGCTCATGGGCCTGCTGCGTCCGCGGAGCTGTCCCCCCGTGGAGAGGCTGGAAGGTCGTGAGCGCTTGGGCAGTCGCGTCGTCCGCGTTCTCGTGCCGCCGTTGATCCTGATCGTCGCGGTCCTGGGGTCGATCCTGCTCGGAATCGCCACGCCGACGGAGTCGGCCGCCGTCGGTTCGGTCGGGGCCATGCTGCTGGCCGCGCAGCGAATCGATCGCTCGGTGCGTCGCCCGGTCCTCCTGGCAGGCTCGGCGGTGGTCGGGCTGGTGCTCGTCACCGGCACTTTCGACCTGCGCATGCAGCGCGTCGTCATTCCGACCGGCGACCTGATCGCGGCGCTCGTCGCCGGCGGCTTCTGTGTCGTGCTGCTCTGGGGCCTGGTCGTCAGCCTGGACCGGATCTACCGCAGCGGCATCCTGACCGACGTCATGCGCAGCACCATGCAGATCTCTTGCATGGTGTTCCTGATCCTGCTGGGCGCCTCGGTCTTCTCGCTGGTGTTCCGCGGGCTGGGCGGCGAGAGAATCGTCGCCGACGTGCTCAACACCATGCCCGGTGGCATGTTCGGCGCGGTGCTGCTGGTCATGGCGGTCATGTTCGTCATGGGCTTTTTCCTCGACTTCATCGAGATCGTCTTCGTCGTAGTGCCGATCGTCGGCCCCATTCTGCTCCAGATGGACATGTCGCCGGTCTGGCTGGGCGTCATGATCGCGGTCAACCTGCAGACCAGCTTCCTGACCCCGCCTTTCGGTTTCGCCCTGTTCTATCTGCGCGGCGTCGCACCGCCCGGCATCGGCACCATGGACATCTACCGGGGTATCGTGCCCTTCGTGGCGATCCAGGTGATCGGGCTGTTCCTGATCGCCGCATTCCCGGCTCTCGCGACCTGGCTGCCCAAGGTGCTCTTCTGACGATCGGGCCCGCCGCCGATCTCCCGAACGCAATCCGGCGGGGTGACCCCCGCCGGTTGGTATGCGCTTGTCAGGAGTTTGGCGCGGGCTCGCCGCACCCTAGCGCACGTATTTGAAAGGCAGGGAACGGGCGTTGTAGAAGGCCTGCTCGGAGAAGGCGGCGTAGTTGATCGCCGGGGCCCGGAATTTCAGGATCGA